>CAZMJS010000005.1:0-46712 GCA_964566695.1 uncultured Bradymonadales bacterium
GGGAGCAACGCATGAGTTGGCGTCGTCACTACTTCAAGGGCAAAAAAGTCTGGGTTCAACTCGACGATGATGGCGAGGTCCTCGTCGATGACGGCCGCGTCAATATGCGCTACCAAAATAGCGATGACGCCAAGATCTACCGCGCCCACCCCAGCAACGTCTCCAATAAGCCCGCCGACCGCATCGACGCCGACAACGCCAGTCGATCCTCCTCCAGCTCGTCCAACAACGCCTCTTCCTATCCGGCCACCGACCCCGCCAACCACGGCCCTCGCATGGAGTCCACCACCGTCCCCGACGAACTCTGCCACATCGAAGAGCCCGCCGACGGCCTCATCGAGATCCACACCGATGGCGCCTGCTCTGGAAACCCCGGCCCCTGCGGCTATGGCGCCATCATCCGCGACGGTTTTCACTACCTCGAGATCTCCCAATTCCTGGGCCACGGCACCAATAATATTGCCGAATTGACGGCCATCAAAGTCGCCCTCGAGACCCTCGACGACACCGATCGCACCATTCATCTATACACCGACAGCAGCTACGCCATCGGCGTCCTCACCAAGGGTTGGAAAGCCAAAGCCAACCGCCAACTCATCCTCTCCATCCGCCGCCTGGTGGACCAATTCAGCGACCTCCATATCCGAAAGGTCAAGGGTCACTCCGGCGACCCTCTCAATGAACGAGCCGACGATCTCGCCACCTCATCCTTGAAAAATTAGTCCCAGCGACCACCATGGGAGAGGCTTGATTGGTCGCCCCCTCCCTGCAGGTATTGCCGTGAACGACACCCCGCCCCCCACTGACCTCGACGCCATCATCGCCATTCCTCCCATGGAGGAGCCCAAGAGCGAGGTCGCTCAGCTGGACCACGAACTTCATATCCGCGTCCCTGGCCAACCCAAGCGGCAGCTTCCGGCGCCCCTCGTCGTCGGTCTGATGATTTTCGGCTTCAGCGCCTTTATCTGCCCCGGTGTCTTTCTCGTCGCCGTCGTCCTCCTGCCCTTTGTCCTCCTGGGGCTCGGCATCACCTACCTGGTCTCCCCTCAGACCTTCGCCTCCCCCATCGGGCCCCAGGAATTATGGCTCAGCGACCATCGCATCACCCTCAGCTCCTCCCCGGCCCTTCCCAAGAACGACGACGATGACGACGAGGCCTCCCAGTCGGTCGTCGAACCCACCCTAACCTCCATCAGCCTCGATGATATCGACTCCGTCACCCTCGTCACCGATGCCGCTCCCGGCGACGCCGGCATCATCATCACCGACAACCAGGGCAAAGCCCATATCTTCGGCGGTGCCCTGCTGCCCCCGGCCAGTCCCCTGACCGAGGACATCGGCGACCCCCGCGAGTTGGAGTGGCTCTACGACATCCTCCAGGCCCGCCTACGGCATCGCCTTCCCCCCTGAGACGTCTCACTTCTCCGTCTCCTGCAGCGCCGCCAACCCCTGGAGCATCTTCGGGATATCCATCCCCAGCGTCTCCTTGATCTGCTCCGACCCACTGGCCGCTTTGAGGGGCATCGAGCCCTGACGGTCGATGCGATCGATATCCGAATCGATGACCGTCACCTTGCCGATATCGATATCCTCGATGGTCGACATCATGGCATCTAAGATCGTGTCGAATTGCTGCATCAAGAAGACGGGGCGCGCTGACTCCTCGGCGGCATTCCAGGTATCGATCAACTCCTGAAGGGCGATCACATTGGCCTTGCCTTCCTCCACAAATTGCGCCGCCTTGGCCTTGGCCTGCGCCTCCAGCTCCGCCTTCTCGGCCTGCGCCGGTTGAATGACGTCCGCTGCCAACTGGCGCTTGACCTGCTCCAGGCGTGCGCGCTGCACGTCCAGGTTGGCTCGCGCCTTGGCCACCAGCGCTCCCACCTGACCGCGCTCCTCGGCGACCATCGCCTCCGCCCGCGTCTGGGCATCGATGATTCGCCGCTCGGCTTCCGCCTTGGCGATCTTCATCTGCGCCTCCACCTTGGCCATCGCCCGTTTCTCCTGGTTGGACGCGTCTTCCTCACTGGCCTCGGCGCGGTTGCTGGCCTCCGCCACTCGGCTTCGCATCAGCAGCTCTGCCGATTGCTGGCGACCGATGCTGTCCAAATAACCCTGGTTGTCCTTGACCGACTGCACATTGAGCGTGTCCATCTCCAGGCCCAGGCTCTGGAGATCTTCCTCCGCCTCTTCCGACAAATTCTTGGCGAATGTAATGCGGTCATCGTTGACCTGCTCCGGCGTCATCGTCGCCAATACCCCCCGCAGATTCCCC
Source organism: uncultured Bradymonadales bacterium (assembly GCA_964566695.1). Taxonomy (GTDB): domain Bacteria; phylum Myxococcota_A; class Bradymonadia; order Bradymonadales; family Bradymonadaceae; genus SLJM01. Next base: position 2,276 of record CAZMJS010000005.1, read on the forward strand.
TCCAGGGTCTCCTGAGCCACCTCCATGACCTGCTTACGGCTCATCCCCAGAAAGCGCTCCACGGCGTTATCAATATGGGGCTTTCGACTACCGATCTTGACGTTGGCCACCGCCCGCACCGTCAGCGGGATCCCGCCCTTGGAGTAGGCGTTGGTCACATGCAGATCGATCACCATATTCGTCACATCCAGCCGATCGACCTTGTGCCATAAAGGATTCTTGACCTTGCGCCCCGAGTGCAGCAGCTCATAGCGGCCCTTATTCCCGCTAAATACCAACACTTCACTGGGCTCGCACACCTCTGTCAGGTGGGTCACCACGCCGTAAATCGCCAATAATCCTAAAAATAACACCACTGCCGGGATAATGATCAATTCCATCACTCTCTCCTCATCTCTTGTCTACGACGCGTTGGATTCGCCGGTTATCTAATCTCTCGCCTTGCGATCGCTGCCTGGTTAGGCCTGCGAATCGTCCTCGCCCTTCTCCAGATCCGATGGATCCAGCGCCGTGGTCTTGGCCTCGCTATCGACCTTGGAGCGCGCCAACCGACTGGCCAGGCTCTTCTTTTGCTTCGCCGATAGACGCCCTCCACCTTCTTCCGTCGGGCCTTCGCCGGCCGTCGATGCCTTCTTGGCCATCTCGCTCTCGGCATCTGGTCGCTGTCCGGTGAGCACGCCACCAATGTCGATGCCCACCGTATCGCGCATCTCCTCAAAGACGCCGCCCACGATGCCGGGAAAGGCGCTCACGTAATTGGGAAGCGTCTTACCCGAACCTCCGTCGATGAGGGCCACCTCTCGCACCTTCACCTGGTTGGCCGCCGCCGCCACTTTCGTCATCACCTGCTCCATGCGCTGCAGGATAAATACGTCCATCGCCGCATCGCCGGCCTCGTCCCAGACCTCGGTCATCATTCGAAGCACCTGCGCCATGGCACGCCCACGCTCGGCGACCTCGGCGGCTTCTCCAGCGGCGATGAGCTCTCGCGCCACCTTGTCGGCCTCGGCCGGGATGACCACGTCTGCCTGCAGCCGGATTTTCTCCAACTCCGTACGTACCTGCTGAAGCTCTTGCTCCGCCTCCGCCCGTGCCGCCAAGCCCCGGGCCTCCGCTTTTTCCTCCTCCGACTTCGCCTTGAGCTCCAACTGCGCTTCCAACTCTCGGAGTTCGTTTTGTTTGCGCTGAATCTCAGCCTGGGCGTTTCGCCGGGCCACTTCGCCACGTCCCTGGGCTTCCGCCTCTTTTTCCTCCGCCGTGCGCACCGAACGCGACTCCGACACCTCGGCAATCTTAATGATCTCCGCGATTCGCTCGCGACCAATGGAGTCCAGATAGTCTCGCTCATCGCTTACGTTCTGGATCTTGAGCGTGTCCATATGCAGGCCCAGTCCCGCCAGATCGGTCTCCGCTGTCTCCGCCAACCGCTTGGCAAATTCCAGGCGACTCTCGTTGACCTCTTCCGGCGTCAGCGTCGCCAGCACTCCGCGCAAATTACCCTCCAGGGTCTCCTTGGCCACCCGCATCACTTCCTGCTGGCCTCGTCCCAAAAAACGCTCGATGGCATTGCCCAGGTATTTGCCACTATCGACCTTCACATTGGCCACCGCCTGGACGTTCAACGGGATGCCACCCTTGGAATAGGCGCCGTCGATGCTGATATGCACCGGAATCACCTGTAGACTCAGCCGATTCACCTCTTCGATCAGTGGATTATAAATCCCCCGCTCGCCGTGTCGGATCACCTTATAACCCGTCGTCCCTCCCCCGGCGATCTTCTCACCACTACCGGAGATGATAAGCACCTCGTGGGGGCGACTCACCTGCAGGCAGTGTTTATAGACGCTGACGAATACAAAAATAATGACGGCCAGTCCCACCAGACCAGTAAATATCATGGTTGCCATCGCTTCTCCTCACACTCAGGGTTGAACTACCGTTGACGAAGATTCTTCAAACTCTCTTAGCGTTCTTCTTCCAGCGCCCGTGCATCCAGCACCTTGGCCACATCGTCCTCAATATCGAGCACAAAGCACTCATCGTTGATGCCCAGCACCACGTCGTCGCGCTCCGTTTCCGCCCGCATATCCACCGTGCGCCCATCGATCTGCAGCCGAACCCGGCCCCGTTCCCCTTTTTCAATGGGTAGCAGCACCGTGGCCTGTGCACCCAGAAAATCGCGCTCGCCCCGCGCCCGATTCAACGCGCTGGACCGGTCGGCGTAGTGCAATAAGTAGGATACCCCGAAACCGGCGCCCAACCCCAGTAGCGAGGACAGCCCGATCCCCACGGCGCCCTCTCCCTGCCCCACCAGCGTCAGCAATAATCCGGTCAACCCAAAAAAACAGGCGGCAAAGGTATAAAACTTAAAACTGAGCCACGGACGGTACTTCTTGCCGAACCGCGTCTCCACATCCACCCCGCCCTCCCCATCGGCGTCGGCATCCATATCGGCATCCACATCCGCATCGACGTCGGCGTCCACATCCACATCGACGTCAACGTCCGCATCGGCATCAATATCGAAGTCGGCATCCGCGTCGCCCACTCCGGCCAGCAACGACAGCAGCACGAACACCCCACCGAATATGAAACTGCCCAGATAAATCCAAACCATCGTTGACATTCGCTCCCGTGCCTTGGCCGTTTCGCCGACGCCTTTCACCGCGCTGTCTACGCCGGCCATCCAATTCGCTGCTTCACCCCTTGATACCGCCCTCTCTCCACCCAATCAAGCGCGCCCCCGCCGATCACCATCCCACTCTCCCGGCGAGCGACTTGATTTCCATTGTGCCCATGCTATCCTCAACCACTGGAGATGTTTTATAATAACCCCGTCGAGCCCCCCATGAGTTGGCCTTCGTTACAATCGACTCCCCGCATCGCCCTGGCGTTCGTCGTCTTCGCCATGGCCCTCCTGCTTACCCCGCGGGCCCTGCTGGACGTCGCCGCCCCGGCCGACTCCCACGAAATCCCCATCGACATGCTCGACTCCTCGGATGACTGCCTGTGGTGCTCACAGATGCCGGAGGCCCCCTCCTCGAAAAACAACGACTGCGACGAGGAACGCCTCTACAGTCCCTCCGATCCCGACGACCACTGCCTTGACAGTTTCCGCACCCGTGAGCCCAGCGCCTGATCGCCGGTTCCCCCCATCAAACCTGACCCATGTCGCTCCCTGGGAGCGGTTTTCGTGATTTCTGGGGCACTTTTTTGCGGCGCCTCTTGCAACGGCTAGGCAGACGCGCTAAGGCTTCGGCATAGATTCTATCGGCGTGATTTCCGCAATGGCGCCCTTTTCTCAGTCCACACGTATATTTGCAATCAATTTCAACCAACCCATCGAAACGGCTTCCCCGATACTCTGCATGTGGCAGAGGCGGGATGAGCGTTTCATTATATCTTTACTCTTCCCAGATTTAGACGAGGAATTATGAGCAACCGACAACCTGTACCCACCCCGCCCAACGGCGATTACGTCCGCTACATCCCTCTTGGAGGCCTCGACGAGGTCGGCCTTAACTGCGCCCTCATCGAATGCAACGGCTCCATGCTGATGGTCGATTGCGGACTCACCTTTCCCGAGACCCGAGAGTTCGGCGTCGATATTCTGATCCCCGATTGGAATTATGTCATCGACAACCTCGACAAACTCGACGGGATCGTTATCACCCACGGCCACGAAGACCATATCGGTGCCGCCCCCTATTTTCTCAAGGAAGTCGACGTCCCGGTCTACAGCGGCGAATTGACCCTGGGCATGCTCAACCGAAAGCTCCAGAGCCATGGCCTCGGAAACGAAGTCGATCTCTACGGATGCGAGCCTGGCGACCAGCTCGAAATCGGGCCCTTCGTCGTCGAATTCATCCACATCAACCACTCCGTGCCCAACGCCATGGCCATTGCCCTGCACACCCCGCTGGGCACCGCTCTGGTCACCGGCGACTGGAAACTCGATCAGACCCCGGTCTTCGATGAACCCACCGATCTGTCCCGCTTTGCCGAACTCGGCGAGGGCAATATGTTGGCGCTCTTTGGGGACAGCACCAACGCCAACTCCCCCGGTTTTTCCGCCAGCGAAACCACCGTGCAACGCGGCATCGCCGAGGTCATGGAGAACGCCGAAGGCCGCGTCATCGTCGGCCAATTTTCCAGCAACATCCACCGGGTGGCTGCTCTGCTGGAAGTCGCTGAAAAACAGGGACGAAAAGTCGCCCTCATGGGTACCAGCCTCGTCAAAAATACCAATATCGCTCGCGACCTCGGCTTTTTCCCGGTCCCCTCCAGTGACATCCTGATCAACCCGCGGACGCTCACCGACTATCGCGATGATGAACTCCTCATCGTCTCCACGGGCAGCCAAGCCGAGCCCCGTTCCTCTCTCTCCCGGATGTCCCACGGCGACCATCGCCATATGAACGTCAAGGACACCGATACCATCATCCTCAGCGCCCGTCGGATCCCCGGCAACGAGTACGGCATCAACTCCATGATCAACAGTCTGCTCAAGCGCGGCGCCACCGTCATCACCGCTGACGATGCCCCCATCCATTGCTCGGGTCACGGTAAACAGGAGGAGATGAAACTCCTCATGAACCTCACCAAGCCCCAGTACCTGGTGCCGGTCCACGGTGAGTATCGCATGCGTCAAAAGCACGCCCAACTGGGCCGCGACGTCGGCGTCGACAAAGCGATGGTCATCGAAAATGGCGATGTCCTCGAGTTCACCCGCGACGGCGCCAACGTCGTCGGTCAGGTCGACCATGGACGCCTCCTCGTCGATGACCGCAATATCGGCGACCAGGAAGATTTCCAGCTCCACGACCGACGCAAATTGGCCAACGCCGGTATCGTCATCGCCTACGCCGTCCTCGACAAGGATCGCGGCGAACTGACCGAGGCCCCAGAGCTCCTTCAGCGCGGCGTCGTCGGTCCCTCCGACAGCGACAACGTCCTCGCCGGAGCCCAACGTGCTGCCGCCGACGCCGTCTCCGAATTGTCCAACGCCGCTCGACGCGACATCTCGGAGGTCAAAGAGGCCATCCGACAGGCCGTGCGTCGCTACATCCGCGACCGCATCAACCGCCATCCCGTCGTCACCCCCGTGGTTCATGAGCTCTAATCCTCCGTCCATGGTTCGTGGTTGGCTCCTGACCCACGTCGAGCGCACATGCCTATGCTGACCCCCATCATCCTTGCCGGCGGCTCAGGGACCCGTTTCTGGCCCCTGAGCCGCCGCCAACGCCCCAAGCAACTCCTCTCCGTCCTCGGCGACCAGCGCTCCCTCATTGAAACCACCGTCGAGCGCCTGCTACCCCTGAGCGACAATTCGCGTCCTGTGCGCATTGTCTGTCGCTCCAGCCTTGTCCCCCCCACCCGGGCCCTCCTGGACGACGGCTGGCCCATCGAATTCATTGAAGAGCCCGCCGCCCGCGACACCGCCCCGGCCATCATCCTGGCCTGCGCCCATGCCGAGGCCCATCACGGCGACCTCCCCATCGCCTTCTTTCCCGCCGATCACTTTATCGCCGGCCAACAGGCCTTCCAGGACTGCCTCAAGGCCGCGGCCCACCGCGCCCAACAGGGCTCCATCGTCACCCTCGGCGTGCCCCCCACCCACCCGGAGACCGGTTACGGTTATATCGAAACCTCCGAACCCATTGACGCCCAACCCTCCGAACCAACACCTCTTCCCGTCGCCTCCTTCGTCGAAAAACCCGACCACGGCCGCGCCCTCAACTACCTCCACTCCGGACGCCACCTCTGGAATTGCGGCATTTTCATCCTCACCCCATCGGCCCTGTGGCGCGAACTCCAACGCCAACATCCCAAGCACTGGTCCACGGTTGAACAACTCCGCGTTGCTCTCCAGCAATCTCCCCCCGATGCCCCCGCCATCACCTCCACCTTCCAACAATTGCCCTGCCTCTCCATCGACTACGCCATCATGGAACAGGCCACCTCCGTCGACGTCATCCCCGCCAATTTCCGGTGGTCCGATGTCGGCCATTGGGACGCCCTCGACGAGGTCTTGCCCACCGACACCGACGGCAACGTCGTCGATGCCCACGACACACTCCTCGACGACGTCTCCCGCTCCGTCATCATTTCCCGTGGTGACCACCAGCGACTCATTGCCGCCAGCGGCCTCTCCAACCTCGTCATCGTCGACACCGATGACGCCCTCCTTATCACCCCCCGAGACCGCGCCCAAAAAGTCCGTGAATTGGTCGCCCAACTCCGCGCTGCTGACCGAAAAAATCTGATTTGACCCCCAAAACCGCTCTCAAAGAGCGACGAAGTCCCGGTTTCACGCCATTTTCTCTCATTTAGATCCTGCTTGACACCCGATTGGGTACACAATCTGATCGACCCCATTAAATATGGGTACTCACCAAATGGGTTCACACTAATGCGCGACAAAACCCTTTTGAAGACAGAACGAAAAACTATAGTTATATTAAAAAAACCGCGTCGCCGAGGACAGAATTTACCATCGGTGATGTGACCACTTTTTGAAAAGGTAGTCCCCCTCCAATCTCGGATCGGAACTTCTTTCGCTATCCCCCGCTAGCGCTTACCTGTGGGCTCGTTTCTCGCTCAATCTCCAGGCGCCTATCCCTCAGCGCCCCGCTTCCTCCTGGAGGTGTTTTCGATGACTCCGACCCCGATGACACATCCACCACGCTGAATATGACCTCCCAGGCATCACCGTCGAAGTGAAGCGCTCCCCTTAAAGCCTTGGGCAGAGCCGCGAGAGTTTTTGAGTCCCCGGATTGCTCGCGATCACATGCGTCAGGAGGAGCCCCACCGTCGTCTGACGATGGATCCTGCCGCTCTTTGACTCGACACCCTGACGATATAGGCTGGTAAATCCCCGGTTCATCGGGTCTGACGTCGCGGCATATGACCGGTGTCTGGCGTCGCATCTTAAGCGTCCCGGCAGGAAACGCGACATCTTGGCCACTGACCCATTTCTGGCGCTGCCTCTCATAATTGTCCAAAAAGCTTCGATGCTGGTCCTCCATGATCTTTACCTGTTCCATCGTATCGGCCGAGAACCCGGTCCGTGGTGACGGCGCCGCCCGTTTCGTTGGTGTGTCGGGCGAATCATGAGGATCCAACGCCATCACGCCCTCGACACCGATGACCTCTTTGCCCTCCCGACGACGAATCGCAGCGTAGTGCTCTTCCAACTGACCAATCAGTCGATTCATGAGCCCCACGAGTTCCTCATCGTCCAGATGGCGACAGCACCCCGGCCTCCGTGGCGTATAAGTGATCTCATCGGGCCCACGCCGGCCGTAGTGCACTGCGGGCTTTTTTACCGTTCTCGTCTTGCCCCAATCTTCCGGCAAAATCATAAACCCCGGCCAATCACGCACCCGCTCCACCAACCCGGCGGCCACTGGATTCAGCCAGATATATAATAAGGTCCCCAGCTCCGTATTCAGTCCCCACTTATGCACATCCATATACTGACCGGCCTGCCACATCGATCCCTGCCCCACGAGGTCATATAGCGATTGCAGCCGAAAGGTCAGCGCTCGCACCAAATATTGCATAAAATCGCTTCGATTTGCTCTCGGATCCAAGAGCTGAATATGAAAGTGATTGCTCATCGTCATCACCCCGGCGACCTCCACCCGCGTTTTCTGGGCCGCCCTGGCCACCTGATACTCCATGGCCTGGCGAATAAAAGGCGTGGGCTTGAGGTAATATTTTCGTCCTCGACAACGCCTCGTCACATGGGATGTTTGACCCGGTTTGTGGCACCGTGGCTTCGTCATCTCAATCCTCCTCCCCAAAAGTATTCAGTATGACTGCTCCTCTATACTCCCATGACACAATTATCGACACATTCGCACAAATGTGTCGTCATGCTTCTAAAAATCACCCGAAAATATCGCTCATGACCGCTCCCAAGGAGCGACCAACCCCCCTATTTACGCCAGATTTACCGGATCAGGTCGGATCGACCGGTTTTTTGTGGAACGTCCTCGTCGCCGATGACTCGGCGCCTTCCACAGCCGCCCATTTGGCCGTCTTTTGCTCACTTCGTACCGGTTCGGCATACGATGGCACCTGACTGGCATCCACCCCTGCCAGGGCATCGGCGAATTCATGGCCCGTGGTAAATCGCTTGGCCGGATCGGTCTCCAGCGCTTGGCGAAGGACAGGCCCCAACGCCGACCCCCAGATCTCATCATCGATCTCCAAATTTCCATCGACGTGTCGGCGCACCGCCTTGAAGGGCTGACGAGTTTTGACCACCGGCTCGCCGCACAGTGCTTCCACCAGCACCAGACCCATCTGGTACACATCCATCACTGAGGAGACCGCCTGTTCCTCGATATACTCCGGCGATAGATACTGGGGCGTCCCCGACAAAAATCCGGTTTTGGTCAACCGCGCGCTCGATGGCCCGTCGACGTGGGCAATCCCAAAGTCCACGATTTTCCACACCTCTCGACGCGTCTGGGGTTTGTTGAGAAAGACGTTGGAGGGCTTTAGATCTTTGTGGACGATCTGGTGGTCATGGGCCTCTCCCAGGGCGTCCAGCAAGTCGCAGAAATTGGGAAGCAACCACTGCGGAGAAATGGGTCCCCCCTTCTTGATCTGATCGTAGAGATTAATGCCCTCCAGATACTCCATGATGATATAGGGGGCGTCTCCGTTGCCTAAGACGCCGAAATCGTAGATATCGACGACGCTGGGATGGGTGATCCGGGCGGCCGTTCGGGCTTCTCGAAGAAATCGCTGAAGCACCCGATCCAGGGTGTCATCGTCCTCCTCGATTTCCCCCAACTCCAAGACCTTGATGGCCACCGGGCGATCGATGATCTCGTCGCGCGCGCCGTACACCGTGGCAAATCCCCCTTCGCCGAGTTGCTCCTCCACCAGATAGCGGTCGGCGATCTGCGTTCCCGCACTGATCTTGAGTTCCTTTGTATCACCGTTCATGAAGCCTTTACTCCTTCGATGCCAGGTTTGTTCCGACGCGCTTGGGTCCGGCGCGTGTCGCCGCCCGGGCAGGCAACGGACCAAAGCCTAACGATCCAGCGCCGTCCTCACAACGATCGAAAAGTGCAACTGGCCCCGCGTGCCAAAATTGACCGGCACTTCAAAGTCGCATGACCGGGTTCCAGCATCTGCCCAATCGGCCGCTTTCACCGCCCGCTCCACGCAGGTTGTCAGCTCCGTCGAGCCAAATGTGGTCTGCTGACTCACCTCGTCGACATGGCCCTCGCTATCGATCACCACCCGCACCAGGGTCGCTCCCGGATCATGACTTGCTTCGGCTCCATGACGCTGCCCACATCGATGAAACTCCGGGCGAACTTGCGACATGACATGCTGCAGCGCCCGGCCATCACATCCGGTCTCCCCATCGCCCTCCTGGTCATCTGGCGCCGCATCGGACACCAGGATCGATAGCCCCCACTGAGCCTTGAACCGACCCTCCTCATCACCATCGTCCAGATGACGAGACAAGATCGTCTCCAGACAGGTCGCTACCCCGGCTGTGACCGTGGCGTCGTCTTCGAGCTCAGGCCGCCAGGACTCTCCCCGGGGGCCCACATCAGCCCTCATAAAGATCCGCTTTGGCTCAAGGCTCTCTTCCTCCTCCACGCACTCCCTTAGTGACTCTCTTTCGGCGGCCATGGCACTGGATACCCGTTCTTCCACGCGCCCCACGGCCAGCGTCTCCCAGTGATCACAGGCGACCTCTGGATGGTATTCTGCCGCCGCATAGAGATCGGGCTCCTCTCCCCTCACCGGCGAACCCAGCGCCGATGCCTGTGCCACATCTGGCTCCTCACAGGCGTCTCGGAAGCGCTCAATTGCACGGTTGTGCTCCCGTCCCCCGCCCCACCCGGCGGCCTCCATATGGCCAAGATTGACGCAGGCCACATCCAACCCCCGATCGCAAAGCCCCACCAGCTCCTCGCGGGCCTTCGCCTGGGTGTCCTCGTCAACCGACTCGACGGCCAGTCGCACCAGGACCCCGTCATGGCACCCCTGCATCGAATCTCTCTCACAGGCCCTGGCAAACCAGGTCTCACTGGCCTCATAAGCGCCCGTGCGTCGCTCCAGCTCCCCCCGTCGGTGACAACTGGCCGCATCCCCCCGCTCTTCACATCCCCATTGGTACAGCTCTTTCCCCAGCGCTTCGTCCCTGTCTCCGTAGGCCCCGGACACCAGCCCATCGGCCAGATCCCGACACCCCTTCACCGAGCCGTCACGGCACAGTCCCAGACGAATATGTCGACTCTCTTCAAAACGCCCTTCAGCCAATGCCTGAGCACTCTCCTGTCGACAGGCCTCGACCTCCTCGCAATCTCCTCCATCCTCTAACCCATGGGTCTCCAATACCTCCACCGGCCCCCCCGTCGAACACGCCCACCCTGCCATCGTCATCGCCCCCAGGATCAGCGCATACCACCGCCCGGGCCAGCCTCTTGCTTTACCGCCATCACTCATTGCGTCCATCCTCCACCACCACATCGACATGCGGACTCGCCTGACTATCGTCTCAACAACCCGGCCCGGTAGGCCCAGTACAACCATTGCAGGATAGCCGACACCGCGGCTGCAACATAGGTCGCTGCGGCCGCTCGCAGCACCTGTTGGACGCCTTTGGCCTCTCGGCCGGCCACCAGACCACCATCGATGAGTACCTTCTTGGCCCTGCGTGAAGCATCGAATTCCACCGGGAGTGTCACCAACGTGAACATGACCGCCCCACCAAATAATAGGACGCCCAGCGCTGCCAATTCGGTGACCCCCACAAAGATCCCGGCGATGGTGATCCACAGTCCGAGCTGCGTGCCGATATTGGCCACCGGCACCATTCGCTGGCGTATCGCCATCGGCCCGTACCCCTCTTTATGCTGAATGGCATGACCCACTTCATGGGCCGCGATCCCGGCAGCCATCACAGACCGCCCGCTGTAGACATCAGGGCTCAGTCGCAGCGTCCGAGTCCTCGGATCGTAGTGATCGCTGAGCCGTCCTGATGTTTGCTCCACATTCACCCCGCCGATCCCTTGAGCTCTCAGGATGGCCTGGGCCACCTGATATCCCGTCAACCCGCGACTCATGGGCACCGACTCCCAACGCCGCACTGCCGACTTCACCCACCACTGAGCCCCCAAACTCAGTGCCATTCCAACCCCAATCACAAGCCAATACAGAGGATCCAACAGCATGATCACCCTCCCATAAAGTAGACCTCAGTGTGCGACCCGCATTCGTAGTGCGCTCGCCGTTTCCCGTGAATGTCTCCACTGCGGTGAGCCCGTCGATATCGCTTTATCGACTCAACGCCCATCGCAACCCCTGAAAATATACACCGCTGTACCACAGGCAAGTGCATCACTGAGTGTCCAGCCACTCCTCGACCCACTGCCCTGTCTCGTCTGCTTCCCCCATCCGATGGCGTAGCTGCACCCGAAGAATGTTAGCTTGTTCCATCGCCTTCTCCCCCAGATTCCCCTCCTCCATCAAACCATCCAGCCCTTCCACCGCCTCCTCGATCTCCCCTCGTTGGACGGCCAACCCCACCTCATACCTGGGCACCAACCCCCAGCGATCCTCAACCCTCTCTGCCTCTGCCTGTGGCTCCCCATCCTCGCCCGTCACCACCTTCATCCCTATATCCACCACCCCCATCGCCTCTCGGACCCCCGCGAGCCGCTCCTCATCGCGAACCAACTCCGCCCATCGAAGCGCGCGCTGGCGTTGTCGCTCCCATGCGCCTTCCCCGAGCACGGGCAACCACTGCCCCTCATCATCCCATTTGGCGAGGATTTCTTCCTCCAGGCGGCGCTCCAGATCGCCTCTCAACTCCTCCAGATCGGGCTCCGCGTAACCGGTCTCCAAAAGCTCCTCAAATAACCCCAGGGCCCCCGACTCCCCTTCGCTCCAGATCCGCCCCTCCCACATCTCCCGCTCCAGGGCCCGACGGGCCATGCGCTGGCTCGTCGGCAACCGTCTCCGATCATCGCCGGCTCGACGCGCCGTATCCTGACGCTCCGCCTCCACCTGATCGCGGTCTTCCGCATCCTCCGCCCGATCCAGGTAGTGATCATAAAAATGGGTAGCCTCCCCGTAGGCATCCAGCATATTCAGACTTCTCGCCAGATTCCGATAGGCTTCAGAACGAGTTGGATCGATCTGAGCGGCCCGTCGAAAAGCATCGCGAGCCCCTTCGAAATCCCCGCTATTATATGCTTTACGCCCCTCCTCAAACGCCTCCTCAAATGCCTCCTCCCAGGGGGGGATGGACCGCTCCCAAGGAGCGACATCACCCGCATATTCACTGGCCAACAGCGCGCTCGGCGCCATGCAGCACGCCATCGCCAAAAGACCCAATATCCATCCCTGTTTCATAGCTCTCCTGGGGGGCGAGATCGCAGCCCCGGTAACTCGGTCAAGCCACCGCCAACGGTGATGCCCAGATGATGGCTCATGCCATCTCGGAAGCCATAGGTCGGTCGATAGTAGGCGCCCAGGGACCACCGCTCGTCGAAGTGGTAGCGGGCACCGGCCTCCACGTTGAGCTGAGGCTGATACCGGCGATATCTCAGCCGCTGGGCGTCGTCCGTGGTCAAGGAGACCCATTGGGCGTGCAAGCCCAGGCCACCTTGAGCGCGAATGGCCAGATTTTCATAGAACCACCGGCCGCGAAGCTGCATGGGACGCACGTCGAGATCGACAAATTGCCGGCTTCTCCCCCCGGCGGCCTGTTCGTCCTGGCGCCAACGAAGCCGCTCGGTGACCCGGTGCCGGGCCACCGTCAGCGATATCCACTCCACGCCCAGGCGTCGCCCCTCCCAGCCAACCCCGGCGCGGATCCCCGGACCTGGCGCCAACCGCTGGCCTCTCCCCGAGATCGATACCTCCCCGTCTTCGCGCTCCCACCCCTCCACCAGCGCCGGCCCCTCATCCGTCTCAAAGGTATCGCCCCGGATATCGCTTCGCCTCAACCCAAACTCCAGACCGATCTCGCCCTGGAAACGGCGATCGGCGATCGCCTCGGCGTCCACATCTCGCAGCCACCCCATCTGGCGCTCCATCTCCAGATCGACGACCAATTCCTCCTCCGCCGCCACCTCGATATGACGGCGTTCCGACTCATAGCCGGCGGCTTCCACCACCAGAAAGCGCCGCCCCGGCTCTACGGCCAGCCCCTCTTCGTCGACCTCCACCCGCTGCCCATCGAGGTATAACAGCGCCCCGTCGGGCGCTCCCTCGAGGCGCACCGTCGCCGGACGCCAGCGCATGGCCACCTCGACCTCCAGGTATTGGCCAGCCTCCACCGACCGCCGCTCTTCCCAGTCCTCTGCCCCCTCGTATGCCAACCGCAAGTGTCGCTCACCCACGGGTACGGCCCGGCTCACCGGCGTCGCTCCCGCCGCTTCCCCGTCGATCCACAGCTCAGCCCCCTCGGGATGGCTGCTCACCGAGATCACCGCCACGGCCTCCACGATCTCGCTGACCAATCCCAGGCCCACTCCCTCGGCCTGGTCGGCCTGAATCGTCCCCGTCGCCACCGCTTCCCCTCGCCGATCGACGACCTCGTACCTACCTTTATAACCATCGTCCATCGCCTCCACATCGGCGGCGATCCACAGGTCCACACCCAGGGTACGCATGATCATCGCCCGCGGCTTTCCACAGCGCTCCCGCCCCGTCAGGCAGTCCTGGTCGACCACCGCCTCGTCGTCGAGGCGCTCCCGCATGGCCTGCCGCCCCCGCACATGGCCCTCATCGCTCTCGCCGAGCCCCTCGTCGATGCCCTGTATGACCCTCTGCTCGACGTCATCATCGGCGCTTCGGATCCACCACAGCACCTCCTCATCGGCTTCGGCGGCACCGGCCTCCAGGGGCATCCATAGGCCAATGCACAACCCCATCCAGAGGAGCCAGCGAGCAAAACGTGCGTCCCCGTAAAATTTCCGATACCATGAGAGATGTTGTCGGGGGTGTTTCAGCGAGGCATCGCCGCCCTCAAGCCCTTGATGGGCTGGGCGCGCACCCCATTGAAGCCGCGCCTCGTCTGACCCCCCATGGGATTCCGGGAGGTTATGCATGACGGATCCAAACCAGTCCATAACGAAGGCCAATACCCTTTATCAATTTTTCCGCGACGAATTGGCGGAAGCATTCGACGACCTCGGCCTGACGCCGCGCGAAGAGACCCAGGCCTACCTGGTTCATCTCCTCGATCGCTTTGCCCGCCTCGACGATAGCAATCGCCAGGCCGTCGGATTCGAGCGCCCGGCCGCCATGATGCTCGGCGATGCCCTGCGCGGCGCCGGCGACCAGCGCATCGAGGCCTATCGCAATCTGGGCGACGCTAGCCTCTTTTCCTGTGGCTTCTTCGAGGCCTACCTCAATCGACCACGGGCCCTCGTGGACGCCAATTATTACCGGGACATGGGTAAAAACGCCTACGCCCACGTCGAGAGCCTGATGGAATTCAAGGCACCGGGAGGTGCTTTTCACCGCATCTTCGATGAGCTGGTCCGTCAATTCGACGGCGTTGTCGCCGCCTTCCAGCGCGTCGCTGGCGACGTCCACCACCAGCGCTCCTCGTCGCTCCCCACGATGGATCGCACGACTCAGGCCCAGCTTCAGGCCATCTTGGAGTCCCAGTGGTGGGACGGCTCATCGGACAAGACTTAGCCTCCTGCCACCGGGGGGCCACATCACCCGCCGAGGCGGTCTTCGGCCTCCAGCGTGTCCAGACCCAGCGACTTGGACAATTTGGCCTTGCTGCGCTCATCAAAGAACACAAAGCCCGCCGCGATTTCTCGCAGGGCGTGCACCGGTGCCTTATTTTTGGAGGGAAAGATCCGCGCCCCCTTTCTCCGAAGCTCTCGGGCTCGCTCGGTGGCCAGCATGCACAGGGCGAATCGATTTTCCACTTCTTCCAGGCAATCTTCGACAGTCACTCGGGCCATGGATTGGCTCCTTCTTGGATAGGTTCTATTTCTGAGTCGCGACTCAGGCCGCTGCACCATAGACATCGGGCCTCGAGACGTCAACATTTGCTCTACGCGCCAAGCCCTTCCACCTGACGACTTAGTTCCCTGGCCGCCGCGCCGGGGTCCTCGGCCTCCATCAGAGCGCTGATCACAGCCACCCCGCTGGCGCCTCGCTCCATAACCGCCGCGGCATTGTCCGCGCCAATCCCGCCGATACCCACCACTGGGATGGTCACCCGATCGACGATGGCCGCGATCGCCTCCGGGCCTCGCGGCGCCGAGGCGTCGGGCTTGGAGCGTCGCGCCTCGTAGATCGCTCCCACACCCAGATAATCGGCCCCCTCTTCCTCGGCCTGAAGCGCCGCATCCACCGTTCCCGCCGACGCCCCCACCACAAACGCCGGACCCACGATCGCACGCACCGCTTGAACGCCGATATCCTCGGGTCCCACATGCACGCCGTCGGCCCCCGCTGCCAGCGCCACATCGACCCGGTCGTTGACGATCAGGGGCGCCCCGTAGCGTTGGCACACCGCCTTCATCGCCCTCACCGACGCCACATAATCTCGGGCCGTCGAAATTTTGTCGCGAAGCTGAACCACCGACGCCCCCCCCTCCAAGATGGACGCCGTCATCCCCATCAGGGCCGACGGCTCCACTCGAGCGGGGTCAATGATGGCATAGAGGCCGCCGATCTTCGACTTTGCCCCCTCAGCCATTGGCCAACCCCGACGATCCACATCCACCGAACCCCCCGGACTTCTCAGCGATCTCCTCGGCCTGCAAATCGGCGCGGTAACTCGACCGCACCAATGGCCCAGACTCGATATGCTTATAGCCCATCTTCTCCCCCTCTTCTTTGAACATCTCAAATTCATCGGGGTGCACCCACCGCTTGACCGGCAGGTGGCGTTTCGAGGGGCGCAGATATTGCCCAAGGTTGAGCACCTCCACCCCATGATCCACCAGATCCTGCATGGCCGAGAGCACCTGGTCGTTGGTCTCGCCAAGGCCCAGCATCATCCCCGACTTCACCAACGCCCGGCCGTCATCGGCGGCGTGCTGAAGTACCTTCAAGCTTCGCTCGTAGCGCGCCTGAGGCCGAACGTGGCGGTGCAATGCCTCCACCGTCTCGATATTATGAGAAAAGCAATCGGGCTCGGCATCCAGCACGATGTCGACATTTTCCAACTCCCCCTTAAAATCCGGGGTCAGCACCTCCAGCCCCAGATCGGGGCACCGCTCCTTGATGGCGTTGATCGTATTGGCCCAGGCCTGCGCCCCACCATCGTCCAGATCGTCGCGATCCACGCTGGTGATCACCACATAATTCAAGTCCAGCCCTGAAAGCGTCTCCGCCACACGCCGCGGCTCATCCTCGTCAACACGCCCCGGCCGCCCGGTCATGACGTCGCAAAACCCGCAGCTTCGGGTGCAGATATTGCCCAGGATCATGAAGGTCAGCGACTTCCGAGACCAGCACTCCGTGATATTGGGGCACTGACCGGACTCGCAAATCGTATTGAGCCCCGCCTCCTCGACCATCTGCTGCGTCTCGAAAAAGGCCTTATTGAGGGTCAACCGCTTTCGGATCCAACGCGGTCGAGGCCCCGCCTCGTCGGGCTGAAATTTCCACTTCGGCCTCGCCGGCCCCGAATTGCGCTCACTCTGGGGGGCTTCCGGCTGCCGGTTGGCCAACGGAAGAGATATCTTTTCTTTCGCCATCGCTATTCTCGCTTCGCTAAATGCTCGCTGTCATCATCGATAAGCTCGTTGGAGCCGTCGCCGGAGCCACAGCCTCTATAAATGTTTCCCGCTCTCCCCTCCGTCCCCAACCACCTCCCTACTAAAAGGTGGATCCCCGTGGTCGTCTCGCAACAAAAAACGCAGCTATCGACCGATCATTCCAGGCCGATGCTGCGCTCGTTGACTCACATCATCACCGGACCGGGCCGGCATCGCCTCGCTCAGGCGTGTTCCTCGGCCTCCGAATCGGCCAGCATCAGGAGCATCTCATCCTCGCTCATCATCCGCGAATTCGTATTGCCCCACACATTATTGATCGCCACCAACTCCCCATCGCCCAACTTCGGCGTCAGGTAGATGGCGAAATACTCTCCTCCGCCCTCCGACGACATGCCGGGGATCTTGTCCAGGTGGTTGCCCGTCGACGGGCAGATCAGCTCACAGGGTTGTCCCGGCTCAAAATCGGCGTCGTGGATCTTTTGCGGGTCGCCGTAGACCGGGCTCAGGATGACCTCGCCCTCCACGTCGCCCTGTCGCACCAACAGCTTGACGCCCGGGGCACCACTGAATCGAGGACCGTCGGGATCCATCAGATCTTCGCCCTCTGGCCCGAAGGCCCGGGTCACCACAATCGCGTAGCCCTGTTCACCCATCTGTCGGGTTCCCAGTTCCGAGGTTTCATTTTGCTTGTCTTGATCGCTCGCCATAATCTGCTCCCTATTTCGATCCACCGGCTTATCCCGGTCATTTGCGTTCGTACCGCAAAGCATCACCGGTGGCAAGCGCTTACGATGGCCTGGCGATCCAATTTCCATTGCCCTGCCAATCCCCTATATTTGCCCTGCTCTTAACCCCCACCCTCTGACCACGGATGACCACACCATGACCACTGACCAAAGTCCCCCCTCTCTGGACGTCCTCGCCCCGGCCCTCATCGATGCCGCAAAGGCCTTCTACCGATTTGGCTGGATGATGGGCGGAAGTGGCAATATGAGTGCTCTCCTGGCCGACGAACAGGTGCTCATCACCCCCTCTGGATGCGCCAAGAACCGCCTCACCGTCGACCAGCTTATCACGGTCGACCAAGACCACACCCACTCCGCCGAAGCCTCGGAAGATCTGGACCTCCACCGACTCATTTACGACGCCGTCGATGACGCTCGTGCCATCTTTCACGTCCATCATCTGCAGGCCACGCTGTGCAGCGATCGCGACAAAAAGCGCGGCGCCACACACCTGCACGACGTCCAGATGATCCGTGGTCTCACCGGCGACGAACGAGGCAGTGAGCTCAGCGTCGACATTCCCATCGCCGAGGCCGCCACCGCCGAGGCCTTTGAAGCCGTTCTTCAGGACACGGAGCTCCCCTGCGTCAACGTCTACAATCATGGGCTCTACGTCTGGGGCCGTTCCATCGACGACGCCCGCTCGCGCATGGAGGCCCTGGCCTATCTCTTCCAATACGCCTGGGAGCGGCCCATGAACCCAAAAAAGAGCACCTCCATCTCCGGCTTTGACGCCTCCTGAAGGTGCTCTCTCATGAACCGCTTTAGCCAGCTGTCACTTAGAACGTGACACCGATACCAAAGTTCATCACCACATCTTCGGCCGTCAGGTCATACCCCGGCGTGGCCTCCAGATGAAATTGGGTGCTCTCGCCAAAGGCCGCGCCCACAGATGCACTGACCGTGTGTCCCACATCGGAGTTGTCCCCCGTGATGATCCGCAAAATATATTGCGGGGTCACGTACATCGCCAACCCGCTGGCCACGCGGTACCCCAGATATACCGGCGCGTAGGCATCAATGATACTGACCGCGTTATCCTCGGTATCGCTACTCTCGCCCGTCACCTGGAGATATCCGGCATGGGCGCCGACGGCCAACTGACCGCCCGTCTGCCCCTTGGCGCCCGCCAACTGGTATTTGCCGCCGAGCTTGGCCCCAAAGGGCATCCAGATCATACCATTGACCTCAAAATCGTCGGTGATACCACGGCGATACCACCCGGCGACGGCCGGAATGGTGATCGTCGGATCGTCCTCTTCCTCAAACCCAAAGCCCTCCAGATTATAGCGCGTCCAGGTCACACCACCGCCGCCTTTGCCCTCATCGGCATCCAGCGTTTCGGCGGTCT
Organism: uncultured Bradymonadales bacterium; assembly: GCA_964566695.1. Taxonomy (GTDB): domain Bacteria; phylum Myxococcota_A; class Bradymonadia; order Bradymonadales; family Bradymonadaceae; genus SLJM01. The sequence continues at coordinate 21,154 of CAZMJS010000005.1, forward strand.
GAAACGACGCCAAGTTGGCGCATCCCGTCATCATCAATAGCGAAAGCATGGCCAATCCGGCGATCCCGAGGCCAACACTTCCCAGACTTCTTCGACTGCGACTGCCCTTCATACAAACTCCATGGAAACGGGTAATAAAAGCGCCCCCCCCCTTTCGGAAGGCACACCTTCTCGATTCGTTACTACTGGCTTCGTTGTCGTGCTACGCGCGTTCAGACGCTAAGCCCGGTCCACTTATTCAAAATCATTCCCCCCAGATCGAACTCATCAATCCACCAATAATTTGGCGATCGTCTGTCGCTGCATATTCGAGGTGCCTTCGTAGATGGCGCCGATCTTGGCGTCGCGGTAGAACTTCTCGGCGGGATACTCCTTGGTAAAGCCCACGCCCCCGTGAAATTCCAACGACTGGGAAGCCACCTTCTCGGCGATCTGGCTGGAGTATAACTTGGCCATCGCCGCTTCTTTCACGAAGGGCTCGCCCGCATCTTTGAGGCGCGCGGCGTTATACACCATCAAGCGAGCGGCCTCCAGTTGCGTCGCCAGTTCCGCGTACTGAAACTGCAAGCCCTGAAAGCTGGCCACGGGCCGTCCGAATTGCTCGCGGTCCTGAATATGAGCCATCGCCGCGTCAAACGCCCCTCGGGCCAGACCGATCATCTGGGCGCCGATGCCGATGCGCCCCTCGTTGAGGGTCTCGATCGCCACCTTATAGCCCTTGCCCACCTCACCGACGACGTTTTCCTTCGGCACCTTGCAGCCCTCCAGGATCAACTCCACCGTCGACGACGCCCGAATGCCCAACTTATCTTCTTTTTTGCCCACCGAGAATCCATCGAACTCGCGCTCCACCATAAAGGCCGTGATCCCGCGATACCCCTGATCGGGATCGACGTTGGCAAATAGGATATAGACGTCGGCTTCCTGACCATTGGTGATCCACAATTTGGATCCATTGAGCTCCCAGTGGTCGCCCTTATCCTCGGCGCGTGTGGCCAGAGCAAATGCGTCGGAGCCACTCCCCGACTCACTCAATGCATAGGCCCCCACCCATTCGGAGCATAGGCGGGGCAGGTACTTCTCTTTGATCTCATCGCTGGCCCAACGCACCAGGGCGTTATTGACCAGTGTATTCTGAACATCCACAAAGACCGACACGCTGGGATCGACGGCCGCCAACTCTTCGATGGCCAGGATGGCTGTCATAAATGAGCTCTCCGCCCCGCCGTGCGCTGCCGGCACCTCGATGCCCATCAGCCCCATCTCAAAGCATTGCTTGATGATCGACTCATCGAGCTTCTGCTCTCGGTCCATCTCTTCGACCAGAGGCGCCACCTCGCTCTTGGCAAAGCCACGTACGGCGTCGCGAAAAATGATCTCGTCTTCCGACAACTGGGTCAGTGCGTTCTGTGTCATCTCTTTACCTCTTGAACGGGGGGCAATCGTTGGGCCATCTAAGTTCTCTGCAAGCGCCCTAAGGCATAGACGCCACCCATCGATGTGGCAAGTGAATCTGGCCTCATTGGCCGCCCCTCGCTGGGTCTTGACCCTTGAAAACATCGGCGCTGACCGCCATCTTGCCGCCGGACCCTCGAGCCCCTTCCCGCGATTTATAGTGGAGCCCCGATATGAGTGATCTCCTGGTTGATACCCCCGTGCCCATTGCCATCATCGGTGGCAGTGGGGTCTGCGAAATCGACGGCCTGGACGTGGTCGACGAAATCGAGGTCGACACCCCTTTTGGCGCCCCCAGCGCCCCCATCCGCATCGGTGATTACAAAGGCCGCCGCGTCGCCTTCGTGCCGCGCCACGGCGATCACCACCAGCACAATCCCTCGTCGGTGCCCTACCGAGCCAATATCTGGGCCCTCAAACACCTGGGCGTCTTCTGGGTTATCAGCGTCAGCGCCGTCGGTTCACTGCGCGAAGAGATCGTGCCCGGCGACGTCGTCATCCCGGACAACCTCATCGACAAGACCTTTCGCCGCCCCAACACCCTCTTCGAAGATCTGGCGGTCCACGTCACCCTGACCCGCCCCTTTCATCCCATGCTTCGAGAGGTATTTATCGACGCCATCGAGGCCTGCGACCTCGAACTGACCCTTCACCGCGAGGCCACCTACGTGTGCATGGAGGGCCCGGCCTTTAGCACCCGCGCCGAAAGCGAGCTTCACCGAAGCTGGGGGGCCTCCCTCATCGGCATGACCGCCATGCCAGAGGCTCGATTCGCCCGGGAGGCCGAGATGTGCTACGCCACCATTGCCCTGCCCACGGATTATGACGTCTGGAAAGACGACGACGAAGTGGCCGTGGAAGACTCGGTCGCCATCCTTCGGCAAAACGTCGCCAACGTGCGCACCATCCTGCAGCAAGTGATCCCCTCCATCCCCCTGGGACAAGAGGATCAATGCGACGCCTCTCGAGCCCTGGAGCACGCCATCGTGACCGCGCCAGAGGCCATCGATGACACCACCCGAGAGGATTTTGGACTCCTGCTCGACCCCTACCTTTCATCTTGATCCTTCGCATCGCTGGCCATCCCCGTTATAACCGGATGGACTGCGCTTCGTTCCCCCGTTCACTGGGAGTTTGTCATGAGCACCTATCAGCCCTTTATGAGTGCCCTCTTATGGACCTGCAAGTCCTGCGGTTTCGTCTATGAAGGCGGCCAACCCAAGCAAAATTGCCCCATGTGCGAGGCCTATAAGACCTCCTTTATCGACTTTCCGCAGCACCTGGAGGGCCAGATCCGCGAGGAACACCCCGACAAGTCCTTCAATCACGCCGACTGTCGCCAGATGCGAAAGGCCCTCCTGGAGGAACACGGCGTTGACAAGAAAAAGCGCGTCAACGGCCGTGTTCCGCCGACGCTATCGGGCACCAATATGGATCCCTCCAAGGGGCGATAACTCCGTGTCTGACGCCGCTGCTTCACGCCCGCTGGCAGAGCGGATGCGCCCCTCCTCGCTCGACGACTTCGTCGGCCAGACGCACCTATTGGCCCCGGGGGCCATCCTCTCCAACGCCCTGGATCAACACCGACTGCCCAGCCTCATCCTCTGGGGACCACCAGGCTGTGGAAAAACCACCCTGGCGCGCATCCTCTGCGACGCCGTGGGCGCTCAATTCCACCCTCTGTCGGCGGTCAACAGCGGGGTGCGAGACATCCGCGAGGCCGTCTCTCAGGCCTCCGATCTTCGCCAGATGCTAAAGCAGCCGACGATCCTCTTCGTCGACGAGATCCACCGCTTCAACAAAGCCCAACAAGACGCCCTCCTTCCCCACGTGGAAGACGGCACCATCACCCTGGTGGGCGCCACCACCGAGACGCCCAGTTTTGAGGTCAATGCCGCCCTCCTATCGCGCTGCAAGACCCTGGTGCTTAAACCACTGGACGACGACGACCTGGCCACCGTCATCGATCGAGCCCTGGCCACCGACCCCCTGCTCTCCGAGCTTCAGATCACCATCGACGACGATGCTCGCACCACCCTCATTGACGCCGCCGAAGGCGACGCCCGGGCGGCCCTCAACGGCCTGGAACTCGCCGTTCAGGCCGCCCAGGCCTCGTCCAACGACCCGCCCATCCACCTGCGAAACCAGGCCGTCAAAGAGGCCCTTCCCCACCGGATCATGCGCTATGACAAGGATGGCGAAGAGCACTACAACCTGGTCAGTGCCTTTATCAAAAGCATGCGCGGAAGCGACCCCGACGCCGCCGTCTACTATATGACCCGCATGCTCGAGGGCGGCGAAGATCCCCTCTTTATTCTGCGTCGCATGATCATCTTCGCCAGCGAGGACGTGGGCAATGCCGATCCCCAGGCCTTGTCAGTGGTCACCAGCGCCGTCGACGCCTTTCGCTTCATCGGTCTCCCCGAGGGCGTTCTGCCCATGACCCAGGCCACCATCTATCTGGCCTGTGCCCCCAAGTCCAACTCGGCGCTGACCACTTATGCCGCCGCTCGAAAGGACGTCCTGGAGCACGGAAGCCTTGCCCCACCTCAAAAAATCCTCAACGCCCCCACCAAAATGCACGCCCAACTGGGCCACGGCCGAGGCTATAAATACCCCCACAATTTCTCCGGTCACTACGTCGCCGGCGAAACCTACCTGCCCGACCGCCTCCACGATCGCCGCTACTACGAGCCCGACGACACCGAGCAAATCCCTCGCCCCCCCAAAGGCGACGGCGATTGATCGACTGACTTAGCTCAATTGTTCGAGGACGATATCCTTGATCTTGGAGGCGTCGTATCGCCCCTTGATCTTGGGCACGATAGTCCCCATCACCCGACCCATATCGGCTCGCGATGACGCGCCCGTATCCTCAATGACCTCTGCCACGAGGTCTGCCGCCTCGTCGTCGCTTAGCGGCTCTGGCAGATAGGCTCGAATCCACTCTATTTCGCGGCGCTCTTTGTCGGCCAGCTCCTGGCGCCCCCCCTCTTCGTACGCCTCGGCGGACTCTTTGCGCTGCTTGACGGCCTTGGCCATCACGGCCACCACGTCGTCGTCGCTCAGATCTTTTCCCTCGTCGATGCGCTTATTCTTCAGGTTGGAGTGCAGCATCCGTAGGGTCGACAATTTTTCTCGCTCCCGGGCTCGCATCGCCGTCTTGATATCTGCCTTTAGCTGCTCAATGAGTTGCGACATAGCATTCCTCGTCTCAATTCAAATGGGCCATCACATACGTCCAAGGTCGGCGAAAATTAAGGGGCCGTCGTCATAACTTCAACCTCGTCTTTCCTTTCGACGACTGCCGTGCCGCTCATACACCCGCTTGGCCTCCGCCTTGGCAGCCCCGCTTTGCTTGACGGCCCATACCCGATCGCGAGCCCGATGATAGGCCCGCCGATGATCGACGATGGGAGCGGGATAGTCCTTTCCAATCACGCACCCGAAGGCCTCCTGCATCGCCGGCGTCATCCGCCAGGGGGCGTGCACCATCTCCGGTGGCACCCGTCTAAGCGCCGGCAGTCTCTCCTTGACGAAGTCGCCCTGCGGATCGTGCTCCTCGCCCTGCTTGATCGGATTATAGATGCGAATGGCGTTGATCCCTGTGGTGCCCGATTGCATCTGAACCTGCGGCCAATGGATGCCGGGCTCGAAATCCAGGAATTGACGTCCCAGATAGGGCCCGGTCTCCCGCCAGTGAAGCCACAGATGGTAAGAGGCAAAGGACACCAGCATCGCCCGCATCCGAAAGGTGATCCACCCCGTGCGATGAAGCTCTTTCATGCAGGCGTCCACCATGGGAAAGCCCGTCTCTCCGGCCTTCCAGGCCCGCAAATAGCGGTGATTTCCGACCTCCGGTCGAAGCCCGTCGTAGGCCCGCGACATATTTCGAAATTCCAACTGCGGTTCGTCCTCCAACTTTTGAATAAAATGACAATGCCACCACAATCGACTCTCGAAGCTCGACAGGGATTTTCGCCACTGCCCATCGTCTTCCCCGGGACGGGCTTTAAGCTCCTGCTGGGCCCGCCGAAGGCGCTGGTAGGTCGCGCGCATCGACATCGTGCCATAGGCCAAATAGGGGCTGATCCGGCTGCAGTGCCTCCGGGATTTGGCCGGCTTGGACATCGCCCACCGATAGGGTTTCCCACGCTCGACCAAAAAGCTCTCCAGCACCTTCCATCCGCGCTCTTCGCCCCCGTCCATGGCCTCGTCCTTGGAAGCCCCCCAGACTCCCAGGGTCGCGGCGTCGCATAATCCCCGGGAGGCCACTCCCTCCACGCATCGCACTCGTTGAGGGGCCTCCACCACCGGCAGGTCCATGCGCTCTTTCCACCGACGGGCCCATCCATCGCGATCGCCGTGGGGCCGAAAGACGCCGAACTGGGGGATCTCCACCCAATCTACCCCCGCGTCCCGCGCCCACTTTCCCACGGCGATATCGCGCTGAAAGGTCGCATAGCTCCCCGTCTCTTCATGGGACCACAGCCGATCGATGCCCTCCTGCCGGTGGAGCTCCGACAACACGGAGACCACCGGCCCCACGCGGGTCACCAGCCGTCCGCCGCGCTCCTTTAACGCCCGATCCAACGACGCCAGGCATTGATTGATAAAGTCCAGGTGGCTTCGATCGAATTCCTCGCTCTCCAATACCACGGGATCGTAGATATAGAGGCAGATCACCGGGCCTCGCTTAAGGGCCTGACGCAGCGGTCGATGGTCGCGGATCCTCAAATCCCGTTTGTACCATACCACGTCACAACTCATCGCCACCTCCTCTCAAAGCACACCGCCCACAACCTGAGCGCTTGGTGTTTGGTTTCAAGCGCCTAAATTGATGGGGACTGAACGCGTCGCCGTCGCGGCGCCCCCTCGAGCCCCCGGAGGTCTTCCATGAACGCCAGCGAATTATGCACCCGTGAAGTCGTCTTCACCCAGCCCGGCCACACCGTCTACCACGCCGCCGAATTGATGCGCCGCTTCGACGTCGGCGACGTCGTCGTCATCCAGGAGGAGGGAAATTTTCGTCGCCCCGTCGGCATGCTCACCGACCGCGACATCGCCGTCCGCGTCGTCGCTCAGGGCTTCGACCCACGGAAGCTGGACGTCGACGAGGTCATGGGCCAGGACATCGTCACCGTCCACGAGTCGATGTCCATCAATCAGGTGGGCCGTAAAATGTACGCCCACGGTGTCCGGCGAACCCCCGTGGTCGACGACCACGACAACCTGGTGGGCATCATCTCTATCGATGATCTCGTCGACCTCCTCAGCGAGGAATTATCCACCCTGGCGGGCCTCCTCAAACGCCAGCAGCGCTCTCGACGCCAGCCCATCCACCGCCGCTAACCATCGCCCCCTCCCCATAACCCGGGCTGGACCGTCGCCGCCTCGCCGGCCGCTCCGTTGAGGATCCGGCCGGCGGCCGCCACCCCACTCAATAGGGCCCCCTCCACCCGCGACCCGCTCAACCAATCGCCGGCCACCACCACCCCCGGCGCATCCTCGCTCACCCACGCCCCCTCCTCCAGAGGCTCCACGGCTCGCGCAAAGCGCCAGCGATGGGCCCGCTCGAATACCGGCTCCTGCCACCGTCCCCCGCCCAACTCCACCAACTCCTGAAACGCCTCCACCAATGCCGACGCCGCCTCCTCGGGCTCCCACTCCACATGCCTCTGCGACCACGCTCCGGATCCGTGAAGCACCCACCGGTGGCCCTCGGGCCGCCCGGCCTTGCTCCCCTCTCTGCACACCCACCCCAGCGGCGACTCAGCCTCGTTGACAAATACCCCATCGACCTCCAAACCCAGCGGCGACTCAAAGCTGACCATCACCGCCCATGTGGCCTGGAACGCCACCGTCGCCAGGCGCTCCGCCAAATCCTCAGCCACCTCCTCACACAGCTTCCAGGCCTGCGGTGGAGGGGGGGTCAAAATCACCGCGTCGTACGCTCCCAGGGAGCGACATGATCGTCCTATAACCTCGAATTCTTGGCCGCCCCCCCGTTTTATGGCGTCAATTTCTACCGCCGACCGAATATCCAAATCGCCGACCAAATGCCGCGCCACATGCTCCATGCTCGGCTGTCCCACATAGCGGTCAGTGCCCACCTCTTTGGTACGCCACCCATCGGCATCGAGCACCGCCATCCTCGGATGATAGGGAGCCACGATGCCGCGCTCCTGCCAGGCCTCGACATAGCGCTTCAGCAAGGCGGTTCTGGCCGTAAAATACTGGGCGCCATGGTCGAATTGCCCGCCACTGCGACTGTGACGTGTCGAGATGCGGCCGCCCGGGGTCCGTCCCTTGTCGAAGACGGAGACCGACAGGCCGTGGTCACTCAAAATTCGCGCCGCCATCAGCCCGGCCAGACCGGCACCGACCACGGCCACGCGCGGCGAGGGCTCGATGATCGGTCGACCCACCCACTTTTTATAGGCCTTTATATTGAGCCGCCCGGCGTGGCGCTCCGTGGACCGGGCACGAACGGTGCCAAAGATATCGCTGGCCGGCTTAAAAGGCCGGTCCCAGCCCCCAAAACACCAAAGAATGCCCAGGTAGGAGTTGGGATCGCTTCCATCGAGTCCGTAGCGGTCGTTGAGATCAATCGCCAACTCCACGGCCCTCTCCACGGTCGGCGTCCACCGCAAAAACTGCTTTCCCCAGGTCATGCGCAGGTTGTTGTGCAGCTCTCCGTGAACCAGCAAGCTCTTCTGGCAGAGATTCCATAACTGGTCCCCCGTCTTACCACGGGCCAGGCGCTCCCAATCGTAGTGCTCATCGCGCTCATCATCGGCATGCTCCCTCAGGCTCTCGATGGCCCATTCCGGTAACCAATCTACCCCTGGCGACCCATCGAAGTGAGCGCATGCGTGATGCGCAAACTCGCGCCACGTCACCATCTCATCGATATATTTATCGGGGCCTTTGCCCGCCATGGCCGCCGCCTGGCGGGCCACGCGAAAGGGCGAGATCATCCCATAATGCAGATAGGCCGACAGGCGACTGACAGACTGCGGCTTGGCGGCATCATTTCTCACCCGGTGGTAGTGCTCCAGATGCTCGTCGCGAAACCGACGCCACCGTCGATAGGCCGCCGCCGACCCACCCACCGTATCTCCCACGGGCCCCACGCTGTGATCGATATCCATCGACGCCAACACCCCGGCGATATCCAACTCGTCAAACGCCAGGGGCTCAAAGGGAAGCTCCCCCACATCAAGAGAAGCGACATCGGGCTCCACCGACTCCCACCGCCGATGAATTCGCTCTTTCCTCAGAGGTCGGTGTTGGTCTCGAAATTTGTAGGCTCGATCGCAATAGGTCTCGACCATCCTTGACGGCACCACACACGCCGTATCAACGGCGTAAACGGCACCATCACTGGATGATATCGCTCCCTGGGTGCGTTCACGGTGCCATTTCAGGGGCATATCCTCCACCACCACCGCGTGGGCCTCACCCACCAATTTGGGCAACGCGCCCAGCCCCTCGTCGGCGACCTGGAAGGCATAGGTGATGCCTCGCTGCTCAAGCTCCATGGCCATATCGCAGGCCCCCTCCAGGATGAAGCGATAGTGCCGATCGTTGGGATGGGGATAGGGCCCGTCGGGACTCAGCACCTGGTAGACAAGGACCGGCAAGCCCTGCTCATTGCCGATGTTTACGGCCACATCGAGAGCTGGATTGTCGTGGCCCCGCATGGCGGTTCGAATCCAGCATAATACCCATTTCGCCCCACCATCACTGGACGATGTCGCTCCCTGGGAGCGGCACACCGTGCGCTCATCGAGCCACTTTTTATTCACGCCTCACCGCCCTTGATGGCATCCAATTGTTGAAGTTCTTCGTCGCTGAGGCGGATATCGGCAGCGGCCACATTGTCTTCCAGATGGTCGATGGAGGTGGTGCCGGGGATGGGGAGCATCACCGGGGATCGATGGAGGAGCCAGGCCAGCGCGATCTGAGCTTGCGTGGCGTCATGGGCCTTTGCGACCTGAGTTAGGCGGGGGTCTTCGGCCAGTTCACCGACCGCCAGGGGATACCAGGGAATGAATCCGATGCCGGCGTCGGTGCAGTAATCGACGACGGGGTCGTGTTCCCGATCGGCGAGGTTATAGCGGTTCTGGACGGTCACCACGTCGACGATATCACGGGCCCGTTCCAATTCGTCGACCTTAAAGTTGGAAACGCCAATATGGCGGATTTTACCAGCATCTTGCATCTCCAAGATGGCCCCCAGGGAGTCCTCCAGGGGCACGTCGTCGTCGATGGCGTGGAGTTGATAGAGGTCGATGGCGTCGACCTGGAGTCGTCGAAGGGAGTTGTTGACGGCGCGCTCCAGATGCTCTGGACGTCCGTCGGTATGCCACTCGTTGGGGCCATTTCGGACCAGACCGCCCTTGGTGGCGACGAATAAATCATCGTCGTAGGGCGCCAGCACCTCGGCGATCAAATACTCGTTGTGCTCCGGTCCGTAGGCGTCGGCCGTATCGATCAAATTGACGCCCAGCTCACGGGTACGACGAAGGACATCGGCGGCACTTTCGGGGTTTGGCGGGGGACCCCATACCCCGTCGCCGGTCAGACGCATCGCCCCGTAGCCCATGCGATGCACATCCAACTCTCCACCGATTGAAAAGCGCTCCTCGAAACTGCTCATCGTTGACTCCTTTCAAAACACCACTGAACGCCGGCGGGGCCCGGTGCCCCACATCGGCTCACGTCCTGCGACCTCTCCGGCAATCTCAACGCCGCCATCCAATTTTCAACCAAAGACAGCCACCAACTGATGCCCCTCAGCGATTAACTGCCCGTCTTCACTCCACAATTGCGTGCGCTCATCGGCATAGCCATCGGTGGCGATGCCGCTCTCACAGGCGATCAAATAGAAGTCCTCCGCGGTCGCCCCCTCCAGAGGCAGGGGTCGATAGAAGTGAAGATTCCAGGAGATCGTGGCTGCCGGCGTCGGCGTCGACGCCCGTGCCAGGACCGCTGGTGCCCAGGCATCCAGCAGGGCCGCCGCGCGCGCCTGGTCCGCCGGCCGGTCATCATCGATCGGCCGGCACCACCCTCCGCCGGTGGCCTCCCCGGCCCCCGTATAGGGGATCTGCCCGTGGCAAAAGCGAAATTCATAATGCGACGCAAACCGCGGAAACAAAGGCGACTTCGGTGCCGGCTCCACCGCTTCCGGCGCCGGCACCTCGGGCATCTCCACATCTTCGAAGTCCACCGACGAATTGCGCATCCCTCCATAGAGCGCCAGGGCCGTCGTCTTCACCTCCCCGGCCTGCATGATGCGCACCGAGGCGTTGATCACCGACGACCCCCGCCGCTGTATGCGCACTTCCATGCGAGCGTCGGCCTCCACCAGGGGCCCACAAAATTGAACCTGCATCGAGCGAAGCCGCTTCGACTCATCATCGACCACCTTGTCGAGCCCCCGAATCATCGTCGCCGCGACGACTCCGCCGAACGCCCCGCGCCCCTGATACCACCGCTCCGGAAAGGACCCTAAAAACGTCCCCTCACCGACCTCTCTCCAATTGACCAACGCCTCAAAATCCATGCCTCGCCTCCTGTACTCAATCACCGAATGGGTCCTCTATTGACGGCTCCTGAACTATCACCACCGCCTCGACGCCGACAATCCTCGATGGCCTCGCTTGCTTGATTGTTCGCCACCAGCGACTACAAATAACGGCACGTCCATGTCGATCGCTCACATCACTGGCAACGCAGGAGTCCCACCATGACGCTGGAATATATGACCGGGTTTGGAAATACCTTCGAAACGGAAGCCCTCGACGGGGCCCTGCCCAAAGGCATGAACTCCCCGCAGCGCTGCCCCTACGGCCTCTACGCCGAACAACTCTCGGGATCGGCCTTTACGGCGCCTCGCGATACCAACGAGCGCTCCTGGCTGTACCGCATTCGCCCCTCGGTGCGCCACATGGGCACCTACGAGCCCTACGACCAACCCCTCTGGAAGAGCGCTCCCCAGCGCGAGACCTCGACGTTGGCCATCGGCCAGCGCCGGTGGGACCCCGTGGAGATCCCCGACGAGCCCACCCACTTCGTCGATGGAGTGCGCACCATCACCACCTGCGGCGACGCCGTCGGCCAATCGGGCATGGCCTCTCACCTCTATCTGGCCAACCAGTCCATGGAGGATCACTACTTCCTCAACGCCGACGGCGAGCTGCTCTTCGTCCCAGAGCAGGGCGATATCCGCCTGGTCACCGAATTCGGCATCCTGGAGGTCGAGCCCGGCGAGATCGCCGTCATTCCCCGCGGCATCACCTTTCGCGTCGAGCTCGTCGATGGCCCCATCCGCGGCTACCTCTGCGAAAATTATGGCGGCGCCCTGACCCTCCCGGAGCGGGGCCCCATCGGCGCCAACTGCCTGGCCAACGCCCGCGACTTCAAGACCCCGGTGGCCCACTTCGAGGACCGCGAGGTGCAGAGCACCCTTTTCGTCAAGTGGGGCGGTCAGCACCACACCACCACCATCGGCCACAGCCCGCTCGACGTCGTCGCCTGGCATGGCAATTACGTCCCCTATAAATACGACCTTCGCGACTTCTCGCCCGTCGGCGCCATCCTCAGCGACCACCCCGACCCCTCTATCTTCACCGTCCTGACCTCCCCGTCGGCCACCGAGGGCACGGCCAATATCGACTTTGTGATCTTCCCTGAGCGCTGGATGGTCGCCGAGGACACCTTTCGTCCCCCCTGGTACCACCGAAATATCATGTCCGAGTTTATGGGACTCATCTATGGCCAATACGACGCCAAGGAAGAGGGCTTTCGCCCCGGTGGCATGAGCCTCCACAACACCATGCTGCCCCACGGCCCGGACACCGACGCCTTCGAAAAGGCTTCCAGCGCCGATCTAAAGCCCCACAAACTAGAGGGCACCATGGCCTTTATGTTCGAGACCCGGGCCCCCCAATACGTCACGGACTACGCCGCCAACCTGGACACCCTCCAAGAAGACTATATCGACTGCTGGAAAGGCCTGAAGAAGCGCTTCGACGGCACGCCCGAGGGCAATTGGGAGGATTGATCCACGCCTACCCCAGTGTGGTGGCCCGCCCCCAATCCAAGATCAGGGGGCGGCCGTCGTGCCACCAGGTCGCCGGCGGTGACTGAAGCATCCCCTCATTGCACACCCTCGTAAATCCACGCCTTCCCAGGGCCCGGACCCAGATCCGTCGCCGCCTCTCATCGCTGACGCTCAACGACGCCCCCTGTAACTGGATGGCCGGCACGGCCAGCGCGTCTTGCAGCGCCTCCGGACCCTCGACGGCGTGGACCGTCACGGCATGCACCGCCTCTTGAGCGCCGCGAAAGGGCCCGCGCCGAAAACGCACATAACCCACCCCGTCGACAAAGACCTTTCCCGACAGCTGAGCCACGCCGATGGCCTGCGCCCGGGCCGCCAACTCGCCCCGCCCCACCCCGTCCAGGCCCCATGCCTCCTCTCGTCTGGCGATGCATGACGCCAGTTGGCGGGCAAATATCCGCCGCCGCCCGCGGGCTCCGCAAAAGAGCACAGCCCGCACCGAAAAGCAGCCCCGCTGATGCCACAGCACCACATCGTCGGCGATCGCCGCCGCCACCTCGTCGAGCTCCAATTGCCGATCGCCATCGTCGACGACGGCCAGCGACACGCGATGGCCATACCCCACCACCGGGGCGCGACCCGCCATCTGGCGACGCACCTCCCCCAGGGTACTATCGCTCCCACTGACCACCACCAGATCGGCATCCTGCCAGGCCTCCTCATCATCCTCTAATAAGGGTACGCCCGTGCCCGACAATAACGCACGCGCCGTCGCCCGCCCGCGCCGCGACGCTCGCACCCCCTGTTCCACGCCCAGCAAGATACCCACCAACACCTCGGCGAAGCTCGCCCCCGGCAGGGCCGGCCAGATATGATGAACCGGCGAGGGAAAATAATAATCTCGTCCTTTCTGATCGCCGAACTTACGCTCCCGTGCCACCTGGCGAGCCAGGGTCTCCACATCCCACCGACGCCAGTGCCTCTCCAGGCCCGCCCGCGCCATCTCCGACGACCATCCATCGACCACCATGGCGTCCACCAACTCCTCCTCTCGCCCCTGTAGCCCCTCCACCACCCTCCGGGCGGTGGCGATCTCCTGCGTCTCTATCACTGGGTCTCCTCGTCTTGCCGGCCCCGCGGCCAAATCGCGATCTGCGTTCGCTCGCGCTGGCCCTCAATATCACTCTCCACGCGCAGCGCATCGACCGGAAGTAACCATCGGGCCAACTCCTGATCACCGCCCTCGCGCACCATGGCTCGAATCGTCGCCAGGTCCAGATACGCCCCCACCCCCTGGCGCCTGTCCAATAAGTCATCGACCTGGCGCTGCGCAAACTCCCCTTCCAGAGGACGCGGGCTCTGCTCCCATCGGCGAACCTGATCAAAGGCCCCCATGCTGTCGACCACCACCAGATAGTCGTCATCCAAGATCAAGATCCACTCCAGCGCTCCGTCATCCAGCCAGGCATATTGAATGGTGCGATCCATGGCCTGGCGTCGAAGCTGTCCCTTCGATAACTGCGTCATGGCATCCAGCACCCGCCGAAGTCGCTCCCGATCCTCAAAGGGGATCACCGCTGCCATCCGGGGTGCCTCCAGGCGGATCAGCGACATCCAGCGCTCGCGGCCCGCGCGCTCAAAAAAGGGCTGCTCCAACCCCAGCAGCACCATCGCCCATTGCCCACTCAGATTGGCCACCACATCTCCCATGACATCGACTTCCAGGGTTTCATCGAGATCCTCCAGAAGCTGCTCCACCCGCTCCTGGTCCTCCACTCCCAGGGTGCGACGCCAGGCCCGAAACAAGGCCTCCGGGGCCGCCGACAGACGCACCACTCCCGGAACCCCCGAGCGGAGCAGTCCCCCCAGATCGGGTAGATCGCCGCGGGCCTCGCCCAGCCCCAGCAATAACTCTCGCTCATCCTGCGCCCCCGGCGTCCACACCTCCACGATCCGCCGCCCATCATCCGCCCCTGCCTCATCGGGACGAGCCACGTGCACGGTCTCCATCCCTCCCAGCAGGGCCTGGCCGACGCGCTCCATGCGCTGCGAATCGGCCTCCGGCATCAGGGGCGCCACCCAGGAGGCCAGTTCCAGCTCTCCATGGACCCGCCAGGATGCCAGCGACGCCGGCCAGTGATCGGGGCGATGATCGCGCTGTGGCTCAAAACCTTCCCCTTCATCCAATCCCCACCACTTTGACGCCTGCTCCTCATCGGACCCCACAGCGATTCGGCGACCGTCACTGGCCACCCATCCCGGCCCCCATGGCGTATCACGAGACAATCGCCACACCTGGTCGGCAAACCCCTCTTCCAACGCCTCCTCCGCGCCCGGCCATCGACGAAGGTCCAACTCCCCTTCCGGATCCACCCAACCCATGATCATCCACTCCCCGTCGTCGATCACCGCCGCCGCCGATCCCTCCATCCAGGCCCCCACTGCCTGCCAAGAGTCGGCCTCTCCCACCTCACTTACGCCATCCATCCAGGCCTGCTGCAACACCTCGACTTCGGCGACCAGATCTGCCAGTTTTGGGGAAAAAAAGCGTCCATCGGCCTCGGCCGGCATCAAGGCGGCCAACTCGTAGGCCCCCTCCGGCCCCTCGGGCGGCGGCTCTGGACCGCATCCCACCCCCTCCCAGGCCAGCGCCACGCCAATGCAAAGGGCCACCACTAGCCATCCCCCGGCGATTTTCCATCCGCGCCTCATCCATTACCTTTGTTGGTCCCTTGGCCTCGTCGCCAGTACCCGTATACTCGACGAAGGTCATTCAGACACCCTTCGCCGCCAACCTCGATCCTCACTTCATCGTCAACGAGTTTATCGTGAAAAGCACTCTGGTCGAGCAACCTCCGGAGAATAACGACTCCGACGCCGCCTCTCAGACGAGCGTCGAGTTCATCCGTGCTGGCTCGGTCCAGGAATTGGCCAAGCAGACCAGCCTGGAATCCGACGAGGTCTTGGATCGGGTATTGCTCCCGGGCAAGCGCTTTGGATCTTACCATATCCTCGGCTTCATTGCCGCCGGGGGCATGGGCGAGATCTACGCCGCCGAGCGCATCTTCGACGACGGCCGCCGCTCTCGACCGCTGGCCCTCAAGGTCATCACCGCCGAATACGCCAACGACTGGCGCATCATCGAGCGCTTCAAGCGCGAGGCCCGCATCTCCAAGGCCATCCGCTCGCGCCATGTCACCCGGGTCTACGAATTTGGCGAATCGCCTCAGGGCGACGTCTTTCTGGCCATGGAGTTGCTCGACGGCGAAGAACTCTTCGACCGATTATGCCACCAGCGCTACCTGTCGCCGATGGAAATGGGCGAGCTGAGCCTGCAGATCCTCAAAGGTCTCCACAAGATCCACGACTCCGGCTTCGTCCATCGAGACATCAAGCCGGAGAATATCTTTTTGGCCAAAACCCCGGAGGGCGACGAATCGGTCAAGATCTTGGACTTCGGCATTGCCAAGCGAGCCGACGAAGAGTCCGACCCCCTGCTCAGCGTGGCCGGTCAGATCTACGGTACCCCCCAGTACATCGCCCCCGAACAGGCCATCAACCCCGACGTCGACCACCGAGCCGACCTCTACAGCCTGGGGGTCCTGCTCTACGAATGCGTCACGGGAAGCCTGCCCTTCGACGGCGAGTCTTCCTACGACGTCATCGTCGCTCATCAGAAAAGCCCCTTGCCGCCCCTGCCCTCGTCGGTGGATCCAGCCTTTGGAGATATCATTCACCGCGCGCTGGCCAAGGACCCCGATGAGCGCTTTCAGTCGGCCGTGGAAATGGGCCGAGTCATCAAACGCTGGATTGACGAGACCTCCTGGGTCGAAGATGACGGCGCCCCCATCACGGGAGACATGCCCCTGTTGGACACCCATGAGGCCAGCGCCGACGCTCACGACGCGGCCACCGTCGCCGGCGACGACTCCCAACAACTGGCCGCCGAGCTGGCCACGCCAACGCCAGCGCCTGACAGTGGCGCGATGGACAACCCCTTTCTCAGCGAGGATGTGCCCGCCGTCGAGCCCTCGGCGGCGAAGCCTTCGGCACCGGAGCGCCCGGCTTCACAACCCGCTCCCCAGGAGCCTGCAGAGCCCACGCCCGCCCCCCTCACACCGGCTGACCACACGCCCACCGATCAACGCCCGGCGGAGGACACCGAGGCCCCCCTCGTGCCCCCGCCAGACCGCACCACCGAATTTCGAAGCCCCCGTGATAATGCCCAGGCCCCGCCGGCCGATTCCTCCGAAGCCCGCACCGCTCAAATCGTGACGGGCATCGCCATGGGCCTGATCATCCTCGCCCTTCTTTGGGCCTTCGCCTTCTAGCACGCCTTGTGAGGGCGATCCCCTCGCGGATATGCTACTCTCTATGACCATCACCGACACTTCTTCCGCCCAGGGTACGCCATGAGCCAACAGGCCACGCGCACGATCTTCCTCGACAGCGGGGATCAACAACTGGAATTGCAGCGCTATCGACTCACCCTCATCGGCGACGGAGGTGACGAGGTCACGCTCGACTCGTCGTCGGCCACCATCGGCAGCGCCCCCTCCAACGACCTCGTCATCGACGACGCAGCGGTCAGTCGGGTCCACGCCACCATCGAGGTGGACCAACATGGCTACCGCCTCCAGGACCAGGACTCCAAAAACGGGCTCTTTCTCGAGGGCACCCGCGTCGGCGACATCTACCTCCAGGATGGCAGCGAATTTCAGGTCGGCCCGCGGCGCGTGCGCTTTTCGCTGACCGATGAGACGGCAGAGGTTCACTTCTCTAGCCGCGATCGCTTTGGCGACCTCCTGGGCTCCAGCCGGCGGATGCGCGAGGTCTTCGCCATCCTCGAGCGGGTCGCTCCCACGGACGCCACGGTGCTCATCGAAGGGGAGTCGGGCACCGGAAAAGAGCTGGCCGCCGAGGCCATTCACAGCCACAGCGAACGTCGCGATGGGCCATTGATCGTCCTCGACTGTTCGGCCATCCCCGCCGACCTCATCGAATCGGAGCTCTTCGGCCACGTCAAAGGGGCGTTTACCGGGGCTTCCTCCAATCGCACCGGCGCCTTCGAGGCCGCCCGTGGGGGCACCCTCTTTCTCGATGAGCTCGGCGAGCTATCCACCGATCTTCAACCCAAGCTGCTGCGCGCCCTGGAGAAGCAGCAGATCAAACCCGTGGGCAGCCAAAAGACCATCGACACCGACGTGCGCATCGTCGCCGCCACCAATCGAAACCTCTACGACGAGGTCCAAGAGGGCAATTTTCGCGAGGATCTATACTATCGATTCGCCGTCATCCACGTCAAAATGCCCTCGCTTCGCGAGCGCCCCGAGGACATCCCCCTGCTGGTGGAGCATTTCCTGCGCCAGGCCAACGAGCGCACCGGTCGCGACGACGTCGATATCGCCTATCGCACGATGCAAAAATTAAAGCGTCACAAATGGCCGGGCAATGTTCGAGAACTCAAAAACTTCATCGATCGCGCCGTCCTCTTAACCCGCGGGGACAAAGTGGAAACCCGCTACTTGAGCCCCGGCAGCCCCTCCAAACCCGCCGCCGATGAGGAGGGCACCCACTCCGCTGAGGCCATGGTGGACCTTGCCATCGACGAAAATATCCCCTTTAAGGATGCCAAGAGCCAGCTCGTCGAGGACTTCGAAAAGGCCTATTGGAAACGCCTATTGGAGCGCACCGATGGCAATGTATCCAAGGCCGCGCGCATCGCCGGGGTTCACCGAAAGAGCGTTGAGTATATCTTAAAAAAGCACGGCGTCACTCGCCAAGACCTGGGCGTGCACTGAACCATCCCTACCTTGAGGTACTGAATCATGTCGTATCTATTATCCCGCCTATCGAAGCCCCTCGGCGCGGCCATCGTCGTCGCTGCACTCACCGCCTGTTCGTCGACTCCATCGGTCGATGAGACGCCGGTCGACGATCCGGCCCCCGACGAGGAGATTCACCTTCGCATTCTCGGCTTTAATGATTTCCACGGCGCCCTAGAGGGCCCCCTTGGCCAGGTCCCCGTCGACGGCGAGGAGGTCGACGCCGGCGGCGCCGCCTATCTGGCAGCCCACCTCGACAAAAAACGGGGTGAGGCCCACTACACCACCACCGTGGTCGCCGGCGATATCATCAATGCCTCCCCCCTGGTCTCGTCCCTTTTCTACGACGAGCCCAGCGTCGAGGCCATGAATATGATGGGCGTCGACCTGGCGTCCGTGGGCAATCATGAATTTGATCGCGGCGTCGATGAACTCATGCGCATCGTGGAAGGAGGCTGCCACGAAGACGAGGAATGCCTCGAGGGAGAGGAATACCAGGGAGCGCAATTTCCCTACCTGGCGGCCAATGTCCGCTGGCGCGATGACGACGAACCCATCCTGCCGCCATACACCATCCGAAACTATGGCGGCATCGACGTCGCCTATATCGGCATGACCCTGGAGGGCACACCGGAGGTCGTCATCCCCTCGGCCATCGAAGATGTGCGCTTCAAAAACGAGGTGGAGACCATGGAGTATTACCTGCCCCAAATGCTCGATGAGGGGGCCGACGCCGTCGTCCTCGTCATCCATGAGGGCGGCGTCCATGGCTCAGGTTATGACGACATCAATGACTGCAACGATCTGGAGGGACCCATCGTCTCCATCGCCGAATCGATGCCCGATGAGGTGGTCGCCGTCGTCAGCGGCCACTCCCACATCCCCTATAATTGCGAGATCGGCGGCATCCCCGTCACCCAGGCGGCCTCCGGAGCTCGCGTGCTCACCGCCATCGACCTGACCTTCGACGCCCAATCGGGCCACGTGCTAGACAGCTCGGCCAATAATCGGGCCGTCACCGCCGACATCGACCCCGATCCCCAAGTCGCCGATCACGTCGCCCACTACCTGGAGCTCGCCGAGCCGCGCGCCCAGGCCGTGGTGGGCCAAATCACCGAGGCCCTGCCACGAGGTCCGCGCCAAGACGGCGGCACCTCGCCCATCGGACGGCTTATCGCCGATGCTCAACTCGAAGCCACCCAGGAGGCCTCGGGAGCCCAGATGGCCTTTATGAATCCCGGCGGCATCCGCGATGGGCTGGCCTTTGATGAGGACAGCGATGGCGACGTCACCTACGAAGACCTTCACACCATTCAGCCCTTTGCCAACCTGCTGATCACCATGGATCTCACGGGCGAGCAGATTCACACCATGTTGGAACAGCAGTTCAACGAAGGAGACCGCGACCACGTCATGGCCGTCTCCGAAGGCTTTCAATATACCTATGATCCCGAGGGCCCCTACGGCGATCGCGTCGATCCGGAGAGCATCTCCTTCGAGGGCGAACCCCTGGACCTCGAGGGCACCTACCGCATCACGGTCAACAACTTTTTGGCCGACGGTGGCGACGGGTTCACCGTCCTCAAAGAGGGCACCAACCGCGTGGGCGGAAATATCGACCTGGACGCTCTGGTGGACTACGTCGAGGCCCACTCCCCGGTGGCCCCACCGATGGATCAGCGCATCTTCACCACCACCGAGGATTAAATCATGAGACGCGGTCGTCGCAGATGGTCACCCATCGTCCTTATCATCGGCGCCCTACTCATCGCCGGGTGTTCGTCGGAGCCAGCCGACACAGCCGATGAGCCTGCGCAGGACGTCACCCCCTCCGCCGGGGCCTCCACTGACGACGATCGCCGTGAAGCCACCACCGGGGCCTCCCTGGACGCCCTGGTGGATTGGCGCACGCCCCACCCCGACCACCCCACGGACTCCCTGGCGTCCATCACCGCCGGACCCATCAAGCAGGTCACGGCCTTTTTTCCCGCCAAAGCAAACCTGCAGTGGCTGGCCGCCGACATCGAGGATTATGACCACCCCGTGGCCGGCGAGGGGTCGACGACCACCCACCCCGGCGGCGCCCTGACCGAGCCCTGCGCCAACTGTCACGCCGACGATGGCATCGCCCCCCATCCCAGAGAGCTCGGCCAGCGCCTGGTGGAGGCCTCCGACGATGCAGCCGACAAGCGCCCCTACGTCGACGTCGATCTCCGCGCCGCCTTCGACGAGCAATACCTCTACCTCCAGGCCTCCTGGACCTCCGACCGCCCGCGGCCGGGCGTCACCCACCAACACTTCCAATTCGACGGCGACCACTGGGCGCGCGACGTCACCGCCAAGGAGGGCGACACCACCGACGTCGACGACCTCGACGACGGCGCCCTCTTCGACTACGAGGACCGCCTGGCCGTCATGTTTGCTCCTCAGGGGCAGGGCATCCACGCCTTCGGAGACGACGACGGGCCCTCCTTCGACGATATTGGCTGCGCCGTGGGCTGCCACGCCAGCATGCGAAATATGCCCAACAAGCCGGACGCTCAGGAGGTGGCCGACCACCCCTATCTGGGCGATGAAGGCCTGGGCAACGACGATATCCGCCACTACCTCCTGGATACCCGCCACGCCGACGATCGCCGCGATCCCGACGGGGCCTGGGCCGCCATCGACGCCGACTTCGACGCCGCCCAGCGGCGCGACGACGGCCGCTTCCTCGACCTCTGGCAATATCGCGGCGGCCGCTCCGCCGCCATGTACGGCGCCAGCAACGACTACGTCATGGACTATCGCTTCAGCGGCGTCACCGGCCACAACTACTGGTTTAACCAAGATCCCTCCTCTCAGCCGGAAGACGCCCAGGATCTGGTCTTCGACGACGATGACCATCGCTGGCTAGATACCCAGGGCGAGCCGGTGGACGTCTCGGACTACGCCTGGATGTACGACGCCCACATCACCGGCTTTCACGCCCTCCCGGACCACGCCGTCGACGACGACCACCGCGACATCCAGGCCACCTGGTCCGCCCGCACCCCGCTTATCG
Source organism: uncultured Bradymonadales bacterium (assembly GCA_964566695.1). Lineage (GTDB taxonomy): Bacteria > Myxococcota_A > Bradymonadia > Bradymonadales > Bradymonadaceae > SLJM01. The sequence continues at coordinate 42,548 of CAZMJS010000005.1, forward strand.
CCGAGGGCCCCGACCGAAACGCCGTTCCCCTGGACGACGAAGTGCTCGATGAGGGCGACCTCCTGACCCGCCGTGTCCTGCGCCACGCCGCCGGCACCCGCGCCCGAGTTGACGCCTTTAGCCACTGGCAACCCCTGACCCAACGCTACACCCTGACCCTGCGCCGATCCCTGGACCCCGCCGACGGTGATCACGACCTCCGACCCATCCTCGACGGCCATCCCATCACCGCCGCCTTCGCCGTCTTCGACGACCACTCCTCCAACCGTTACCATCACATCACCTTCCCCCTCTCCATCGGCCCCGACGACGACGCCGACCTCCAGGCCCGTGACCTGAGATGACCCCCAAACGCCCCCCCATGATCCGCTCCCAGGGAGCGACATCACCCCCTTTTTATGCGCACTTGCGCGCATGTCGGGCCGTTTTTTGTCATGAAAAACAGAGGGGGCTCACAGGTCCAAATCGAGGCTGTCGCTCCGGGGGACGAAGAGGGTATCGTCCACGAAGTCTTTTAGGTGGCGCTCTTGGACCTCGGCGCCGAGGGTGGGGGCCCATCCGTGGCCAGTGGGGTCCTGGTGCCAGGGATCGGTGATGGGGAATGAGGGCTCCAGGTACTGGCGCTCCGTGATAGCGCGCCACCACTGGTCGACGAGGCCGTCGAGGTAGGGCGCCCACGCCTCGGCCGGGGTAAACGCCGCAGCATCGGGTGCGTCGGCGGCGGCGCCCTGAGCCCCGGCGAGCATCCAGCCGTGCTCTTCATCGGCCTGCCACCACCAGGCATAGCCCGGGGCTTCTCTGGCGGCGGGCTCGACGCGTAGCACCCACCGGGTTGGTACCGAAGGGCCGCCAGCCGGCCGTGCGGCTTCCAGCCACAGCCCCACTCCGTCGGGGGAGACGATGCGTAAGACCGCCCCCTCCTGTTGGCCATCGGCGGCGGAAAAGAACGCGATCTCCCAGTGGGTCTCGTCCAGGTCGTATTCCAGGCGCATCAGCACCGAGGCCACCCCTGGTGAGTTGGCCTCGTCGCTCCCCTGGTGGCGAAGGCGAGAGAGCACCGCGAAGACCTGATTCCAAAGCCTGTGGCGGGTGGCCCGGTCCTCGATGCCCCAACCATCGAAGACGGTGACATCCTGGCCTTCAATATCGACCTCCATGGGCGCTACGTCGCGGGATTCCCAATCCTCCCAGAATGGGCCTTCCTGCCCCTGTAACCCCATCAAGCTTCCCTGTGGCCTCTGATATTCGGCGGGGGGACTACTCCCGCAGCCAGCGATGAGAATCGCCAGACAGAGCACGGCCAACGGGGCCCTCCATCGCCCCGGCCGGACCGGCTTCTTCGCGTCATTGCACCTCACCACGAACTCCCTTCTTCGTATCGACTCCAGAGATCATTAAAGGTGTCGCCATCGCCCATGGGGGTCAAGGCGAAGCCCCACCATCAGCGCTTGACCTATGCTCGCTGGACTTACGGCCTCAACCCCATATCGTGGGGCCGCCCGCGAGCCCGATGGCCTTCATCATCGCAGTGGCGATCGTCCTGGGCATAGACCCGACGGCGATTACGTTCACCGCTACCGACTTGACTGCCCTGCTGCTCCTTCAATGATGGCTAATCCCTCTGCCGAGAGCCCCCATGGATACCTTTTGGCCCCTTCGCATCATATCCTTCGCCCTGGTCACAGCGCTGCTTATTAGCACGGTCAGCGGCTGTTCCACAGAGATCCTTCCGCCCGACGATGCCCTGGAAGATCCACAGGAACTCCACGACGCCATCGAGACACGCCTCGATCGGATCGACGACGCCCGCTTTCATGACGTGACCATGGAGTATTTTGGCGACGGTGAGCGCGTGCGAGTGCGCCAATTCATCGCCGTGAAACGACCGGATAAACTCCGCGTCCAGACCCGACTTCCGGGCAGCGAAGAGATCATGAGCCTCCTGGTCAGCGACGGCGAGACCTTCGCCCTCCACGAGCGCGATGACAACTCCTACTACCGAGGCTCGCCGACGCATCACAACATCAACCGCATGCTCCCCGTCGATCTTTCAGGCGCCGACGTGGTGCGGGTGATCCTCGGCGGGGCTCCCTGGGAGCGCCTGGAGCGCCGCGGTGGCGAGGCCAGCCTGACCTGGGATCGCTCCCAGGGCCACTATCGCTACATCGTCGAGGAGACGAACGGCCATCAATTGATCATGCGCGTTCGCCACAACGATTTTGCCGTCGTGGAGTTAGAAGAGGTCGATGAAGATGGCGAGATGGTCTACGCCTACACCACGCGCTCCTGGAGCGACCACGACGGACTCCAACTGCCGGCCTATCAGCGCTTTCAATGGCCGGACAAAGATCTGGACTTCTCCATCGAGGCCGATCGCGCCGAGGTCAACGTAGACCTCGACGACATGATCTTCAGCTTTCCACCGCCTGCTGGCGCCACGATCTACGAGCTCGACGACCAGCCCTGAGCCTCTGGCCAGCGCTCGCGAAGCCTCGCTCCCGTCCTGACCACCGTGGAGGGTTGGCCTCGACGGACAAAATGAGTAACGTTACGTTGCACGACGCTCGGGGGACTCACCGCCCGCTGCTCCCCAATCCGGTTCGAGGACCGCGCCCTCCATGATCGATGATAAGCAACTCATCTCTGCCCTACTGGCGACCCGCCGAATCGGCCAACCCCTCCTTAAGAAGGGGTTAGAGCTGGCTGATAAGCATCAGGCCACGCTCTACCACACACTGATCGCCTACGACCTGGTCGCCGAGCATACGGTGGTGGAGGCCGCCTCAGAGATCCTGAACGTGCCCTGCGTTCACCTCTCAGAGCACGATCTGGATCCCCAGGTGGGACAGATGATCCCCCACGAATTGGCGACTTCCAGCCAGACCCTGCCGCTGGCCGTGCGCCATGAAGGCGACCAACAGATCCTCAAACTGGCCATGGCCGATCCCATCGACGTCATGGCCATGGATGAGATTGCCAGCTACACCGGCATCGACATCCACCCCGTCCTGGTGGGTCCCAACGATCTCCAGTCGGCGATCGACCGCGTCTACGATGATCCCGATGAGGAGATCATCGAGCTCGACGAGTTGGAGGCCATCCCCATCGAAGAGGAGTTCGACGAAGAGGACGATGACTTCCAGATGCACGACTCCATCGACTTCTCGTCGCCCGACGACGAGCAAGACGGCGGCCTCTTCGGTCTCCACGAAGATAGCGCCCCCGATGACGGTCCCATCGACTTTTCAGCCATCGCTGACCAAGAGGGCAGCGACGAAGAACCCTCTGGCGAGATCGACGCTTACGAATTGGACGACGACCCTGGGCCTGGCGACAGCGATGGCCTGGGCGATGACGATAGCTGGGCCACCATGTTTAACTCGGCTTCCGAGGACTCGGAGGCCGAAACCCAACGAGAGGAAAAGGACAAGCTAACCTTCGACGCCATCGGTGACGGCGATATCGGCGGTACCCAGATCGGCCGTCCCGCTCAACTCGGCGAATGGAGCGAGAGCGACCTGGCCCCCAACGAGAGTTGGGAAACCAGCGATGCCTTCATCGAAGAGGTCACCGACGAGGAGCAAGCGGAAGACGAGGCCATCGAGATCGACGCCGACCCAACCCATCAGAGCCCGGGGCGAGCCCCCCAGGGGACTCCCGTGGGACTGGCCTCTCGACCGGGCGTATCTCCCAAAGAACTATCCAGTCCCCCCGATGATCGGGACGATGAAAGCGCTGGCAGTAGCGACGGTGACGACAGTGGCGACGCCGTGCCCAAGAGTATCCGCGATGTCCTCAACAAAACGCGCGCCAAAAATAAAAAGAAGACACGATCTCCCTTTCGCACCGCCGAGAAGGAATCGAAATCCTCGGACCCACCGCGCGAAGAGGATAATGACAAGGACAACGACAACGACGCCACGGCCAAGGCCGCACTGGGGCGCATCGACGTCAAACGCGTGGCCGTCCCCAGCTTCAAGGGCGCCGTCGAGAAGCGATCGGACCGCGGAAGCCAACAGCGCCAAGATCCGCCCACCGAGTCACCCACGCTTCCCGAGGAGGTGGACAGTGATATCCTCCTTCGCGCCCTCATCGATCTTCTGATCGACAAAGAGGTGATCTCTCGTCGTGAGTTGACTGCCCTCCTTCAGGAGTTGGCCTGAGC
>CAZMJS010000005.1:46812-110627 GCA_964566695.1 uncultured Bradymonadales bacterium
AAGAGGTGATCTCTCGTCGTGAGTTGACTGCCCTCCTTCAGGAGTTGGCCTGAGCACTCAACTTCTGGATGAGGCCCGCCGCCTGCTCCAGCAGCCGCCACAGGATCTTGGTGCCCAACTCCGGCTCCTCTTCCACCAGGCGCCGAAGATTCTCCGTGCGAAGCAGGAGAAGGTGCCCTGGCTTACGGCAGACGACATCGGCCGACCTCACGGGTGCGCCGAAGAGTCCCACCTCGCCAAAATGCCCTCCCTCGCCCAACCTTCCCAGCGACTCCTCACCGCGGCGCACCTCCAGCTCCCCGTCCATGATAAGGTACAAGCCGTCAACGGGATCGCCCTGGCGAATCACGACATCCCCCGACGCCACGGACTCGGTGATCACATAGCGCAGTAGCTTGAGGGTCTCCTGCATGCCCAGGGCGTCGAATAACTCGATCTGGTGCATAAAGTTGAGCCGTCGCAGCGTGTCCGGTTGGGTCGTCGCCCCCCGCTCAAACTCCTCGCCGAACTCGTTGCCCAACTCCACGATCAGGGCGCTGGCATTATCCTTGCCCCCGGCGGCATTGGCGGCGTCCACCAGGTGTTGGGCCAGGCGATCCTCGTCGGCCTCCCGGAGCAGTTCCAGCAATTGCTGGCCTGTAAAATAATCGGTGATGCCATCGCTGCACATCAGACACCGATCGCCGGCGATCAACTCGACGTAGAGACGGTCGGGCTCCACGCGGGGCTCGCGTCCGATGGAGCGGGTCAGGATGTGGCTAAAGAGGCGGGGCTCGCCGTGGCCCCGAAGGTCGGGATTGGCACGCAGGTGTTCGGCGAAGGTGTGATCCTGAGTGATTCGATAGACCTCGCCCCGGCGAAAGAGATAGACCCGGCTGTCGCCGACGTGGAGGATATAGGCCCCGTGGGGTCCGAAGACGACCAGATCCAACGTGGCGCCGATCCCTCGGGGAAAGGCCTCGTCTCGACCGGCCTCATAGACCGCCGCATTGATGGCCTGAACCTCGTCGAATAATACCGAAAACACCTCTTCTCGCCCCTCCAGGGTCGTGGCGTCATATTCCCTGGCGGCCCGGGCCATGGACTCTGCGCGCTCCTCCACCGCATCGACGATCATCTGACTGGCTACCTCCCCCCCGGGCTTTCCTCCAATGCCGTCGCTCAGCGCGAAGACGCCCCACCTGGGCAACGCCACCACCCGATCCTGATTTTGTGTTCGCTGCCGGCCCACATCGCTGAAGGCCTGCACTTTGAGATCCATCGATCCTTCCCCGTCTGCGGAATGCCGGGCTATGCCCCGGCGTTAACCCTACAAACGTCGAGACTATTCTTGACGACACCGTCTCAACGACTTTAGTTTCTGAGCCTGCCGGCCTACCTCTTCAGTGAAAGAGTTGGCCCACTGGCCAGTTTAGAGCATTTGAACTCAGAATACAGGAGCCGACCATGATTGGAATGACCGAGGTGGCCGCCGACAAAGCGCGGTCGATGATGGAGGAAAACGACATCTCCCCCGACAGCAGTTACGGAATTCGCCTGGGCGTGGAGTCCGGCGGATGCTCCGGGCTTAACTACCTGCTGGACATCGTCGACGGCCCCAACGAGAACGACCGTGTCTTTACCTACCACGGCATCAAGCTGTACTGTGATCCCAAGAGTTATCTCTATCTCAGCGGTACCGAGATCGACTACGAGAAAAAGGGACTCGACGGCGGCTTTACGTTCAACAACCCCAACGCCAAGCGCTCCTGCGGCTGTGGTACCAGCTTCGCCGTCTAACCGTTGCCATCGATCGGACGAGCGCCGGCGCCGCCGGCGCTCATTTCTTTTCTAGCCCCCCGAGTTCACGCCATGGGATTGCCGACCAAGCCCCTTCCGTTTTGGCAGCGCCCTGTGGTCTACCGCACGGCCATCGGCCTCTATATCCTATTGGTGTTGGCCATCGCCGGCGTGACCTTCGTGGTCTCCAGCCTGGACGTGCAGACCAGCCTCTACGTGCGCGGCCAGCCCGATCTTCAAGTCGATCGCCACCACGCCCTGAGGGGGGCCTTTCACCACGCGCCCACAGGCGAAGTGCTCGATCCCGAAGAGCTGACGATCCACCTGGTCGACGGCGACGCCCAACAGCACCCCGTGGAGTGGGTCGACGGAGTGGTCGATCAAGATTGGCCCAACCCAACCTACCGCATCCCCTCGGAGACCGCCCAAGCCCTGGGCGACGGCCCCTACCACCTGCGCATCGCCGTGGAGCACGAGCGCGTCGATCCCCTGGAGGCCGATTTTCCGGTGGTCCTGAGCGAGGCGCGGCGTCCGGCGACGCTAAGCGATCTTCCCTGGCCTCGGGTCACCCGACGCGACGACGAGCCCCGCCTTCGAGGCCAGGCCGTTCGTCCCGTCGACAGCGACCAAGAGACATCGCTGTCGCTGGCCATCGCCCCGGCCAATGGCGAGCTGACCCGCGGCCTGCCCCAGGATCTCCACATCCGCACCTACGACGCCGACAGCGGTGAGCCCCTGGTGGCCACCGTGGAATTGGAACTCGTCGAGGGCCTCCTGGAGAGCGAGCTTCCCCGACGCGTGCGAAGCGATCGCTTCGGCCTCGCCGACGTCGCCATCCGGCCGGCCACCAACACCCACCTGCGAGCCACGGTCACCCCGCGGGCCGACGGCGACGACCCACCGCCCGCGGTGGAGTTCGATATCCATCTTCGCGTCGTGGCCTCTCAATACGCCATCGCCACCGGCAGCCCCGTGGTCGCTCCCGGAGAGACCATCGACGCCGTGGTCCATAGCGTCTTTCGCGACCGACCCTTCATGGTCGATCTCTACGACCACGAGGGCGATCGCCTGGCCGACACCCTCAGCCTCCAGATGAGTGACTACCGAGGGGCCGCCCAATTCATCGCCCCCGACGTCGACCACAGCTCGCCGCTGCTTCGCGTCCAGACCTACCAGAGCATCTATGGCACCCAGCGCGGCTGGGACCAGCGCTACGTGCTCCTAAGCGATCACGACTCCACCGCCGGCCTTCGCCAGCTCGTCCGCGAGCTCTACGCCTGGATCGGCGATCGCACCGGAAGCGAGCATCACATCTACCTGGCCGGCTCCCCCCTCCTCGACGAAGCCGACGCCCCGGAACTTCGGGGCCTTACCGCCGCGGCGCTCGAAGAGCTTCCACGTCGCTTCCAACTCCCCCCGGTGGTGCTCAACACCCGCCAGGACGACCGCCAGGAAATGGACCTGTGGCGCGAAGAGATCCGCAGCGACCTGCAGTTGATGATGGGCCTCACCCTCTTTGTGGGCGTCGTCGTCGCCACCTATTTTGTGGTCCTGGGCATTCGCCGCCAGCGCAGGGAACGCCAGATGATGGAGGACGTCGCCCTGGAAGGAGACGCCATCCTGGAGGCCGACGAGGCATCACTGGCCACCCTCGAGCGGTGGTCCGTCCTCCTTCAGGGAGCCATCGTCTTTCTCACCCTCATCGCCTTCGCGCTTGGCATCCTCATCGTCGTTAGTTATCTGTAACGCGGCGAATGGACCCCCAGCCCCCGAGGAGCCCGACGATGACCGACGATAGTGCGCCCTCTGCTCAGCTCAGCCTCGACACCTCCACCCCCGACGACCTGGGCGACAAGACCCTCTACCTGGTCGACGGCTCCTCCTATATCTACCGCGCCTTCTACGCCATCCGAGGCCTCTCTACCTCCGATGGCTTTCCCACCAACGCTATCTACGGCTTTACCCAGATGCTCAAGAAGCTTCTGGAGGACGAGGACCCCGAATTTGTGGCCGTGACCTTCGACGCCCACGACGCCGACGAAAAGACCTTCCGAAAAGAATTATACCCCGAGTATAAAGCCAACCGAAAGAAGATGCCCGACGATCTGCGGGAGCAACTCCCCTATTTCCGAAAGGTCGTCGAGGCGCTGAATATCCCGATCATGGAACAGGCCCGGGTAGAGGCCGACGACCTCATCGCCACCGCCTCCGTCCAGGCCGGCGCCATCGGCCTGCCCGTATGCATCGTTAGCGGCGACAAAGACCTCATGCAATTGGTCGATGACCAGACGACCATGCTCGACACCATGAAGGACAAGTCCTACGGCATCGACGAGGTCATCGAGCGCTTTGGCGTGGAGCCCACCCGCGTGCGCTACGTCCTGGCCCTGGCCGGCGACAGCTCGGACAACGTGCCCGGCGTCCCCGGCATCGGCCCCAAGACCAGCGAAAAGCTCCTCGACCAATTCCAGGACCTGGAGGATATCCTGGCCAATATCGACCAGGTCAGCGGCAAGAAGCGAAAGGAAAACCTTCGCGAATTCGCCGACCAGGCCCGCCTGTCGCTGGAACTCGTGACCCTCAAAGAAGACTGCCCCATCGACTTCGATCTGGAGCGCCTGACCCTTCAACCGCCCAATTTCGAGGCCCTGGCGGCCCTCTTTCGAGAGCTGGAGTTCAACGCCGTCCTCCAGGACATCCTTACCTGGTCCCGCGACAAGGGCTGGCTCGACGACGCCACCATGGCCCGCCTTCGCGAAGCCGCCGACGATAGCGGCCTGACCACCACCCACAGCGACACCAAGGACTACCGGGCCATCTTCGATATGGACGAACTCCAGGACGTCCTGGACCATTGCCGCCAGGCCGGTCGCTTCGCCTTCGACCTGGAGACCACCAGCGTGGAGGCCCGACAGGCTGACATCGTGGGCATGTCCTTTGCCTGGGAGCCAAATAAGGCGGTCTACGTGCCCCTGGCCCACCAGGATCCAGAGGCCCCGCAGCAGCTCGACCTCCAGGAGACCCTGGAGGCCGTCAACCCCCTGCTGGAGGACCCCGAAATCGGGCTTATCGCCCAGCACTATAAATACGAGTGGACCGTCCTCCAGCGCTACGGCATCGACTTTCGCGGCGTGCGCCACGACACGATGCTCATGAGCTATCTCCTGGATCCCTCGCGAAACTCCCACTCCCTGGACGCCCTGGCCCTGGACACCCTCAACCACGACACCACCACCTACTCCCAGGTCGCCGGCAAGGGCAAAGGCCAACTTCGCTTCGACGAAATCGCCGTCGACAAGGCCACCCCCTACGCCGCCGAGGACGCCGATCTGACCCTCATGATCTGCGACGCCCTCCAGGAGGAGTTGGCCGACGACGAAGACCTTCGCCGCCTGGAACAAGACCTGGAGATCCCCCTGTCGCGCATCCTGGGCATCATGGAGAGCCGGGGCATCGCCGTCGATCGCGACATCCTGGACGACCTCAGCGAGGAGTTCGACGGCCACCTCCAGCAACTCCAGCAGGAGATCGACGACCACGCCGGCGGCCCCGTCAACCCCAATAGCCCCAAGCAGCTTCGCGAGGTCCTCTTCGACAAGCTCGACCTGCCGGTCATCAAGCGCACCAAGACCGGCCCCTCCACCGCCAAGTCCGTGCTCCACCAGCTAAAGGACAAGCATCCCCTGCCGGGACTCATCCTGGACTACCGCTCCTTCTCCAAGCTCAAGAGCACCTACGTCGACGCCCTCCCGGAGCTCATCGACGACGACACCGGGCGCATCCACAGCGACTTTAACCAGGCCGTCACCGCCACGGGGCGCCTGTCTTCGTCGAACCCCAACCTCCAGAATATCCCCATCCGCACCGAAGAGGGACGGCGCATCCGCGGCGCCTTTGTAGCCGACGAGGGCCATCGGCTCATCGCCGCCGACTACTCCCAGATCGAACTCCGCCTGATGGCCCACCTCTCGGGCGACGAAAACCTCCTTCAGGCCTACCGCGACGGGCGCGACATCCACGCCTTTACGGCCGCTCAGATCTTTGACATCCCCATCGAGGAAGTCAGCGACTCCCAGCGCCGCGCCGGAAAGACCATCAACTTCGGGGTCATGTACGGCATGGGCTCTCGTCGATTGGCCGACGACCTGGACATCTCCACCGCCAAGGCCAAGCGCTATATCGAGGATTATTTCGAGCGCTATAGCGGCGTTCAGGCCTATTTCGACGAGCTGGTCAAGCGGGCTCGAGAGACGGGCTATGCGCGGACCCTCTTTGGGCGACGCCGCCCCCTTCCCGACATCGAGGGTGGCGGCCGTCGCGCCGCCTTCGCCGAACGAGCGGCCATCAACACCCCCATCCAGGGCACGGCCGCCGATCTCATCAAATTTGCCATGGTGGAACTTCAAAACCGCATTGACGCCGACGCGCTCCCCTACCATATGTTGCTGCAGGTCCACGACGAATTGATCGTCGAGGTCCCGACCGACCAGGTCGACGAGGCCACGGAGCTCATCGTCGACACCATGGAGGGCATCTGCCAGCTAGACGTTCCCCTGGTGGTCGACACCGGCGTCGGCCGAAGCTGGCTGGACGCCAAATAACCCCTTTATAACACCCCTTCTCAATTCTTTCTATTTTTCTACGGAGGATGTATGGGCACCAACCCCAATCTCTCACAAGGCGACAAGGCCCCTGACTTCGAACTTCCCAGCGACACCGAGGGCACGGTCACGCTGGACGACCTGCAGGGAAAGAAGACCATTCTCTACTTCTATCCCAAGGACAATACGCCGGGCTGCACCAATCAGGCCTGCGACTTTCGCGACAACCTCGACGCCTTCGTCGACGCCGGCTACCAGGTCTACGGCGTCTCTCCGGACCCCGTCGATAGCCACGAGACCTTCCGCGACGACCACGATCTCAACTTTCCGCTATTGGCCGACACCGATCACAGCGTCGCCAAGACCTACGGCGTGTGGCGCGAAAAGACGACCTTCGGCAATACCTACGAGGGCATCGTCCGCTCCACCTTCATCCTCGACGAGGACAACACCATCGTCGAGATCCAGGACAACGTCCGCGCCAAGGGCCATGTGGGCCGCCTGGTCCGCGACGTCCTGGACTGACGCCCGGCGCTGCTCATCCGCCACTTAAAGACCACCAACCGAAGTTCTCCATGCGCTTTTTTTGCCGCCCCCTGATCGCTCTGCTGGCCTCGTCGCTCCTCCTCGCCGCCTGTGGCGACGACGATGACGAGGCCAGCGCCGACAACCAACAGGACGTGGAGGCCCAATCCCTTCGGGTCGCCACCTTCAACACCTCTTTATATCGCGACGAGGAGGGCGGGCTCATCGACGATCTCTCCGATCCCCAGAGCGAGCAGCCCGCAGAGATCGCAGAGATCATCCAGGTGGTGCGCCCCGACGTCTTGTTGATCAACGAGCTGGATTACGACGCCGACGGCCAGGCCATCGATCTCTTCAGCGACGACTTTCTGGGCACCCCCCAGGGCGATGAAGAGGCCCTGGACTACCCCTATCGCTACGCCTTTGCCTCCAATACGGGCATCCCCTCGGGCTTTGATCTCAGCGGCGACGGCAGCGATGGCGGCGAGGTGGGCACCGAGGAATACGCCCAGAACGCCTATGGCTACGGGATCTTTCCCGGCCAATACGCCTTCGGAGTGGTCTCCAAATACCCCCTGGACACCGAGGCCAAGCGCACCTTTCAGAAGTTCCTGTGGAGCGATATGCCGGACCACCGCATCCCCCAGGACTTTTATAGCGACGAGGCCCAACAGGCCCTTCGCCTATCCTCCAAAAACCACGTCGATCTGCCCATCGAGATCGGCGATCACCGCCTGCACCTATTGGCCAGCCACCCCACGCCGCCGGCCTTCGACGGCGACGAGCAGCGAAACCTTCATCGAAACCACGACGAAATTCGCCTGTGGCTGGACTATATCCGCCCCGGAGAGGGCGACTATATCTACGACGACCAGGGCCACCACGGCGGGCTCGACGAGGACGCGCCCTTCGTCATCGTCGGCGACCTCAATAACGACCCCTTCGACGGCGATGGCACGGACATCCCCGCCGAGTTGGTGGGCGACCCGCGCATCACCGATCCGGAGCAGGCAAGCGACGGTGGCCAGCACGCCGGCGAGACGAGCGGCGGCGTCAACGAGACCCACCAGGGCCCCCACCGGGTGGTGACCTCCGACTGGCCCCCCTTTAGCACGGGCCATCTGCGCGTGGACTACGCCCTGCCCTCCTCCAACCTGCGCGTCGACGACGGCGAGGTCTTCTGGCCGGCCCCCGACGAGCCCTACGCCGACCTGGTGGACGCCACGGATCACCGCCTGGTGTGGGTCGACGTCACCCTGGGTGCCGACGCCACCGACGAGGACTCTCAATAGGCCCCGCCCGCCCTCTGGCCACCTTCCATTTCAGCACTGCGAACTCCATGTCCATTCAATTGACCTTCCTGGGCACCGGCAGCGGAAAGCCCATGCCCCGCCGAAACGTCTCCTCCATGGCCCTCTTCCGCGAAGGGGAGCTATTTCTATTCGACTGCGGCGAGGCCACGCAGATCCAACTGACGAAGTCTCAGCTTCGACCGGGGGCCCTGGAGGCCATCTTCATCAGCCATTTTCACGGCGACCACGTCAACGGCCTGCCGGGACTACTGGGCTCCTTGACTCTTAACCAACGCCAGCGACCGCTAGACGTGGTGGGCCCGCGAGGACTCAAAAAGTGGTTTGCCTGCCTCCACGACATCCACATCCTGCGCCCCGGCTTCCCGGTGCGCATCCACGAGATCGACGAGGCGGGCCCCGTCTTTGAGCGTGCCGCCTTCCACGTGGAGGCTCGCCCCCTGGAGCATCGGGTGGCGACCTGGGGCTTTGCCCTCCAGGAGTTGGATCGGCCCGGCCGCTTTGATGTCAACGAGGCCAAGGCCTTGGACATCCCCTCGGGCCCCCTCTACGGACGCCTCCAGGCCGGCGAGTCCATCACCCTGGACGACGGCCGCACCATCGAGCCCCACCAGGTCCTGGGGCCCGCTCGCCCGGGCCTTCGCATCGCCTATTGCAGCGACACCGTCCCCTGCCAATCGGCCCTGGACCTCGCCCGCAATGCCGACGTCCTGGTCCACGAGGCCACCTACCCCGGCGGCCTGGAGCGAAAGGCCCACAAGCGGGGCCACTCCACGGCAGCCGACGCCGCCCGCTGCGCCAAAAAGGCCAACGCCCGACGCCTCATCCTGACCCATATCTCCCAAAAATATATGCGCCTCGACGAATTCAGCGACACCGCCGGCGACATCTTTGAGCCCACCGAGGTGGCCCGCGACTTCGCCACCTTCGACATCGCCCGCCGCGATCACTGAGCCTTGAGCCGCCGGCGCACCACGCCCTGCACCCAGCGCTGCTCCACCGGCGTCAGGCCGAACCCAAAATGCAGGGTATAGACCCCCTCGCACAGCACCATATGCGAGGGCATGGGGATCACCGTCAAAAACTTCTCCTCGCCCCGATCGCGGATCTCGATATCCGCCAGATCGCTGGTCCACCCTTGATGGGCCCCGTTGACGGTGTGTCGGTTGATAAAAAAGGTATCGGGTCCCAGCTCCAGATCGGTGGGCGAGATAAAGAGCTTGCCGATCAAAAAATAGCCCGCCAGCACCGCCGCCATCACCGGCACGATGTCCACGCTCACCAGGGGAAGCACAAAGGCCATGGTCACCGCCAGCGCCACCGCGCCGCCCCAGAAGACGCGGCGGTAGCGCGACGACGGGGGAAGCCAGATCTCGAGGGTGTCGCCCTTCTCTTCGATCCGTATGCCCGACCCCACGGGCTTTCGAATCACCCGCGGCGGGCCCGTATCGCTCAGCGCCGGCAGCGACTCCGTCTGCTCGCCCTCCAGGGCTCGACGGGCCTGGCCCACCGTGGCGATCCGATCCTCCACCACCGGCTCCAATACCCCGTTTAAAAAATCCATCAGCTCCGTTGGCGCCTCCACCAGGAGGTGCTCATAGACCAGCCGCATCCGCAGCATATCCAGCGACGAGGGGTGGCGATGCGTCATCACATGCACCACCGTGGCCCCCAGGGCATAGAGATCGCTGGCCGGCACGGTGCGTCCCGCCAATTGCTCCGGCGCCACATATCCCGTGGTGCCCACGATGGTCGACCCCATCACCGTATGGGGGCCCACCACCTGAACGGCCCCAAAATCCACCAGGGCCACCGAACCCTCCTCATCGATCATCAGGTTCGACGGCTTGATATCACGGTGGATCACCGGCGGATGCATCCCGTGGAGGTAGTCCAGGATATCCAGCACCTCATGGATCAACGCCAGGGCCTCTTCGGTATCCACCGGCTGGCCCCGATCGATGCGCTCCTGAAGGCTCTCCCCGTTGACGTACTGCTGCACCAAATAAAAGCATACCACCCCGTCGCCCTCATCGACGTGAAAGGCGTCCACATACGATGGTATCGCCGGGTGATCCAGCGCCTGCAGGGTCTGGCTTTCGCGCTCGAAGAGCTCAATGGCCTTCCAATTCTCCACCACATCCAGGCTCATCTCTTTGATGGCCACCCGACTCTCTCGCAGGTGATCGTAGCCCGCATAAGTCCGCCCCTGGCCCCCCTCGCCGAGGAGCTCCCCCTTTTCGTAGCGCTCCTGTAATAAGTTCGATTCGTCCATAGGGTCATTCTCATGGTGCGCGACTGCTGACCTAATCGATCGTAGAACGGCTGCGACGCCCTTCCTCTTCCATCTTCTCCCAAAGCAGCTCCGTCCTTCAACTGACCTGCCCCTTTTCTCACCCATGCTTGCCAAATTTCTGGCGGTGTTAACCATTAGGCAACGACGTAATGATCATGCACTGCCTCCCACCTACTGGTGACTAAATCATGAAGGCTTCCTCGATGATTCGTTTAAGCTCCCCATGCCTGATGGCACTCTGTGCCATGGTCATTGTGATGCCCTCGACGGTTGATGCCCAAGAGGGCACGGCGACCTGGGTCGTCGATGACGATCGCTCGTCCATCACCTTCGAGAGCAACGCCCCGGCCGAGCGCTTTACGGGCACCTCGGAGTCCCTGGAGGGCTCCATTGATTGGAATTTCGATCGCCCCGAGGAATCGTCGGGCACCATTGAATTTCCGGTAGAGACGGTGCGCACGGGCAACCGTACTCGCGACCGGCACCTTCAGCGCGAGGATTGGCTCCACGCCGACGACCACCCAACTATCACCTTCACGGTCGAGCAATTGAGCTCTCTTCGCACCGCCACCACCGACGGCGGCCAAATCCATCACCGCGCCACCGCCGAGGGCAACCTGACCGTGCGCGGCGTCGAGCAATCCACGGAAGCCTCGGTGGAGATCGCTATCATCCCCGATCAAAACGTGGCCCGCGTGCGCACCCAGCTTGAATTCGACCTGGACGACCATGGCATCGAGGGCTCCGGCGGCGATCGCGCCGTGGGTTATGCCGTCGGTGAGACCATCGAGGTGCAGGGAACGATCTATCTTGGCTGGGAGTGACCGTGTCTCAACGCCTATACTACGCACTCGCCGGGGTCGCGGCGCTCATCACCGTGGCCGTCTTCGCCCTATGGGCCATCCAGGGCGCCCACTTCGTGACCCAATATGAGGTATCCTACGAGGCGCCCATTGAGGATGAATTCGACGACGCCTTTGGCGATGAAGATCCCTTCGGCGACGACGACCCCTTCGATGATGACGATGCCTTCGGCGATGAAGATGATGACCCCTTTGAGGAGCCACCCGCTGCCGATGACGAAGACGAATTCGATGGGCCCACCAAAACGGTCTGGGAGGACGAATTTCGGCTCGGCCTCATGCCCGACCGAGGCTACGACGGCGCCCTCCCCCTGGGAGGCGGGTTTGCCCTATTGGCCCTCATCTTCCTCATCCTCGGCTGGCGAACATCAACGCCTTCTTCTCCCTCGCCCCCTGAGTAAACCATGCCCAAACCAGACGATCCCGGTCGGCGCATCGCCCTTAAAACCATCGCCGCTCTGGCGGCTTGCCCCCTCTTGTCGGCCTGCGAATTCGTGGACCACGACGGGGTCGATGACTTCGAATTGGCCGACTCCGCCTCTTTCGATTTGAGCGAGGCGGGCTTTGAAGACCTGGCAGATATCGGGGGAAAGGCCTGCATGGAATTGGGCTCCCAGGAACTTCTCCTGGTGCGCACGGCCGACGATGAGATCGTGGCCTTTGATCGCTACTGCCCCCATGACAATCGCGACATGGGCAATTGCGGTGGAAGTCAGGCCAACGCCGAATGGGATCCCGACGACGAGGTCATCGTCTGCCAATGGCATAACTCCGCCTTTCGCACCGACGGCGAGAATACCGCTGGCCCGGCCAACGAGCCCATTCAGGTCTTCCCCGTCCAATTCGATGCCGACAGCGGTCAAGGCACGGTCTTCCGACCGACCTGATCGATACTCCCATCCTCAAGGGTTTGCCCCATGTCTCTTCGACCGCTCCTGTCGTTTGCCATGGCCCTGACGGCCTTCGCGATGCTCATGGCGCCGTCGACCGCCGACGCCCTACCGCGTATGTCCGCCACCTCTGGCGCCCCCTGCTCGACCTGCCACTATAATAGCGATGGCGGCGGTATCCGCAGCGATATCGGCTTCGATACGGCCGCCCATACCGGGGCCATCGGTCATGACCAGACGGGACTCAGCATCCTCGATGAGCGAGAGACCAACCGCGCCCTGGACTGGCTGGCCACCGGCATGGACGTGCGCTACCAGATGGCCCGATTTGGGGAGCCGGGCGTGGAATTCGATCTGGACGCCGAAGAAGCGGTCGTCACCACCCCGGATCGGCGCATCATCCCCATGCAGTATCAACTCTATGCCCTCATCGACCCGGCCAGCTTTGTCGACGTCTACGCCAGCTACGCCCTGGGCCCCGACATCCGCGAGGGCGACTTCTGCTCCACCGTCTATGACGGCCAGACCTGCGTCCAAAGCCACGCCCACCTCAAGCCCTTTGGCCACAGCGGCCCCTCGATGCGCGCCGGCTTCATGCGCCCCTCCATGGGCCTACGCCACGACGACCACACCATGCTGACCTACGCCGACGCCTCCCAATCCCAACCGGTGATCATTCCCCCCAATTACGCCGAATTGGGCGTGGAGGCGTCTTACCAACCCCGTCATTGGCTGCGCGCAGAAGCCGGCGGCTTTCGCGCCGACCAGCTAAGCGACGCCTTGGGCGACGAGGATCTCGTCAGCGCCTCCGATCCGGCCTATCTGGGACGCGTGACCTACCTCCCGAACTTTGACTTCGGCGTCGACCGCGCCTTCTATGGCTGGATCGGTGCCTCGGTCTACGGCGCCGGCTCCTTTCGCGCCGACCAGCTATTCACCGCCTTGGGGTGGCTCGATCGCGGGGCTCTCCAATTTGAACTCACCCACCTCGACTATGGCTCCGATAGCGACCGGCGAGGCCTCAACCTGGCCACCATCGGCACCTACAACCTTCGAGACTGGCTCGTCCTTCAGGGGCGCCTGGAGCAATCCCAGATGCGGGCAGAAGACACAGACACCCGCCGCTCCGCCGTCGCCAGCCTCCACTTCTACCCCGTGCCTTTTGCCAAGATCCTCCCGGAGTATCGCTACACCCGCACCGACGACTGGGAGATGGGCCAATATACCGTGCAGCTCCACTTCTTTTACTGAGGCATCATCAAATACTCCAGATAACCCGCCTCATCGAGGACATCGAAGGCGATCTCGTAGAAGCGCGCCGCCGTCATATTGAATTTATCCTCTTCCCCCATGACCTCGTCGAAGGCCGCCATGCCGACATCGTAATTGAGCTCGTTGAACGCCTCGATATTGACGGGCGGCGCCTCATCAAAGCTCTCCATCTCCGGGGCTTCCCGATAGCTGTGAGCCTGCTCGTAGCTATAGAGAAGCTCCAGCAACCGCGCGTCGTCAAACATCCGACCCGTCCATGACATGCCCACCGACATGCCATGGCTATTCATGCCGATGGGGATCACCGCCGTGGGCAGGCCCGTCACCGACGCCATCTGGCAGGTCGACCAGGTATATTGGCTGGCCGCCCACCCGCGTCGATCCGTGGGATAGACCAGGGCGTCGACCTCCCACTCGTCCATCAGGTCCATGACGTATTGGCGGTTGGACGCATAGTAGGGAAGCCAACTATTGAGGTTGTCCTCCAGGGCTTCCTTTGTTTGCGTGGCTCGCTGCATGCAGGCGTCGTAATCCTCGTAGGTCGAATGGGAGTACATGCCGCTATCGCAGATGGCCTGGAAGCTCTCCGGGCCCCCCTCCGTATCCTTGAGAAATTGGTCTCCGTCCCAGCCGGAACCGCTGCCCCCGCGATTGAGCGATAGATCAGGGATCTCCAGGTCGTGGACCACCTCGGCGCCCTGACTCTCCAGTTCATCGAAGAAGCGCTCGTAGATGTCGAGGTGCTCCTGGTCGGAGTCGCCAAAGGGCTCCTGCTCATCGTCGCCCTGATCGATGCTCTGAACCACGCCGATGCGCGCCCCTTCCAGGCCGTCTTCGTTGAGCGCCCCCTGGTAGTCCACGTCGTGCTCCATCTCCTGGCTGCAATGCGGCCCATAATGGGGGTTAAAGACGGACATCTCATCCATAAAACGGGCCTGATCCTCCACGGTTCGAGTCATGGCCCCGGCGACGGCGTCCAGGCGATTCGACGGGAAGATGCCGTCGGTGCTCAATAACTGATGCGACGAGCGCAGGCTCACCAGGCCATTATAGGAGGCCGGGATCACCAGTGAGGAGCAATTATCAGTCCCCAGACCGGCCATCATCAAATTGGCGCTGGTGGCGACGCCGGAGCCGGCGCTGGAGCCACCAGAGTTGCCGTCGCGATCGTAGGCATTGCCCGTCTTGCCACTTCGTCCGCTGAGCCCCACGGCACCGGCGGCAAATTCATCCATCGTCGTCGAGCCCAGCACCAGGGCTCCCGCCTGACGAAGGCGCTCTACCAGGAAGGCATCCCTCGTCGCCTGGGCCTCACCCAGCGCAAAAGAGCCGTTGGTTATCGGCACCTCTTTGGAGGCAAAATTGGCCTTAATGCCCATGGGGATACAATGCATGGGCCCCGTCAGCTCGCCCTCGCAGCGTTGATAATCGTCCAATCGCCTCGCCGTCTCCATGGCCTCCTCATTGAGGTAGATAAAGGCGTTGAACGCCGCCTTTCCATCGCCCATATACAGGTCGTGCCACAGGGCGCGATCAATATAGGCCTGGGTGAGCCACTCACAGCTAATACGCCCCTCCCTCAGGGCATCGTGGACCGTCTCGATGGTGGCCTCTTCCAGTTCAAAGTCCACCTCTTGGCATCCCTCCTCCTCACTCTGATGGAGCCGGCAAAGACGCGGGGACCCCTCTGCCTCGTCGCCCTCCTCGTCGAGCTCACAGGTGGGCTCATAGCCTTCAAAGTCAAAGCCCTGCTCCAGATCGCACTCCGGGTGGCACTCCTCAGTGCAATCGACGTCTGGATCGACCTCCCATTCGTCATCGCTGCACCCAACGATCGCCAGGGCCACCAGTGCTCCCCCGACCCATCTATGGCTTAGACCTCGATACTTCATCATAACCCGCATTGTTGGAGCTTCGTTATAACCACTAATGAACCGCTACTCATCCGCCTCCGGTGGAGGATAATCGACGATTGGGCGGGTTTCAACGACGGCGGCTCGCCGGGTAGTCGAGACCGACCGGACTTGATACGCTTTCGCCCCCGCATCCTCATCACCGCGACATCTGATCGCCGAGGTATCGCATGGTCAATGACCAACCCCCGCCATCCAGGGCCCTTCGTGACCGCTGGATCGCCGCCATTCCGGTGGCCCTCCTTCTCGTCATCGCCGGCCTTCAAATGTACACCGCCCACACCACGGAGCTATCGCCCTGGAAAGGCGGCGGCTTCGGCATGTTCTCCACCGTCGATGTCCCCACAGAACGCGTCGTCGAGCTCTACCTCATCGTCGACGGCGAGGAGATTCCCACGGCCATCCCCGACGCCTTCCAGCCCCATAAGACCTCCCTGGCCCCCATGCCCACCGACAGGCGTACCGAGGAGATGGCCCAGGCCCTGGCCGCTGAATCCTGGATCGCCCTGGAAGACCATCTTCCCGAGCCCTTACAGCGCTTTAAGCATCAGGCTGAGCCGGCCTCTGAGCGCTACCTCATCCCCATGGAGACCACCTACAACCCGCAACGGGCCATCGACATCGATGCCGTCCGCCTCCGGGTCTCCCGACTTGGCTTTCAGCCCCATGACGGCGGCAGCGCTAGACTCTTCACCACCCCCCTGAGTGATGTCGTCGTCCCCATCGGCCACGTCGACGGCGAACTCGACAAGGACTCCTGATGGAACTCTTCCAGCGCATCCCCGAGGCTCTCGGCTCTCTTCGCAGCCGCTCCACCTTGCCGCTGATCACGGCCATGATGCTGGTGACCATCTTGCTATGGGCCGACCTCAGCACGGCGGTCATCCTCCCGATCTACGCCCTGGCAACCCTGGGCCTGGTGGTCCCTCGATGGGGCGCCGATCCGCGCCTGTGGCTCTTGCTCACTGCCCTATTGACCACCTCTGTGGCTATCAATTGGTTCCCTCTGGACAACCACCAATTTCTCTTCGTCTACATCGCTTTATTGCTATTTATCGTCCATCACGTCGAGTCACCATCGCGCCAGAAGACCATCCTTGCCGAAGGCAGCCGCCTGCTCCTGGGGGCTGTCATGGCCCTGGCGGTGCTCTGGAAGGTATTGACCCCCGACTATCTGGACGGTCGCTTTTTTCACTTTACGATCCTCGTCCACGAGGCCCTTCAAACCATCCCCACCACCGCTGGCGATCTGGCCACCGACGTGGCGGCCACCAATCAGGAGCAGCTTCAATGGCTTCACCACAGTTATCTAAGCACCGACCGGGTCACCGAGGTCCACCTGGAAGGCACCGCCACCACCGCCTGGCTGGCCCAGGTGCTGACCTGGTGGACCATCGGCATCGAAGCCCTCATCGCCCTCCTCTTTTTATGGCCTGCTCGCTTCGGGGACATGGCGCCCCGGTATTCTACGGTCGCCACCTGGCCCTTTTTCTCTTCCTCATCACCACCTACCCCCTGGCTCCCATCCTCGGCTTTGGCTGGGCCCTGGTGATCCTGGCCCTCGGCGATTGCGCCCGACGGGAAACCCTGCTCCGCCCCATCTACCTGACCACCGCCCTCGTCCTTCTGCTGACGGGCTATTTTTCGATCTAGCCCGCCTGGCCGTCGACGATTCTATTTGCTCTTTTTGAGCTCCACCAGAATCTGCTTGACCACCGCCTTGAGGGTCTCAAAGACGCCGGGCCCGTTGGGGGCGATGGCGCTGGCCTCAAAATCCGGGTATTTTCCATCCGGGTTGAGGTCCTCTCGCAACTCCTCGACGGACATCTTATTGGGCAGATCCCGCTTATTATACTGAATCACAAACGGGATCTTGTCGATGTCGTAGCCATAGGCCGACAGGTTCTCCCGGAGATCCTCCATGGAGATGATATTGGCCTCTTTTCTCGCCTTCTGGGAGTCGGCAATAAAGACCACGCCATCGGCGCCCTTCATGATCAGTTTTCGGCTGGCGCTATAGAAGAGCTGGCCGGGCACCGAATAGAGGTGAAGACGGGTCTTAAAGCCCCGCACCGGTGGAAGACTCAGGGGCAGGAAATCGAAGAAGAGCGTCCGCTCCTGCTTCGTCTCCAGGTTGACCAATTTCCCCCGAGCATCCGGGTTGGTCCCCGAGTAGATATATTTGATATTGGTGGTTTTCCCACAGAGCCCCGGACCGTAATAGACGATCTTGAGGATGATTTCCCGCTGGGCGTAATTGATAAACGACATAGAGACCTTTTCGTACCACAGCGTACGCCGACCTTTCGACCTGCATCGACGACCGACGCCTTACGTGAACTGGTTCATAGCCTTGCGAGCAGCTTGCACTGACCCATTGCTTCACCGAACGATTGCCTTATAACACGACAAAAGGGGCTGTCACATAAAATTTTTACTCCTCGGGGCATCAACGCCGGCCCCTTGACTGGATCAGAACGCATCGTTGAAGAGGCTGTCGATATCATCGTCCGTGATCTCACCGAAGAGATCCATCTCATCGTCGCCACCCTTGGCCTTCTCCTGGACGTTGGCGATGATCTCCGCCATCTCCCCGTGGGCTCGCTTGACCCGCAGTCGGACCAGGCCCAGGCTCGATCGCTCATCAAAGATCACCACCAGGATCAGAGTCTCACCGATGACCGACACGTGGACATGCTTATTCTTGCCCTCGTGAAAGTGCACCGGAAACTCTTCTTCTCCCAGCATTTGAGCCAGGCTGCCCGTCGCCGCCGTCGCTCCGGCGATCAACGAGGCCAGCCCCGTGGTGTCGATCCCCGTGGTTTCCCCGGTGGCCGTCACCAACTGACCGTCTTTGTCGACAATAAAGATGGCTTTCGCGAGGGCATCTCGCACCAGACGCTCGCAGATATGCGTCAGCTGCTCGTGCTCCTCTTCGTAAATCACCATCTGAGAACTGACCATGGAGGTACTCCTCGCTTGCCCCAGGAGAAAAAGGCGCAACTTAGTTTGGCCTCTGGATAAACGCAGGCGTTAAGCTAGCACAGCACGCGCAACGGGTGCAACGGCCGCCCTCACATCTGGCGGCGCTGCTCGATGGCCCGCGTCAGCGTGGAGCGATCCGTATATTCCAGATCGCCGCCGATAGGCACTCCGGAGGCGATGCGCGACACATCGACGCCCAGTGGCTCCAACAATCGCTTGAGGTACATCGCCGTCGCCTCGCCATCGACCGACGGACTGGTGGCCACGATCACCTCCTGGACCTCGGGCTCACCCTGGAGGCGGGTCACCAACTCGCGCACATGAATATCGTCGGGCCCCACCCCATCGAGGGGACTGATCAGCCCGTGCAACACGTGGTAGTGGCCCCGAAAATCGCCGGTGCGCTCAATGGCCCGGAGATCCTGGGTGCGCTCCACCACGCAGATCAGGCTCTCATCGCGACGGGCGTCGCCACATATCGAGCAGCTCTCCCCGTCGGTCAGGTTGCAACAGGTCTGACACAGCCCCACCTGAGATTTGACCTCCATCAACGCCTCCGAGAGCTCGCGGGCCACCTCTTCACCCTCGTTGAGGATAAAGA
The DNA here is from genome assembly GCA_964566695.1 of uncultured Bradymonadales bacterium. GTDB lineage: Bacteria > Myxococcota_A > Bradymonadia > Bradymonadales > Bradymonadaceae > SLJM01. The sequence continues at coordinate 65,848 of CAZMJS010000005.1, forward strand.
AGGCCAGTCGCGTCGCCGTTCGCTCGCCGATGCCCGGCAATTTGCGAAAGGCGTTGACCAGTCGAGTGATGGGATCGGCCGTGGGTGCCAACGGTGCCTCGATGGGAGGGGGGCTGTGTCGCGATGGGATGGCTTAAAAGAGGCCGGGGACGCTGAGGCCGCCGGTGATCTTTTCGATCTCGTCGTTCATCATATCGCCCGCCGTCTCCATGGCCTGGTTGACGGCGCCGACGACCATCTCCTCCAGAAGCTCCGCATCTTCCGGATCCATGACCTCGGGATCGATATGCACGTCCAGCAGCTCTTGCTTGCCGTTGACCTTGGCCGTCACCACGCCACCGCCGGTGGAGGCCTCAAAGGTCATCTCGCCGACCTCTTCTTGCACTTTCGCGATTTTCGACTGCATCTGCTGGGCCTGGCGCACCAGGTTATTCATTCCGCCTTTCATGGGGGCTCCGAGCTAGGGTTTGATCTGAGTTGTGAATTGCCTTCCATCAGCGCTCCCACATCGGGAGCGCATCGCAGAAGTTATAGGCACCAGCGACCGGTGGTGCAATCAAGACGTCGTGGCCGGTCCCCGACGGGCCGTGTTCAACAGCACCTCGCTCATGGCACTGACGCCCAGGCCGATGCAGCCCTCGTCGACGTCAAAGGTCGGGGTATGCAGGGCGCTCGTGATGCCGGCGGCCTCGTTTCGTATCCCCAAAAATAGGTAGCACCCCGGAAGACGGCGAGAAAACGACGAGAAGTCCTCGGCGCCCAGTTGGGGCTGCCAGCGAGTCAGCGCCGTCGCCCCCAGATGCTCCTCGATGATCCCCACCGCCTGAGCCTCCAGACGTCGATCGTTGATCACCGGCCGTGCCCCGGCGGTAAACGCCACCTCCGCCGTCGCTCCCATGGCCGCCGCCAGCGCCGGCGCCTGGGCCTCGATGAGCCCTCTGGCCTGGTCCATCACCTCCTGGCTTAGCCCCCTCAGGATCCCCTGCATCCGCACCTCGTCGGGCAGCACATTATAATTTTCACCGCCCTCAATAGTCCCAATGGTAAACACGCAGGACTGACGGCCGTCGACGCGCCGCGAGATCACCTGCTGGAGGCTCACCAACATCTGAGCGGCCACAGAGATGGCGTCGATCCCCTCGTGAGCATAGGCGGCGTGAGCCTTCTGGCCGTGCACCGCGATATCCACCAACTCCGATCCGGCCCACACCGGTCCTCCCGTATGGCCGATCAGGCCCACGTCCAACGATGGCATGCAGTGAAGGGCGTACACCGCCTCCACCTCCGGGTCTTCTAGCACCCCATCGCACACCATGCGCTCGGCGCCCACGGGCTCCTCCTCCGGCGTGGCCTCCTCGGCGGGCTGAAAGATCATCTTGACCCGGCCCCGAAGCTCGTCTCGCCGGGCCATCAACGCCCGGGCCACGCCCAACCCAATGGTCGTATGCACGTCATGGCCACAGGCATGCATCACGCCCTTATGCTGGCTGGCGTAGTCGCAGCGATTGGCCTCCTCGATGGGCAGGGCATCGATATCGGCTCGGTAGGCCAGCGTCGGGCCCGGCTCGCTTCCCTCGATCAGCGCCACCACCCCCGTCTCGCTGACCCGCTCCATGGCCTGGAGGCCAAACCCACGGAGGGTGGATTCGATATAGCGCGCCGTCTCCTCCTCCTGGCCCGACAACTCCGGATGGGCATGGAGGTGGCGGCGAATGGCGATCAACTCGTCGTCGGTCTGGGGCTTGCTCATCACAAAATCCTCAACATCGCACAGGTCGTTGGCGATAATGATGATTCACACCCAATTGGCTTTTGCAACTGACGACGGCCCTGACTAAGACGGGGTGGCGTCAACGCTCGTGCTCCCCATGACCGGCCCCATCATGACCGAACAGGATACACGCTTTGCTCCCCTGGCCGACTCCATCGACGAGGCCCTGACTGACTTTTTTGGCTTCCCCGAATTTCGCGAGGGCCAGCGTCGAGTCATCGAATCCGTGGTTGACGGACGCGACAATGTGGTCGTCATGCCCACGGGATCGGGAAAAAGCCTGTGCTATATGTTGCCAGCCCTGGTGATCCCCGGGCTGGTCGTCGCTATCTCCCCGCTCATCGCCCTCATGAAGGACCAGGCCGAGGCCCTGGAGGAGTTTGGGATCCCCGCCACCTTCATCAACTCCTCGCTATCCTGGCCGGAGCAGCGCCAACGCCTGGAGGGCATCCGCCGCGGCGACTATAAGATCGTCCTCATCGCCCCCGAGCGCTTTCGAAGCGACGTCTTCAACCGCGCCATCGAGGACCTTCCCGTCGGCCTCTTCGCCATCGACGAGGCCCATTGCATCAGCCAGTGGGGCCACGATTTTCGCCCGGACTACCTCACCCTCGACGAGGCCCGCCGCCAGCTTGGTGAGCCCACCACCCTGGCGCTGACGGCCACCGCCACGCCGGCGGTCCAAACCGATATCGCTGAGCAACTGGAGCTTGAAGACCCTCAGATCATGGTCTCCGGCTTTCGCCGCCCCAACCTCTTCTTCGAGGTCTACTCCAGCCGCGGCCAGGCCGAAAAATACGACCGCATCAAGGCCGCTCTGGACCAGGTCGATCAGGGGGTCAGCCTCATCTACTGCGCCACCCGCAAACAGGTGCGCAAGGTCTCCGAAAAGCTCAAACAGCGCGGCCACCACCCGGCCGTCTACCACGGCGGCATGCGCGACGAGCGCCGCGACGCCATCCAAGACGCCTTCATGGCCGGCGACGTCCCCCTGCTGGTGGCCACCAATGCCTTCGGCATGGGCGTCGACAAGAGCGACGTTCGCCTCATCGTCCACTTCAATATCCCCGGCAGCGTCGAGGCCTATTATCAGGAGGCAGGTCGCGCCGGCCGCGACGGCGAAGACGCCCACTGCCTGCTGCTCTACAACCGCAAGGATCGGGGCATCCACGAGTTCTTCATCGACAACTCCTACCCCGAAAAAGCCCTCATCGAAGAGGTGTGGAGTGACCTGCGCCGCCGCGGAAGCGGCACCCACCCCATCGACGCCGAGCAACTGGCGGACCACCTCGATCGAGGCCCGGGCCGCCGCACCCACCCCTGGGCGGTGGAGTCGGCACTGAGGCTCCTGGCGCGCGGCGGCCACCTGGCCTTTGGCACCCGCCACGGCACGCCCTGGCTGGAGGTCCTGGACCAGGCCCGCACCCGCGATCTGCGCATCGACTGGCAGGCCCTGGACGACCAGCGGGAGTTGGAATACCGCCACCTGGACCATATCTCGCGCTACGCCACGGGTCACCGCTGCCGCCAGAGCTACCTGATCGACTATTTTCAAAGCCAGGGCCAGAGCGAGTCCTGCGGCCACTGCGACATCTGCTGTGGGCCCCCGGACTACGCCCCGGTCACCGATCAGCGCATCACCATCACCGATCCCCTGGACATCCTGCTCAAGAAATTACTCAGCGGCGTCGCCCGCTGCCGAGGCCGCTGGGGCACCCACGTGGTCGCCGGCATGCTCCGAGGCTCCACGGCCAAAAAGATTCGCCGCGCCGGCCTCGACCAGCGATCGACCTACGGCCTCCTCGACGATCTGCGCCAGCGCGACCTGGTGCGCCTCCTCGATCAGCTCCTCCAGCTTCGGATGACCCGCCAGGACAGCCACGGCTGCCTCCACCTCACCGATCGGGGCACCCAGATCATGACCTCCTCCGAGGATCTACCCACCGATATCGAGCAATCCCTGCTTCGCCACGTCGACCCCCTGGGCCACAGCCTCAACGCCGACGACCACCAGCGCCTGGCGACCTCCGACCTCAGCGATACCTACCTCAAGACCCTGCGCCTCCTTCGCGACGGCCACTCTCTGGACGATATCGCCGACAAGCGAGGGCTCACCGCCAATAGCATCCTTCGCCACCTGCTCACCCTCGCCCACCACGGCCACCACTTCGACATCGATATGCAGACCGATCCCCAACTCCTGGACACCCTCGGTGCCATCGCCCCCGACTGGGAGCCCGGCGATCCCCTGCAACCCCTCAAAGAAAAAGTCGACGATAGGGTGTCCTATCGTCGACTCAAGCTTCATCTGGTGCGGCTGATCATGGACCGCCAGACGGCGGCCGCCTCCTGAGAGGCCCCCGTTTTACTCCTCGAGCAGGCGCTCCAACTCCAGGCGCACCTGGTTGATGACCCGCTGATCGAGCTCCTTTTCCAGGGTCTTGTCGATCTTCTTATTGGTGTGATCCAACAGCCGGGGGAGCACCTTTTGCTGAAAGATATCGCCCATGATATTTCGCAGCAGGCCCGGCAATTGCTCGCGCACCGTCTGCTTGACCTTCTCCTCGATCAATTTCTCGATCTGGGCTTCGTCGATTGCCGGGGCTGCCCCACTGGAGCTCGAGGGAGCAGGCGTCGGCTGACGGCCGTTGGTGGCCGCCGAGGGCTGCTCCACCGGCGGCTGGGCCCCGGGCTGGGAGCCGGCGGATTGGCCCGACTGACCCACGCCGATGCGGGGCTGACTCTCCGGCACTGGCGGCTGGGGTGTGGGCTTGGCACCGCTCTGAGCTTTGACCGCTGGCTGACCGCCCGGTGGCGTCGCCTGGGCCTGACGTCGGCGATCGCCGGGCTTCGTCGGCGGCGACGGTTCGGAGCCCGAGGGAATGGGCTCGCGTCCGCGCTGCGGCGAGGTCGGCGGCGACGGTTTGTCCTGGGGCTTGGCCCGCGGTGTGGAGGGTTTCTGAGGCGCCGAGGGCTTCTGAGGCGCCGACCTCTTCTGCACCGGCGGCGACTGGTTGGCCGGCGACGGTTGCTTAAACGGCGGCGGCGCACTGTCGGCGGCTGGCGCCTCCGTGCTCGTCGGATCCATGCTTTTGGGCGAGATGCGGTCGGCCTCCCGCGCTGGCCCCGGATCGGCCGCTGCCCCTCCTTTCTCCACCGCTTCATCGATGGTCTCGATCAGGGGATCGGTTTTGAAGGGCTTCATGATCACGTCCACCGCGCCGGCCTGACGGGCCTTTTCGGCGTCGAAGGGACGGTAACTCCCTCCCAACATGACCACCGGGATTCCCCGGGTCGACCCATCTTTTTTGAGCGCCTCGCAGACCTCATAGCCACTTCCATCGGGCATATGATAGTCTAGCAGGATCACATCGGGCTGATCCTTGGCGGCTTGCACCACCTCTCGGGCACTCTCAACCCCGACGACCTCGTAATCCGAAGCCTTCAGAGCCATCTTGACGACCTGGCGGATCGTCTTGCTATCGTCGGCGACGAGAACCGTCGGGCTCATGCAAACTCCTTAATAATGCGCTGTCTTAACCCTTGCGTAGTCACGAGCGTACCCGATGGTTGTACTACGACATCGGCATCGACGCCAGTAATTGTTATTCTGGGGTCGCAAGCGATCGCCTTCAAGCACTCTATTGAGGCTGAAGTCATGGGAAATAACCGGGCGTGACCATTGCTTTCTAACAGGCGTCGATGTACCACGCGCCGTCCCAAACGGTCAAGTTAAGCCCCTGGCTGCCGACCCCAGCGATGGGGCCCCTGGCACCTGCCACCCCTCTTTTCATTGCTCCCATCCGGCATGAGTTTGAGCGCCTCCCACAGCACGCCCGACGTCATCGACGATCGCTATCGCATCGACGAGGCCATCGGCCACGGTGGCTACTGCGAGGTGTTGGCGGCCACCGATCGCAGCGACGAGCGAAGCGTCGCCATCAAGTGGCTTCACCCCGAGGCCACCCAGAGCGATCCCCGGGCCGCCGACCGCCTCCGCCAGGAAGCGGAGATCCTGCGTACCATCGACCACCCCAATGTCGTGCGCTTCATCGATACCGGCCACACCGACAAGGGCCTCTACCTGGTCATGGAACGGGCCCCCGGCCAGCGCCTGGATCACCTCATCGACCGCCAGGGCCCCCTGGACTCCCAGGTCGTGGTGGCCCTGATGGTGCAACTGGTGGATGCCCTGGCCGCCGCCCACGATGGCGGCATCCTTCACCGCGATCTCAAGCCGGCCAATCTCCTCATCGATGGCCTGAGCGCTCCCCATCTCACCCTCGTCGACTTCGGCATCGCCAAGGCCGACGATCTCCTCAACCCCGAAGACCCCGACGGCGGGATCACCCTGGTGCGCACCCAGGCCGGAAATTTCGTAGGCACCCCTCAATACGCGGCCCCCGAGATGGTCGTCGGCGATCCCGCGGAGCCGGCCTCTGACCTCTTCTGCGCCGGCCTCATCGCCTACGAGGCCCTATGCGCCGAACCCCTCTTAAAAGGCACCACGCAGCGCCAGTTGATCAATGAGTTGATCGTGCCCCACCCCTTTGATCTCGATGGCCTCCCCCTGCCCTGGACGGCCTGGCTGGAAAATGTGCTGGAAAAGGCCCCGGATCGACGACCGCCCACGGCGCGACAGGCCCTCCAACAACTCTATCGCCACTTCCCCGACGCCCCGCCAGCCCCCACCCTGGGAGGCCCGGCGCAGCTCGGCCTGCCCGAGGACCCGCTCCACGACGACGCCACCACCGATTTCTACGCCCCCATCGGCGCTGAGGAACAGGCTCCCCAGGAAGAGCTGGAGCTCGACGAAGACGTCCTCCGGGCCAATCGCGATCGCATCCGCCAATCGGCGACGCCTTCACGGCCCTCGCCGTCGTCGCTGGAACCCGACGTTCCTGCAACCCAGGGCCCGCGCGAACTTCAAGAACATCCGCAGGACGGACTCAGCACCACCCAGACCCTGCTCATCTTCAGCATTATCGCTCTCTTGACCTTTTTGGCGGCCGGACTATTCCTCTTTTGAGCTTTGGGACCCCCGACGGAGCCAATCCATGTCCAACCGCATAGCGCGCTGGCCCACCCTGATCGCCCTCGTCGCCCTCCTCAGCGGTGGCTGTGACGGCTGTGAAAACCACCGCATGGCCGAGCCCATGAGTGAGGAGCAGATCGCCTCGGTGACCGAGGGCGCTCCCCAGATCTTTGTGGAGCAACGTGGAACGCTGACCCTGGAGGGCCTGGAAGAGCTATACCTCGGTCAGTCCAAAGACGAGGCCCTGGAGGCCCTGGACACCTATTGCGAGCGCATCATGACCTTCGATGGCGGCTGGCGCCATCAAGAAGCGACCTTTAAGGGATGCAATATCATCGCCGATGATGGGTCGCTCACCACCCTTCGCGCCGGCTTCTGGCCCTTCGCCGACAACCAGCTATCCACCCTGGAACTCCAGGATGAGCCGCGCTCCATGGAATTGGTGCGCGCCCGATTCACGGAGATATCAGATCGGCTAAACCAGGATCTCCCCCGTCGAGGACTTCTCTTGATGTCCTCGTCGCGCTATCGCCTCATCGCCAGTTGGGATGATGGGTCTCAAGAGCCGCCGCGCATCACCATCGGTTTTCACCCCCCTTGAACCCCTTCTCGAAACGCCCACCGCGCCACGAGCGTCGGGCCCAGCGGGTGATCTGACACCTGTGGGACGTCGCTGCCCAGCGGGGCCTCCTCGTCATCGATGGCGATCTCCGCCCGTGAGGCCGCCTCATCGAGCCAGGCCTTGAGCGTCTCCTCGTCGACGGGCCTGCGAGCCACCACCAATAATTGGCCGCCCTCTTTGAGCGCCAGGAGCACTCTCTTCAGGCGCCCCACCCACTCCTGGCGGGCCTCGTCCAGGGGCTCGTCGTGCAACGCGATGCGCACCATGGCCCCGTCCAGGCTTCGCTCCTCGCGGGCCAACGCGGCGTCATCGATATCACTCAACCGACCGTCGGGGACGCCATTATAGCGCTTATTGCTCTCCCACACCTCGTCGGTGCTCTGTGGTAGGGTCACCACTACATCGACCTGCTGGTGCGCCAGGCGAAGAGGGGTCACCCCACCGTGGCTCCCCAGGCATAGCCAGCGCTCACCGCTCAGGGCCCGATCGACGACCTGATCGCGAAGCGAGCGCTCGTCGACGGCCAGGCCGATATCGTCCAGGTGATCGACGCCCGCCCCGAAACGAAGGCCGCCCTCGCGCACCAGCCACTCCTGGCCCACCTCGAAGCCCCGGGAGCCGGCCTCACGGAGCTCTCCGACGCCTCGGGCCCGGTCGACGATCACCAGCGCCGCCTCCAGGTCGCTCTGATGCAGCGCTTCGCAGAGGGGCTCGATGATGCGCCGCGCGCAGGCCGAACGAATCTCGACGCGCCACATCGCCCCCAGGCGATCCACGACCACCCCGGGAAGCTCGTCGCCATCGCTGGCCACCACGCGAAAGGCCTCGCTTTCGCCCATCTCGGAAAAGCGCGCTCGCCGCCGCCCGATGGCCTCGTCGGCCCGAATCGCCACTTCTTCCTCAAAGGCCTCTGCCTCCTCGGCATCCCGACTCCACAACCGCGCCTGGATCAGGCCCCCCTCGTCGATCAGGGCGTAGACCCCTCCGTCACCCTCAGGCGATTGGATCTCCACCACATCGCCCGCCGCCGGTGAGCGCCCGTCATTTCGATAATCGCGGCGCAACAAGAAGCGATATCCCCCCTTCATGTCCAGGTATTGTTGCTCCGACACCGAGAGCTGCCCCATCTCGTCTTTCGGCTCGGCCACCACCCGGGCCTCCTCGTCGACCACCACCGGGGCCTCGGGCCACCAGCCGCGAGGCGAGGTCCAGCTATAGCCCAGCTCCGGGTGGTCGTAGAGCGTCGCCAACCTCAACCTGAGCCCGCCGGCCACCAGGTAGCCGCCGTGGTGCGCATCGCCCACGATCGGCCGACCCAGGGTCGCCAGCGCCCGTCGAATCCGCCCCACCCAATCCCGATCGCCATGATCGGCGAACGCCGCCGAGAGCATCAACTGGACCTCTGCCAGGCTGCCCTCGGTGCGCGCCGTGGCATAGCGCAGCGATCCATACTCCGTCTCCCACTCTCCATGCGCCCGATCGGGGCGCTCGATGACGGCATGCCACGTCGTCTTGACCTTCTCTTTGGCCAACGCATAGCGCCAGGCCTCGGCGCCGTCGCGATCGGTGCCCAACCACCAGGGTCCAGTGCACCCCTCATCCATCCAGAACACGGGGGTGATCCCATCGCGATCCAGACCCAATACATCGGCCATAAACCGAATGGGGTGACTCGGATCGTCGCTGTCGAGTCGCCCCGGCATCTCCATGGGCTTGTCGACGATCACCCAGTTATCTCCCCTCTCCAGGGTCTCCACCTCCGGTACGCCGAAGGGCTCCTTTCCCTCCTCCAACAGCTCCACCACCACCTCCGCACCAGCCCTCATTGGGCGATCCGGCCGAGTCACCAGGACCTCGTCAGCCCACACCTGCCCCTGCTCAAAGAGCGCCTGCACCTGCTCTTTCGTCCCCCGGGAAAAGGCCCTGGCCACATAGCGCCGGGCTGACACCTCTTGGCGCTCTCCTTCGACGGGAATACGAAACTTCAACCGCTCTTGACTCATCATCACTCCTGACATCGCTTTTTTAAGGGGGGTGGCATATCGCCGCCATCGTGGACAACACCCACCGCGCTGACAAGCCCAACGGCCATCCCTTGGATTTTAAATTTTTCCTGCTATGGTCAGCGGTCCAACATAAAAATTGACGTGCATCACCCCTGTTGCTTGAACCCCGAGGTCTTCTATGTCTCGCTTTATGCGCTCCTTATTCGTCGCCTGCGCGCTGCTGTGCGCCATGGCACTCGTCACCACCACCGGTTGCGGTGAGGACGATGACACCTCGTCGGGCGCCGAGAATAATTTCGACACCGACGAGCCCAATAATGACGACGATGGGGACGCCGACAATAATGGGGACGAGCCGGGCTCCAATAATCAATCCGACGATGATCAACCCGATGATCAATGTGCGGAGATCACCTGCGATGAAGGGCTCGTCTGCGACGGCGACAGCGGCGAATGCGTCGAGTGCATCGTCGCCGGCGACTGCTCGGGCGATCAAGAATGCGACGCCACCACCAACCAATGCGTCGATCCCCCGGACGACCTGGACTGCATCAGCGACGCCGAATGTGACTTCGGTGAGGTCTGCGATCTGCAGACCAATGAGTGCATCGACGATGGCTCCAGTGGCGGCGGGAGCCCTCCCGGCGGCGGTGGCGGTGATGCCTGCGAGACCGACGATGACTGCCCGGCCGGCGAAGCCTGCATGATGGGCATGTGCATGGATGAAGACTTCGACTTCGGCGACGACTTCGACCTCGGCGATCCCTGCGAGGTCGATGACGATTGCGACGACGGCGAGGCCTGCATGATGGGCATGTGCATGGATGAAGACTTTGACTTCGGCGATGACTTCGATTTCGGCGACCCCTGTGACGACGACGCTGACTGCCAGGACGGCGAGTCCTGCATGATGGGCATGTGCCTCGACGACGACTTCTTCGGCGGCGATGATGGATTCCCCTTCCCCGGATTCGGCGACGACGATGACGACGATGGCGATGATGATGATGATGACTTCCCATTCCCCGGCGGCGACGACGATGAATGCGAAGCCGATGACGAGTGCGACGCCGGCGAGTCCTGTGTGATGGGCATGTGCATGCCCTTTTAAGTGCTCCCATAGCTGCCGTGTCTCCCCCTCTTCCCGCCCCTCGGGAAGAGGGGTTTTATTTTCCCCGGCCTCCCTGCTATTATCCGGCTCCTATTTTTAATACGCGCCACACCGCGCAGATGACGCTGGCCCTACGGCCCGCCTCATCTGGGCTGATATCTGCCGATATCCGAGGTAATCTCTATGTCTCTTCGAACCACCCTTCGTCCGGCCTTACTATTGACCATTATCGGCCTATTGGCCCTGGCTGCTTGCAGCGACGACGGCTTTAGTCAATCCGACATCGACGATGCCCGCAGCGCCACCGGCGACCACGATGTGCGAAGCGTCGACGAGATGCCCCCGGCCGACGACGACCCATCCTCGGGAGACTCCCAGAATAGTGACGACCCCTCCGACGACGGCAATAATCAGAGCGATCCCTGCGCCAGCCTCTCCTGCGATAGCGACCAGGTCTGCGATCCCGCCGGCCCGGACTGCGTCGACTGCCTGGGCGACAGCGATTGCCCCAGTGGCCACGCCTGCGACGACCAGCAATGCGTCGAGGAGGAGCGCTGCATCACCGACGCCGACTGCCCCACCGGCGAGAGTTGTGACCTCGCCTCCGGCGAATGCAGTGGTGGCGGTGATGACGACGACGGCGGCGGCGGAAGCACCTCCCCTGATTGCATCTTCGACAGTGACTGCGACGACGATGAGGTGTGCAGCGACGGCGGGGAATGCGTGCAAGACGACGATGGTGGCTCCGACGACGATGACGGCTCCGACGACGATGGCTGCATCACCGACGCCGACTGCCCCTCCGGTGAGAGCTGCGATCTATCGGCCGGCCAGTGCCTGCCCGACGATGACGACGATGACGGCGACGATGGCGGCGGCTCTACCTCCTGCTCCACCTTCGGCGACTGCCCCTCCGGCGACTGGTGCGTCGACGGCGTCTGCGTCGACTGCGAATACGACTTTGACTGCCCCTCCGGCCAGACCTGCAACGCCTCCAACGAATGCGTCGATGATGGAGGTGGAGCCAGCCCCTCCTGCGTCACCCATAGCGACTGCCCCTCCGGAGACTGGTGTGTCAGCGGTGTCTGCGTCGACTGCGAATACGACTTTGACTGCCCCTCCGGTCAATCCTGCAGCGCCTCCAACGAATGCGTCGGCGGCAGCGGAATGACCTGCATCGATGACTTCGATTGCCCCTGGGACGAGATTTGCATCAGCGGCACGTGCCAACCCTGGTAATATGACCCCCAGTCGGCAGGGAGCTTGAGGGCACTCAGAACACCCAGCCCTCGAGCTCCAATAGCGGCTCCCCCAGCGCGATGGGCAGCACCGCCAGGATCACCACGGCCACGGCGAAAAACCCCAACCGCGCTCGCACCAGCCGCTGCCGCCACCGCCCCTGGAGGGCCTCCAGGCGCGCCGGCTCCAGCTCCTCCTCCAGATGCTCCTCCTTGAGCCCCCTCGGACAGGCCACGTAGGCCGCCAATAGCAGCAGCACCACCGGCGTGGGCTCATCGAAATGCCACCCCGCGATCACCCCGTGGAGGCCCGCCCCCACGAATAGAAGCGCCAGCACGGCCGACGCCACGAGCCGACCCTTAAACCTACGATTGAATCTCTGCCATCGCTCCACGACTATCCTCGTTTGCATTCACGCCTTGCTCATATCTCGTTGATCCATAACACGCCGATCGTCCGCCGTCTTCCCCCGCCTTGCTATGCGGCTGGCGACGGTCCATGATCACCACTGGAAGCCCCCCGACCCAGGAGACCCCCATGGAGCGCCGACTCATTCTGATGCGCCACGCCTCCACCGAGGCCGGTGGCCCCGACACCTCGGACCACCAGCGCCAACTCACGGAGCTGGGCCACCGCCAGGCCGTCGAGATCGCCGATCGCCTCACCGAGCTTGGCTGGACCCCGGGCCACGTCCTAAGTAGCGACGCCGCCCGCGCCCGCCAGACCTGGGAGCATATGGCCCCCCATATCGATCCCCCACCACAGGTCACCTTCCATGGCGAGCTCTACCTGGCCGGCATCGACGCCGTCGCCGACTGCCTCGCCGATCTGGACGACGAGATCTGCGATCTCCTCATCATCGGCCACAACCCCGGCTGGCAACGGGCGCTGCACTACCTCAGCGGCGACGCCGAGGTCATGACGGAAGCCACGGCAGGCCTGCTGCACACCACCGCCGACTCCTGGCCCCAGATCATCGACGCCAATAAGATGGAGCTGGTCCACATCCTGCGCCCCAAAACGCGCTGATCCCACCACCCCGCACCACCCACTTTAGGGCCCCCCATCATGACCTCTTCCTCCGGGCCGCCCCCCTTCCTGGAACGCCTCGGCCTGCACCGGCCTGAGTTAAGGGCCTGGGCGATGTACGACTGGGCGATCACCGCCTTCTACGCCGTCATCATCGTCGCCGTCTTCCCCATCTATTTTCAGAACGTGGCCGCCTCCGGCCTCGATGACGCCGTGGCCAGCAGCCGCCTGTCGACCATCACGGCCATCGCCCTGGTCATCGCCGCCGGCGTTGCCCCGATCTTCGGGGCCGTCACCGATTACCTGGCCGTCAAAAAGCGCTTTCTGGCCACCTTCGCCGGCCTCGGCGTCGCCGCCGTCGCCGGGATGTTCTTCATCCATGAGGGCGACCTCCTTCTGGCCTCCATCCTCTTTATCCTGGCCAATATCGGCGCCAACGGCTCCATGATCTTCTACGACGCCCTGCTGCCTCATCTGGCCAATGAGGAGGAGGTCGACCGGGTGTCGTCGGCGGGCTTTGCCGTGGGCTATTGCGGGGCCACCCTCGTCCTCATCGCCACGATGGTGCTCGTGACCCAACCGACCTGGTTTGGCATGGCGGAGGATAGCACCTTGCCGGCCCGCCTCTCCTTTATCGGCATCGCCCTGTGGTGGTTTTTATTTACCATCCCTCTCCTCAAGCGCGTCCCCGAACCCCCGCTGGAGACCGACGGCGAAGAGCGCACCTTCTTTGAGGCCCTGCGAGACGGTCTGGCCGGCCTTCGCCGCACCTTTGGCGAATTGCGCAACTTCCGCCACGCCTTCCTCTTTTTGATCGCCTTCTTCATCTATAACGACGGCATCAGCACCATCATCCGCCTGGCCACGGCCTACGGCACGGAGCTGGGCTTTGAGCAGGGCCTGCTCATCGGATCGATCATCGTCGTCCAGGTGGTGGCCATCCCCTGCACCTTCGCCTTTGGCGCCATCGCCGGCTGGATCGGTACCAAGCGCGCCCTCTTTGGAGGCCTGGTCATCTATATGATGATCAGCATCCTGGGCTATTTTATGACCACGGCCGCCCACTTTGTGGCCCTGGCGGCCATGGTGGGCATGGTCCAGGGGGGCACCCAGGCCCTGTCGCGCTCCCTCTTCGCCAGCATGATCCCCCGCTATCTCTCGGGGCGCTTCTTTGGCTTCTTCGCCGTCTTCGAGCGCTTCTCCGGGATCCTCGGGCCCGCCGTCTTCGCCGTGGTCGGCCTCAGCGCCGGCTCCAGCCGCCCGGCCATCCTGTCGATCATCGCCTTCTTCATCATCGGCGGCGCCCTGCTGTACTTCGTGGATATCGACGAGGGCCGCCGCGTCGCCCGCTCCCGCGAAGCAAAAATGCGAGGTGATACCCCATGAACCCGTCACCCACGCTTCGCCCCTTCTCCGACCATATCTGGACCATCGACCACCCCTTGAGCCTCATGGGCGCTCAGGTGGGCACGCGCTGCACCGTGGTGCGCCTTCCCTCGTCATCGCTGGCCCTCATCAGCCCCGTGCCCATCGATGACGACCTCCAGGAGGCCATCGACGCCCTGGGCGAGGTCAGCACCATCATCGCCCCCAACCTCTTTCACCACCTCTTCTTCGACGACGCCCTCAAGCGCTGGCCACAGGCCATGGGCATGGCCCCTCCCGGATTTCGCGACAAGGTCGATGTGCACCGAGAGATCACCGACATGGGCGACCGCGGCACCATCGAGGACGCCCTCCACTGGCAGCGCGTCCAGGGCATGCCCGCCATGCGCGAATCCGTCTTCGTCCACCCCCGGGACGAGACCCTCATCGCCACGGATCTGCTCTTTCATTTCGTGGACCACCCCCAGTGGTGGCTGCGCCAATTCATGCGCCTAAACGGCGCCTATGGCCGCCTTGCCTGCTCCCGCATCTTTCGCTCCATGATCAAGGACAAAGAGGCCTTTCGCGATAGCCTACAGCCGCTCTTCGAGCATCCCTGGGACCGCCTCATCATGGCCCACGGCCAATGCATCGATGGCGACGCCCGCCAGGCCGTGGAATATGTCCTGAAATAGTGCTCCCCCTGCCCCTGTTAGTTCTGCGCCAGACCCCACCCCATCTGACGGAGTCCGCCTATGCTATTTGGAAAGAAGAAGAAATTATCCATCCCCTCCGCCGACGACGCCCTGCCGGGCCGCGAGGTCGCCGTGGAGGTCCCCGAGACCCACCACGTCTTGGGCACGCCCCTGACGCCGCCCTTCCCGGAGTCCACCGACTCCCTGGTCGTCGGCATGGGCTGCTTCTGGGGCGCCGAGCGCCTCTTCTGGAAGATCGACGGCGTCTACTCAACCCACGTGGGCTACGCCGGCGGCCACACCAAAAACCCTACCTACCGCGAGGTCTGCACGGGGCGCACGGGCCACACCGAGGTGGTGCGCGTCGTCTTTGAACCCGACGAAGCACCGCTGGAGCTGCTCCTTCAAACCTTCTGGGAAAACCACGACCCCACCCAGGGCATGCGCCAGGGAAATGACGTGGGCACCCAATACCGAAGCGTCATCTACGCCCGTGACGATGAGCAACTCCAGGCCGCCCGGCGCAGCAAGGAGCGCTTCCAAAAGGCTCTCCACGAGGCCGGCCATGGCGACATCACCACCGAGGTCAAAGGCCAGCAGCCCTTTTTCTACGCCGAGGCCAACCACCAGCAATACCTATCCAAAAACCCCCAGGGCTACTGCGGCATTCGCGGCATGGGCGTCAGCTGCCCGGCCCCCTGAGCCTGGTGGGTCGCCCCGGCCCCGTCCCAAGGGGTGGATCGGCGCCTCAGAGTTTGATCGTCACCCGTCCCCAGGGGTGGATCGGCGCCACTCACATGCCAACCGCCGACTTGCCGGCCCTTGATCCCATGGCTCAAAATTGAATTGCCCCCCTATCGGTGGGCTGGATCGACGCCGCAAAGTTTGACGGGCGCCCGTCCCCCTGACCCAAAATTTGGCATCCGCGCGCCGGCGATCGCCTGGGCCGATATGAAATTCTGGCGTCTCAGCGCCATCGATCAGGTGAGGTGATATAAACTTTTGGCATACGACCAGGGCGCAAACCACCTCCTCGATAGGAAATTTTCTCGTCTAAGTGGCGCCGATCAAGGGCCGTGGAGTCAAAAAAACCCATTTTGCGCCGCCGATCCGGTGCGATGCACACCGAAATGCGGGTCCAGCCCCCCCAAACAGGGCGATGGATGCGGTTTTGGCGATGGAGAGGGTCCAAAAGCGCCGACGGTGCGGCTCCATCATCACTCCAGCGCCGCCAACGTGTGGCACCGACCAAAGACGGGGGGGTCGACCCCCCTCTGGAGGTGGGAGATTCCTCGATCGTGCATCGAAGGCACCGGGTCGCTGACACGCCATCGATTGAATGACCCCGCCCCACCGAAATCACCCCCACGACCCGGTGGCTTCGTCCGAGAGGTCACGGCGACCTCCACCACCTCAATCCATCTCCGCCAGCGTCTCCAGGGGCATATGATCGGAGCCCTGGCGGGTCTCCAGGTGCAGCCAGGTGCCATCGACGCAGTAGCGATATCGCTGCTGCCCGCCGCCGTCCAGGGAGATATCCAGCTCTCCGGCGACGACCTCGAAGTCGCCGATGACCTCTTCGGTGAAGCTGCCGCTGAGCGAACAATCGCAGCCGCCGCTATCGCTGCAGCTCACGGTGGCACCGCCGTAGCGGTCCACGAGCTGGTCCTCGATGGGCTGACAGCCGTCGAGGCTATCGCGGCAGGCCTGAGGCACGGAGATCGTGCCGTCCACGTCGATGTCCACGGACTTCTCAAAGCGCCCCTGCTGGCTGTCGATGTCGATCTGACCGCTACTGCTGAGGCTAAGGCCTTCCAATTCCGAGGCCTGGCACGCCGGCTCCTCAAAGGCCCCCAGAGCAAGGGATGCGCTCATATCGGTGCACACGCCGTCGACGACCCACAGGCCCTCGGGGTTGCCGGCGCAGGCCGACACCGTCTCCGTGCAATAGCCGGACTCAAAACTGGGGCGCTCTGTGGGCCCCGGGCTGTCGTTGGGGTCCGTATTATTGGGATCGTCGTTATTAAAGGGGTCCCCGTTATTGGGCTCCGTATTGTTGGGCTCCGTATTATTGGGCTCCCCGGTATTGGGCTCCGTATTATTCGGATCCCCGTTATTTGGTTCCCCGTTATTGGGCTCCGTATTATTCGGATCGACGTTATTGGGCTCCCCGTTATGTGCCGGCTCGCCCCCGCCTCCCTCGACCTCACCGGCGCCAAGGGGCGGCTCGCTCTCCACATCGCCGCTCATCATGGCCTTGGAGTCACCGCAACCCCCGAGCCAAAGGACTGCGCTCACCCACACCACCCATGTTCGCACCAGCCTATTCATCGGCGCCCAGTCCTCAGTCGCAGAGATCGTTATCGGGCTCCCTAGCTTCCCATAGATCGGGGCCCCGTGGCAAAACCTCGTCGCATCCGATCTCTCCGTCGCTATTGGAGAGGTCCACCGACCCGCCGAGCCCGTCGACGCGCACCATCCGGAAAAAGCTATGCTCGTCATTGGCCTCCACCTCCGGCGCCAGCTCACAGACCGCCCCCGAGGCCCCATAGACCTCGTTTTGCGTATAGGTCGCGCTGCCCCCCTGAATATCATTGGGGGCCACAAAGCGTCCGTGATAGGTCACGATCTGGCGCTGACTCATATATCGCGAGCAACCGCTGCCCTCCAATTTCATGCTCACCCCCGGGTTGCCATCGCCATCGCCGTCGATGACCCTTGGATCGTCGGCCTCGGTGGGCAGGCTATCGAGCAGCGGATCCTCCAGATCGAGCCCCCACAGCCCCACCTCGGTCGACGAGATATAGCTGCCGCCCTCCACCAGACGGGTGGTCATGCCCTTGTCGATGACCGGGGTCTCGATGGAGTCCAGAATCTCCTGAGATACCAGCGGCTTAAATCCCAGCACGGGACTCATGTCCAGGGAGCACAGCGTGCGCTCCTCGGCCAGCCCCACCCCTTGAGTCTCGATATCGACCAGGTAGATCGCCGTCGACACCTGCTCTTGGCCGAGGACGCAGTTACTGGCGATGTGGATCTGCATCCACGTCCCCGTCATGGTCCCGGCCCCCGAGCCCACGCCCAGCTCGTCCTCCTCTGGCTCCTCCTGATTGGGGTCTTCGACCACCACCTCCTGGTCCTCAAAGGTCGACTCCTCGACCTCCAAGCCACATCCACCGGCGATCAACCCCAGAGATGCCAGGGCGCCCATCCACTTCCAAACACTCATCGCGCACTCCTCATTGCCTCAATACCGAAGCTCAATGCCCACCATGCCCAGCCAGCCACCAGAACTAAAGCCCGGAAAGCCGGGGTTGCCCGTCTTGAGCCCCTGCGCCTCTTCGTAGGGCTCCCCCGTGGTGGGGTCCGAGGTATCGTCGGGCACCTCGTCGCACAGCACGCGCACGCCCGGGTCGCAGGCCGGATAACTGCCCTGGGCCCGCTTGTGGGTCTGGCGCTCTAGTAGGTGCTGAGCCTGCACATACCACGACACCTCCATGGTGCGATCCATCACCCCAAACTCATGGGCCCCGCCCACGGAGGCCATCAATCGCGTATTGTCCACATAATTGGTGCGACCGTCCTGCTCCGGCACCGGCGAAGGGATGGCCCCCAGCCCCGCCCTCAAACGCGTATCCGGTGAGTAGCGCCACTCCGCGCCCAGGCGCCCCTCCAGCGTATTGTTGAAGTCGGCTTCCTCGTTGTGGGTATTTCGATAGTTGGACCAAAAGGTGTAGCGACCGTCCAGGCTCAGCTCCAGAGAGCCCACCTCCCAGGCCAGCCCCCCGCGAATGGACGACGGCGTCGAGATGGGCACCCAATCCAACTCCTGGGTGGACTCCTCCTCCGTGGCGTTGATGCCCCGCACCTGGATCACGTTGGCCCCCTCGATGCCAAAGTCCAGGCCTCCCCGATAGGCCAATCCCAGGCTCAGATCGTCCGTCGCGTCCACGATGACCCCCGTCAACAGCCCCCAATTATTGGTGGTATGACCATCCAAATTGATGTCCACGTCCGATTGATCCGCCGGATCGCGCACATAGGCCGTGGTCCCCACCATGGCGCCCGGCAAATAGGTACCGCCGACCCCGAAGGCGATGCGATCGGTCATCTGGCGAGCCGCTCCAAACTCGATGACCGGTCGATGCACCCGCGAGCCGATCACCTCGTGGCTCAACTGGTTGGAGTAGATCCGCTCTCGTTCATCGGGAAACTGGCTCTGCAACTGCAAGAGATCGTTGGTCGGCAGCATCACCATGACGCCCCCCCGGGTATCTGTGCCGCCGAAATCGGTCGTCATCCCCACCTGGATGCCGTAGAGGGGATCGATGGAATCCGTATCCTGGCGCGCCTCTCGGGTGTCGGCCGAGGGCAACGTCGGTGTGCGCGTCCCCAGATCGGGGATATCGTAGCCATCGGGCCGGTCGTAGAGCTTGATCGGCGTATCGGCCCAGGTGGCAAATAACCCGGCTCTCAGTTCCACGGGCGCCCCCGCCAGGCCGGCCACATTATCGTAGATCGACATGGCGTTATGGCCGCTCGCCACCTGGGCACCGCCCATGGCCGTCGATCGGGCTCCTGCCCCATAGGTATCAAAGGGGTTGGCCTGCGCGCTCATCGCCATCAAACTCAACGCCGACCCCACCATCAGGGCCCATAGCCCGCCTCGTCGCCACTTCATGATTCCTCCACTGCCACTACACAGAATTCTCTTCCCTGTCTTACCCCAATTGATGCCCCGCGCAAAACCGCCATCCCTAACGTTATCTTTCACTCCCGCTCATGCTCGACCTCTCCTTGCGAAAGAGCTCGCCAATCGTCACACTCAGCGCCAATAGATATGTTATCGGTGATTTTTTTCGTGCAACGGAGACTCCATGTCGCGCTCCCAGTGGTCCATCGCTATCCTCGCCCTCTTCATCGCTTCCGTGGGCTGTTTCTCCGATCCCGACGAGGAGCCGGCCCATCACGCCTCGTCGGAGGCCACGGAGATCCTCCACAGCCTGCACCTGGCCGACGCCCAGGCCATCGACCGCCTCTTTCACGGCGACCGCGACACCGCTCACTTCCAATTGGACCGCCCCTTTCGACAGGTCAGCGGCCTCGTTGAGGAGTCCCAGGCCTCGACGCTTCAATTTCGATATCAAGAGCCCGGGGGGCAGTGGAGCGACTGGGAAGACGTGGAGAGCAACTGGGCGGAGGACGCCATGCGCACCCTGGTGATCCGGCTGCCCAAGGCCACCCGGGAGTTGGAGCTTCGCGGCGGCGCCGATCTGGAGGCCATGGACCTCTACTTTCAGCCTCAGGTCGTCGCCCCAGCTCACTCGCGCGACCTAGAGGATGCACAAGCTCTCCAGACCACCCAACAATCGCTGGCACCCTCCGATATGGTCATCTCTCGAAGCCAGTGGAACGCCGTGTCCCCGGGTAACCGCTGCTATCCCACCCAGAACCACAATCGCATGACCATTCACCATACCGCCGTGCCCTCCAGCGACGGTGGCGACCCGGCGGCCCGAATGCGCGGCATGCAACAGGCCCACTTCAACCGCGGATGGTGCGATATCGGATATCACTTCGTGGTCTCTCAGAGCGGCCAGATCTACCAGGGACGCGCCCACTCCACCGACATCGGCGCCCACACCGGTGGCGACAACACCAATAACCTGGGCATCTCCATGATCGGCGACTACGATGTGGCCACGCCCCCGCAGGTCCAGTTGGAGGCCACGGCCGACATCATGCACTGGGCTCACCAAGAGCACGGCATCGCCCTCAACAGCTCCACCGTCAAAGGCCACGGCCAGCGCCCCGGCCAGGGAACCTCTTGCCCCGGCGCCAATGTCGTCAACCAGTTGGACGACCTCATCGCCATGGCCGCCGCCGGTGGCGGCAGCGCCGACCCCACCCCGGAGCCCGAGCCGCCCCCCGCCGGCGGCTGCATCCCCACGGCCGACCCCGATCTCTCGGGCGCCACCTTCGAGGATTTCCAACCGGACGCCACGGGCCACGACGAGGCCGCCCTCCTATTGGACGCCGGCATCACCCAGGGCTGTGGCGATGGCCTCTTTTGCCCGGACTGTGAGTTGTCGCGAAGCCAGATGGCCACCTTTCTGGTGCGCGCCGCCGGCCTCGACGTCTCCGATCCCCCGGACACACCCACCTTCGACGACGTCTCCCCCTCCTCATCGCTCTACCCCTACGTGGAGGCGGCTTACGACGCCGGCATCACCACCGGCTGCGGCGGCGGCAGCTTCTGTCCCGGCGACCCCATTACCCGCGCCCAGGCCGCCACCATGATCCACCGCGCCCAGGACTGGCCCGACGAGGTGGCCGACGACGCTCCTACCTTTGACGACGTCGACGCCGGTGCCTCCCATTTCGAGGCCATTGAGACCATCCATCAGCGCTGCGTGACCGACGGATGCGCCGACGGCGAGTTTTGCCCCGATGACCATTTGACCCGCGGCCAGGCCGCCGTCTTCGTCGCCCGGGCCTATAACCTGGACGATACCAACCCCTGCGCCGAACCCGGCGGCTGCACCGCGCAGCCCCTCTTTGGCACCGATGACTCCGCCTTTGCCGACTTCGACGTCGACGCCCTGGGCTACGACGAGGCCCATCTACTGCTCGATGAGGGCATCACCTCTGGCTGCGCCGACGACCACTTCTGCCCCGATTGCTCCGTGACCCGTGGCCAGATGGCGGCCTTTCTGGCCCGCGCCGCCGATCTGGACACCTCCAACCCGCCGGCGACCTCGTCCTTCGACGACGTCAGCGCCGGATCCACCCTCCACGCCTATATCGAAGCGGCCTACGAAGAGGGGATCACCTCTGGCTGCGGCGGCGACAACTTCTGCCCCAACGACCCCATCAGCCGGGCCCAGGCCGCCACCATGATCGCTCGAACCCTGGCGTGGGAGGCCCCGGAGCCCCTGGGCACCCTCTTTGATGACGTCGACTCTGACAGCTCCCACGTCGAGGGCATCGAGGCCCTCTACGATCACTGCGTCACCGATGGCTGCGGCGACGGCTCCAACTTCTGCCCCAACGGCGACTTGCCGCGCTCCCACGCCGCCATCTTCGTCGCCCGGGCCTTTGACCTCGACGGCATCAACCCCTGCGCCGCCTCCCCCGGCGACGGCGACAGCGCGCCCATCACGGAGCCCAATCAGGACCTCACCGAGCCCGACGGCTACGCCCCCGGCGGCCCCTGCGACGACGTCGATCCGGAGTTCGTCCCCTATTGCCAGGAAAATCAGGACCCCGAGGACTGGGATCTCAGCGAGGGCTATGGCGAAGACGACGACGTCACCAGCGACGACTCCGATGCCCCTGACGAGGGCCAGGATGACCACAGCGCCCAGGCCCAATCGGACAGCGGCTGCGCCGCCACGGGCTCCCCGCAGCCCTCGCCCCTGGCCCTTCTCTTGATGGCGGCCCTGGGACTGATGGCCCTGCGTCGACGAGGTTGACCCACCCCGCCGAGGGCTCCATCTTTGATGCACCTCGGATCGGGAGTCTATCTTGGAAGGTCTATTCATCGTCATCGTCGCCGGGCTCATCACCGCCCTGGTCTGTGGGCTCGGCGCCGTCCCCCTCTTTTTCGTGGAACGCATCCGCCCCCGCACCACCGTGGTGCTCTGGGGGCTGGCCTGCGGCGTGATGCTCTTTGCCTCGTTTTTCGGCTTTATCGTCGAGGGCCTGGAGGAGGGCACCCTCTGGGAGGTCGGCATCGGCGCCCTGGTGGGCGTCCTGCTCGTCCTTGTGGTGGATCGCCTCATCGACGACCACCAATTTGCCCCCCAGGACATCTCGGAGGCCGACTTCAAGAAGCTGGCGATCATCGTCGGCGTCCTGACCCTCCATAGCTTCCCCGAGGGCGTGGCCCTGGGCGTCTCCTTCGCCGATCTGGGCACCGAGGGCGATCTCGTCATCGCCGGCCTGGCCATCCCCGCCCTGGCGATCTTTATCACCGTCGCCGTCTCCATCCAGAATATCCCCGAGGGCCTGGCGGTGGCCATCCCTCTCAAGACCTATGGCGTGTCCAACGCCAAGATCTTCTGGGTGGCCGTGCTCACCAGCATTCCCCAGCCCATCGGCGCCGCCATCGCCTTTCTCTTCGTGACCTTTGCCCGCCAGGTCCTGCCCTACGGCTTTGGCTTCGCCGCCGGCGCCATGGCCTTTTTGGTCTTCTATCACCTCATCCCCGACGCCCTGGAGACGGCCGACGAGGCCGGCCTCGCCCGCCGCGGCCTCCTCCCGCTGGCCCTGGGCGCCGCCATCGGCGTCGCCCTGATGACCCCCATCATGCTCCTGACGGAATAACCTGCTGATCAGCGCCTGCGCTCCCAGATTCGCAGATACCCAAAGGCCAGGCTGATCAACGCGATCACCGCCGCCAGCCCTAGGACCACCGACATCTGGGCCGGCCCCCCCGCCATCTGACGGGGCGTCCCGCCGGCGTAGAGCTGGTGGCGATCCTGAATCAATACCCGATCGCCGCTGACCTCCAGCCCCACCGGTCGATGGCCCACGGCCACCCGGGAGGGCCACACCAATTGATAGCTCTCCACCACATCGCCGCGGTCATCGCCGCCATCGAGCCAGGCCAGTACGCTGCCCCGGCCCAGGTCGTAGAGCACCACGATCTGGTCCTCATCGCTGGTGATGCCCAGGATCTCGCCCCCCTCCCAGGGCCCGCTGAGGTTGGTCCAGCTCTCGCCTCGGTCATCGCTGAGCGCCAGGCGCGAGCCGTAGGCCATGACCAGCCCCGACGCCCCGGGGCGCTCCATCAAGCGCATCGGCAACGCCTCCTCATCGGGGATCATGGAGTAGGTCACCTGCCACAACTGGCCCTGGTCGCCGGATCGCCAAAGCTGCGTGGGCTCGCCCTGGCGCTTCGATCGGGTCACCAGATAGAAATCGTCCTCCTCGGTGGCCATAAATGAAGTCGCCCGGGAGCGCCGCACCGCATCGCCAAAGGCCTGCCCAAAGTCCACGCCCCGCCAGGACTCCCCGCCGTCATTGGAGAGCATCGCGCCTCGCCGATGGGACCACGCCAGCCGATCGGAGGACTGATGGCGTCCGCCAATCATCAAGATGGACGCCGCGCTCATCTCCAGACCTTGAAGATGAACCGGCAAAAACTCCACCAACGAGTCCTCATGGGCCGCCGCCAGCGCCGAGCTTCGCTGTTCGCCCTCCGCATCCACCACGATGGCCCCTCCCTGGGTGCCCGTGACCAGGTGCCCCTCCTGATCGTCGTGCCACACCGCCGTCGTCGCCCGTCCATCGAGTTCTTCCCACCGATCCTCGGGAGCATCCAGGCGATGGCGATACAGCCCCGCCTCGCTGCCCACCGTCAGGGTCCGGGTGCCCGAAAAGAGCGCGTCGTTTAACCGCGCTTGAGACATGCCCTCGTTTTTCTCCTCCCACTTCCAATCCCTATCCCCGGCTTTCCACACCCCGCGTCCGCCGGTGCCAATCCACACGCCCTCCGAGCCTCGATAGACCGCTCCCGTGACCGCTCTCTCATCGGGATCGCGTGAACTGATGGTCTCCCAACTCTCTCCGCCGTCGTCGCTTCGCCACAGGCTTCCGCTATCGCCAAACACCAACAACGCGTATCCCTCATCGACGCCCCCCTCCTCCACCACCTGGATCTGGCGATAATCCTCCGGCGCCAGAGAGTGCCGCGCCACCGTGACGGCCTCCCACTCCTGACCACTATCCTGACTTCTCATGACCTCCTTGCCGTCGGTCATCCACAGCCACTGACCGTCTGGCGTCTCCACCAGGTCCATATCCATCGCCGGACGTCGAGCCACCACGTCGAAGCGATCTTCATCGTCGCCTCGTTGGTAGACTCGCTGGTCCCGACCATAGGTCGTCACCACCTCGTAGGGCCGATCTCGATTGGCCGGAAGATAATGACGCACCGCCGTCGGCAACCCACCTGGCGACTCCCTCAACGAGTCGACGCCCTCCAGATCGATGGCGTCCCACTCCACCTCACTCAGATCGGTGCCCGGTTTGCCCAGACGTCGATAGATCTGAGTCCCACCGATGAGATAGAGCTGAGCGTCCACCCGATGAAATCGAGGCAGACCCCCTTGATCGGCGGGCGAGCCGCCGTCTCCCCTGCCGACCTCCATGCCCTCGGGCAATTCCAACACATCCCAACTCTCCCCCACATCGAGGCTTCGAAGCAGCCGTGGCCGCTCCCCCGGCGACGGCGTGGCCACCAGCCATAGCTCGTCGCCCACTACCTCAAAGAGTCGATTGGCCACCTTCGTCTCGCCTCGATGCACCTGGTAGACCGTCTCAAAGATCGACTGCCCGGCGTCGTCCAAAGGCGCCGGCCACCGCCCGCTTCGCTCTTCCCAGGACTCCTCCCCGGCGCCGCGCACGTAGAGCCGCTCGCGTCCCACCGCCACCAGGGTGTCCTCATCCACCGCCGCCAGCGCTGAGACAAATCCGCCGGGCCCTTCCTCGACGGCGTCCACCTCCATGACCGTCTCCTGGGGCGTGCACCCCCACAGGGCCATCGCAAGCCACAAGCAGACCCACGCCGCGGCGCCAGACCAATGCGCATGCCTCATCAAGGCGCCCCCATTTCCACAATATTAAACTCCACGCGACGGTTTTGCGCCCGGCCGTCCTCGGTGCGGTTATCGCCCACCGGCCGTTCTTCTCCGTAGCCGATGGAGGTCAAGCGCTCCGGATCGACGCCCTGGTCCACCAGGTATTGCACCACGCTGGCCGCCCTGTCTTCGCTGAGTCGCAGGTTCATCTGGGCATCGCCCACGTTGTCGGTATGCCCCTCCACGCGCAGCAATCGAATATCGTCGTGGCGCAGGATCAGCGCTGCCACATCGTCCAAAATGGGCAGGCTTTGCTGGCGAATATCAGCGCTCGCCGTCTCGAAGGTCACCCGCTCGGTGATGACGATCGCTCCCTGCCGAAGCATGGCGTCGCCCTCTTCATCTTCCACGACCTCCGCCGTCTCCTCGGGCTCTGGCTCTGGCGGTGGCGGAGGTTCCCAATCACTGCCGATGGGATCGTCGATACGGTCTTTGCCCTCCTGGGGATCGGTCTCGGCGATCGGTTCCGGGCAATCTGCCGGATCGAAACGCAGCCGCCCTCGTTGAGCTTCTCGCACCGAGGGATCGCAGGGATCAACGGTGGCCTCAAAGCCCGGCTGATTATAGTCCACGCTCCACCATCCACCGGTGGTCCACCGCCCGTCGATGCCCACGAAGACACGCCAGTCGGGCGCCCCGATCCCGTCGCCTAAGCCCCCGGCCAGCCCGGAAGTGATCGACCAATCGTCATGCACCCCGTAGCGCATCGCCCCCAGCACCTCCGCCGGCACCTCGCCCCGGGATATCCCCGAGAAGCGCTCCGGCGACGACTGCACGGACACCGCCCCTATGGCCTCGGCGAGCAGATCCATATTCTCTGTGATAAAGGGGGTATGCACCCCCACGCCCCACACCACTTCGTTGCCCAGGGTGTGCTGACGCACCTGGAGGTCATCGGGCCGATAGCGAAAGCCGGCGTTGGCGGCCACGCGAATCGTATGGGCGAACACCATCTCGCCGGCCAGCAGGGCCTCGGCGCTGATCCCGCCCTCCGAACTCAGGGCATTTCGCCGCCCCGTAGGCACCCCCACGGTGCCGATCGCCGCCAGCCCCACCGCCCCGTCCTCCAGGCTTAAAATCTGTCCCTTGGCGCTCACGCGCATGTCGTTGAGCCCGCTTCGCCCCAGCTCCTCGTCGGAGTCCGGATCGACCAGGATGCTCAGATCCCGGCTGCGCTGGCGAATCGTCCAGGGCATCACGAGCCCCACCTCCACCCGATCCCACAGCCCCACCGACGCCAGAGCGTCAAATTGGGACTGCGATACCACGGTCTCTCGCTCCGGTCGCTCATAGGCGCCGAGCTGCATGGGGTTGCTGCTGTGGTTGAAGAAGGCGCCGGCCGACCAGTCCAGATGGGGCGCCACCGAGGTGGACCACATCGTCACATAATCGGAGGCCCCCGGCGCCGGCCGAAATCGCTGCAATTGATAATTGGGGATCTGGGCCTCTCGCGTCTCCTCGACCACCTCGTCCTGTCCTTGCTGCTGCTGAGCCATGGCCTGCGGCCCTCCCAGCAGGCATCCCAGGGCCACCACCCCCATCGCTATCGCCTTTGTCCTCATCGCTGCTCCTCATCGTCTTGCGCCCTGACCAGGTCTCGAAGCGGTCGCAGTCGATCCTCATCGACGTCCAGCCCCTCTCCCACCTCCAGAGCCCGACGCGCCAACCGCGCCTTGCGACCCTCTTCTTCGCTCTGTTGCGCTGCTTCCAGAAGACTCTCAAATCGCGTCCCATCATCCAACACCGCCTCCGCATAGGCCTCCAGATCGTCGACCAACGCGGCCGTCTTTTCCAGGCGCCGATCGAGGTCGATGCGCCGCTCCAGGGCCTCGCCATTTTCCGGCCACAGGTCGGCGGCCACCCCCCACAGCCGGTGGGCCTTCTCGGGCGCATCCATCGACGTCTCCATCACCTGCGCCGCCTCGGCCACGATCTGGCTGGCCGACACCTTGATGGCCTGAGGCGCCTCCTGACCGTCCCAATGATCCAGATCCACGGGCTCGTCGGGTCTCCCCATGAGCAACCCCAGCTCCCGTTGTAACGCTTTGATATAGGCCGGCCACCGCTCCAGCTCCGCGACGCAGGCCTTGACCCCGTTGAGGGCCCGAGCGTCTCCCGGCGACTCCCCGAGGACCTTTTCATAATAAGCCTGAGCCCGCGCCGGGTCGCCCAATCTTTGATGGTATACCTCGGCGAGCTCTCGCGTCGTCTCCACGGCGTCCAGACCACCGGAGGAGGCGTCGGCCACCGCCTGAAGGTGTTGCGCCGCTCCCTCCCAATCCTCCTCATATTTGGCGATCTCCGCCAGCAACCGGTGGGCCGCCTCGTGATTGGGCTCCGCTTCCAACACCTCGTCGAGCCACCGCCGGGCCTCGTCGGCGTCGTCCCGTTGATCCCACACCAATTGCGCCAGCAGCAGCCGATAGGTCGTCTTCATCTCCACGGTCTGTGCCGCCTCCAGCCGCCCCTTGAGCAACGCCAGGCGGGCGTCCACGTCGCCGCTATCCTTATAAATCTGCTCCAGTGCGTTGACCACGGCCGTCTCCTGACCGGCGCCCTGCGGATCCAGGCGGCGAGCCATCTCCAGGTAGGGCCGCGCCCGCTGATCGGCCTCCAGATCATAATAAAGGAGCTCCCCAAGCTCTCTGGCCACCCGGGCCCTCTCTCCATCGCCCATGGCCGACGGGCCGCTGATGCGGCTGAGGCGAATGAGGTCTTCCATGGCCTCCGCCTGGGCCTCTGGCCCCTCGCGCCGGGCCTCCTCCACGCGCTGCCGAGCCGTCTCCAGGCTGCGCTCAATGCCACTTGCGCCGCCCGTTTCGATATTCTTGTTGGCCGTCGAGATATCGGGGCGCTTAAACCGCCGCGTCTCCATCTGTTCCTTCGTATCCGGGGCGCTATGATCGCCCTCCTCGTCGGCGGCGTCGCCGGCCAACTCCTGTTGCCGCCGACGAGCCCCCTCGAGGATACTCTTCAGCGTCACCGCCCGCTCTTCGTCGGGCTCTGTGTCTTCACTGAGCTCCGCTCTTGGTTGCGTAATTTCATCCGCCAATTTCCCGGCCCCTCGCCGATCCGCCAGCCTGGAGGGCTTTTTGATCATGTCCGCAAAGCGGCGCCGAAAGGAGTCCAGCTCTTTCTCTTCGGCCTCTTCCGACGGCTCCCTGGGTTCCGACGGTTCCGGCTGATCGCCGTCGTCGGAGGGCGTCGCCGACATCTGGCGCAGCGTCTCCGCTGGATCTGGTGAGGATCGCCGGGGCTGCAGGGCATCGAGCATGGCGTCCAGCCGGGCGTCCACGTCCAGCTCGGAGTCCTGCGAGGCCTCCTGGCTTCCCAGCGCATCGGCCTGCTCGCGAACCTCGGCGGCCATCGCCCGATCGCCGCGTTCCTCGGCGCTCATGGCCGCCCGCAATAACCACTCCCTGGACCGCGAGGCCTCGGGCTCCACCTCCGCCAGGCGAAGCCAGATGGACTCCAATAATTGCCCCAACGGCTTGGAGCCCACCGGCGCTGCCGCCGTTGGCCCCGCCTCGTCCACCAACGCCTCCAATACCCGCGCCATGGACGCCAGCGCCGGGCGATGGCTGGCCTCGCAGTTGAGGGCCCGGCCCAGCGCCCGAGCCGCCTTTCGCCACCGACCGGCCGCTTCGTAGGCCTCGCCGATCCGCAGCTCCAGGGCCAGCCGCTCCTGGCGCCCCGCCCCATCGAACCCCGGCCGAAGCGCCTCCAGACTCCGCGCCAGGCTTTCATGGCGGCCGTGAGCCCGCAGCAACTCCACCAACTTCTCCCGGACCTTCACCCGTCGAGGCACCACCTCTAGCACCGCTTCGTAGCGCTGGCGGGCCACCTCCACCTGACCGATGGCGCCTCGCAGATCGCCGAGTTTCTCTAACCACTGCAGGCGACGCGCCTCGCTGTGGGATCCCTCCAGGAGATCCTCGTATAGGGCGATGAGCTCCTCGGGCCGCCCCGTATTTTGCAGGTGCTCCTCCAGCCACCCCAGCGCCTCCTCGTGGGTCGGCCGAAGATCGAGGACGCGCCGCATCTGGCTGGCCGCCGCGGCCTCTCGCTGACGACCCCGGTATAGATGGCTAAGCGCCAGATGGGCCTCCACCAGGGCCTCCTCGATCTCCGCCTCTTCCATCCCGGCGTCGGCCCCCTGGCTTCGCAGGGCCCAGCGCTCTCCCCGGTCGCGGCGCCGCTCCCAGATCTGGATGGCCTCCTGCCAATACTCCATGGCCTCTTCGTCGCGCCCCAGGGCCTGCGCCATCTGAGCCCCCTGCCGGTATTGATCGGCTCGCAGGGCCCAGTCCACCTGCTCATCCCGGCCTTCCTCTTGGGCCTCCTTGGACAGGGTCAGCGCCCGCTGCATCCCCAGAAGTCCCTGGCGGGGATCCTCCATCTCATCGAACCACAGCCCGGCCGCCCGCTGATGAAGCCGACTGGCGAGCCCCGGCTCCCCTCGTCCCTCGGCGATGCGCGCCGCCGATCCAAAGGCCTTGAGCGCCCGCAGGGGCTCGCCGCCCAGGAGATAACTCTCTCCCAGGGCCCGAAGCCCCCGGAGATCCTCGCTATCCAGGCGAAGCACCTTCTCCAGATACATCCGCGCCTCCCCCAGATCGCCCTGCCGATCCATCAGGTGACGAGCCAGATGCAGGTAGGTCTCCTTGAGCCGATCCCGATCCTGATACACGCCGGTCAGGCGCTTGAGCATCTCCTCCAGCCCCTCCTCATCGCCCAGGCGTCGGTAGAGGGCCTCGCTGGCCTCCAGCGCCTCCCGATGACGAGGCTGGCGCTTGAGCACGGCCCGCAACTTATCGGCCGCCAGCCTGGGATTGTCGTCGGCCATGCGGCGAGCCACCGACAACTGGCAGAGCGCCCAATCTCGCCCATCGCCGCGCTCCCTGAGCCGGGCCGCCAGATCCTCAAAGGCCTCGATGATCTCCTCCCTGGAGCGCCGCCGGGCCATCGCCAATCGGGGTCCCACCAACGCCGCTCGCAGATCCTCTTCGTCTTCCGCCAGCAACTCTCGCCGAAGCGACTCCGCCTCCGCCAGACTGCCCGGCGATCCATCGGCCACCAACGCATCCAATTGACGAGCTATCAACGCCGGGTGAAGTCCGTAGACGTCGCGATAGCCCGCCAGCAGCGACAGGGCCTGACGCATTTCCCCTTCAAATAGCGCCTTGTCCGCATGAGAGAACAGCTCCTTGGCCTCATAGGCCGCCAGCGCCCTGGCCCCCTCGCGGCTCTCCACCAACTTCTCCTGGCTCTGGTGGTCCCCGTCGCTGGCCCGGATCGCGATCACCCCCGGGCGTATCTGAGCCCGCTCCAGGTGAATCCCCGACAGATCGGGAAGCTTCCAACCCACCCTTGGAAAGAGCTCCAAAAATAAGAGCTTCATCGGCCGAAAGCGCACCACGTCCCCGGCGATGGCCGGCGTAAAGCTCTCCCCACGCCCCGACAGCCGGAGCCGATCCGTATTCAATAACCCCGTCAAGCACTGCTGCATCACCACCCGAGCCGGCATCGGCAGTGGCCCGTAGGCCCGATAGTCATAGAGCGATAGGTGCACCTCGTCGGCCCGCGCCGGCTCCGGCGAGATCAACGCCGCCCGGCAGCTCACGTAGGCGTCGGCCCCCAGACGGGTCAACTTCACGCTGAGATGGATGGCATCTTCCAGAAAGCGGACGCTCAGGTGCTCGTAGCCGTCGAGCTCCTCCATGGCCTCTTCCAGCAGATCGCCCAGGCCGACCTCGGAGATCCCAAATTCCACCTCTCGCACCAGGCAACGGGTATGCTGGAAGCGATCGAGACCTCCTCGAGCATCAAAGGGAAAGCTCAGATCGGGGATCTCCATGCGCAGAGATTCCATGGCGATCCAGTCACTGACGCGCTGGCGCTGCGCCCACAGATAGCCCCGCCCGTAGACGAAATCGAGGCTCAACCCCAGAGGGTTGTCAGCGCTCTTGTCGGGGGAACTGTCCATCATCGAACTGCCTTTGCTCTACTGCCTGGCGCTACCCGGGCGGATTCCGATGGCGTCCATGGCGTCGTCGGCCTCCTGGGCCAACGGCTGCTGGCCGCGCTGCCTGGCCAGATCGGCGATCTCCATCCAGGCCCACTGGCGAAGCGACGCCTCCTCACACGTGTGGGCGACATCCCTCAAAATGCGAAGGGCCATTCCCTGACGACCGGCCTCTACCTCCAAGCGAGCCTGAGCCAGCCGCGCCATCGTATCATAGGGCGCCTGGAGGCGTCGCGCCCCCCGCCGAAACACCTGACGGGCCTTCTTTAGCTCGCCGGACTCCAGCCACCGAAGGCCCTCGATAAAGGCGCGGCGGCCCTCATCGACGGCCTCCAAGTCCTCTGCCCACGTCTTTTGTCGACCTTCCATGGTGGTCTCCCTAGGAGCCTGTTGCGTATAGCGGACCGAGTCCTCGCCGAGAAGATTTTGATGCCAGACTCGTTCGTATGACGACGTAATAGCAGCGCTATTCGGAGGAATACGAGCGATGTATGGCGTAAAATCGGCCGGCGAGACGATGCGGAGCCTATGTGCAACAGGCTCCCCTAGCTGCGTCGACGCCCTCGACGGGCTCCATCCCCCCGAAAGGTCTCAGAATGGAATATCGTCGTCGTCGAAGGACTGGTCGAATTGACCGCCTCCCCCACCGCCGCCACCGCCTCCGCCACCGGAGGAACCACCCATATCGGCGTCCGTATAGGGCGGCGGCTCCGAATAGCCCCCGCCGCCTCCGCCGCTTCCGCCGCTCAAGAACTGCACATTCTGCGCCACAATTTCGGTGGTGTAGCGCTTATTTCCGCTCTTATCCTGCCACTCTCGCGTCTGGATACGCCCCTCCACATAGACCTGACGCCCCTTACTCAGGTATTGCTCACAGGTCTCGGCCTGGCGACCAAAGACGACGATTCGATGCCACTCCGTCTTTTCCTGACGCTGGCCCTGCTTGTCGTTCCACACCCGGTTGGTGGCCACGCTAAAATTGGCCACCGGCGTGCTGCTCTGGGTGTAGCGAAGCTCCGGGTCGGAGCCCAGATTGCCGATAATCATCGCTTTATTTAGTGCCATAATCTCTCCTCGTGGGTTGAACTCGTTGATTCATCCAATCGCAGCGGGCCTTGGCCCCATGGCTTAACGCGGCCTGCCGGCGCTGGCAACTTTTTGTTATCCCGCGGCCACCGCCCGCCCTATTTCGATGGCTACCACCGAGCCCGACGATTGACCACCTCTTCCCTGACGTATTATCGCTGGATGGACCTTCATTGTTTCGTCCCAGGGATTTTTTATGAACCTTCTGGACCGCATCAGCGACCGCGTCGGTGACTTCTTGGAAGAGGTCATGCTCCCCGAGGAGATCCGGACCCTTCACCTCCGGGCCGAGGAGGCCATTGAAGCCGGCGACTACGAAGAGGCCCTAACCTACCTGGGCGAAGCAGAGCACCGCCGGCCCCAGACCGAGCGCACCCGTCGCCTGCGCGGCCTCTGTCACTTTCATCTGGGCCATACCCAAAAGGCGGCCACCCTCTTTTCGGAGGCCATCGAGATCCGCGAGGAGGGGCGAAGCCACTTTCACCTCGGCCTGTGCCTGGAGCAGATGGGCCGTCTGGAGGAGGCCCAGACCCATCTTCAACGCGCCCGGACCCTGGACGACGATCCGCCCTATGGCTTCGAGCTCTATTTCGCGCTGGGTCGCGTCTACCTGGCCCTCGATCGCCCCGACCGGGCGGCTCGTGACCTGCGCCGGGCCCTTCGTCTATGGCCCGACGAGCCCCAGGCCACTCTGACCCTCGCCCAGGCCCTCAAGGAGCGACAGCGCTTTGAGGAGGCGGCCCGTCGCCTCGACGATCTCGTCGGCGACGACCTGGACGACGCCGATCCCGACCTCCTTCTGGAGTTGGCCCACACCCACCTCCAGTCCGGGGCTCCCCAACGGGCCGTCGAGGCCTACGAGGCCCTCTTGGAGCGCCACCCGGACCACCTTCCGGCCCTCCAGGGCGCCGCCACGGCCCACCTCCAACTGCACCGCCCCCACCGGGCCAATCAGTGGCTGCTTCGCGCCCTCGAGGAAAGCGAGGACAATGCCGACATCTACGCCCTCATTGGCGAGGCCAACGCCCGCATCCAGAACCACGACCGGGCGCGCCAGTCGTATCAGTCGGCCCTTCGCCGCCAACCGGACCACCCTCGAGCGCTGCTGGGCCTCGCCGAATTATCGCTCCACGACGGCGACGCCGACGACGCCCTGGAGCATTACCAGCGCCTCATCGACCTGGGAGATCACGCCTTTGAGGCCGACGCCCTCATCGGCGCCGCCCGCGCTCACCTGCTCCTGGATCGCCCCGACGACGCCCGCCGCCTCCTCCACCGGGCCGCCGACTTCGACGTCCAGGACCGCGCCGCTTATCTCTACACCCAGGGGCGTCTCGCCCTTTTCACCGCCGACCCCGCCGACGCCCTGGTGGCCCTTCGGCGCGCCCGCCAACAGGCCGACGCTCGCCACCTTCGCCAGGCCATCGACCAGGCCATCGACGACGCCCTGAATGCCCTGACCCCCACCTGGTCACCACCTCAATCGCCGGACAGTACCGCCGAGCTTCTCGGCAGCCTGGAGTCCCTGGTGGATATCCTGAGGGAGCGGCCGCGACTGGACGCCTTTCGCCCCGACCTCCACGCCCTGATCGCCGAGCTCAATCAGCCCCTGTCAGTGGCCCTGGTCGGCGAATTCAACGCCGGCAAATCGACCCTCATCAACGCCCTCCTTAGCGAGGAGGTCGTCCCCATGGGCGTCTTGCCCACCACGGCCCACCCCTGCGTGATGGCCTACGGCCCCCGAAAACAAGCCCGCATTCACTACTCCGACGGCCGCCTGGTGGACGTCGACTTCGCCGACGCCCGCCGGCTCATGAAGGACGAGGCCGCGACGATCGATCGCCTCCACTATACCTATCCCCACCCTGCGCTTCGCTCCATCAACTACTGGGACACCCCGGGCTTTAACGCCCTGGACGAGCGCCACGAAGCCCTGGCCGATCAGGCCCTGTCGGAGGCCGAGGCCATCCTGTGGATCCTGGACGCCAACCAGGCCCTCAAGCAAAGCGAATGGGAGCGCCTGGCCGCCATCGCTGACTCTGACCAACGGGTCTTGCTGGTGCTCAATAAGATCGACCGCCACGGCCCGCCGGAGCAACGGGGCGACGCCGTCGACGAGATCGTGGACTACCTGGAGGCCTCCATCGGCGACCAGGTCCTCCAGATCTTTCCTATCTCTGCGCGAGAGGCCCTGGCGACTCGTCTATCCGAGGAAGATGGCGACGACCCAAATTTCAGCGCCCTCCAGGAGCAGATCGATCGCGACTTCGTCCAGCGCTCCTCGGATCTAAAGATCGCCGAGGCGATGCGCCAACTGCGCGCCATCCTTGAGGCCATCGCCGACTTTCGCCGCCATCATACCGACGCCTTCGACGGCCACCTCCAGACCCTGGCGAAGCTGCGCGACCACATCCGCGCTCAGCGCAAGGACGGCCGCACCTGGGCCGGCGAATCCAGCGCTCGCCTGGCCGACCAACTGGACTTCGTGGCCCTGGGCGTGGCCCGGGAATTCGACCAGGTGCTGCGCCGCCAGGGGCGTATCCGCAAGAAACCGGTCCTCGACCCGGACGACGAACATTTCCTCCTGGAGCTCTTCGCCCATCGCATCGACGCCGTGCTGGACCGTCACCGCCAGGCGATGCTCTCGGAGCTCGACCGCATCGACGACGCCATCTCCCGCGCCGTGGGTCCCCTCCTTTTGACCTTGGAGCCCACCGATGCTCGCACCATCCGCCGTGGTTTGGACGCCCTCTTTGACGCCCTTCGACACCAGCGAAGCGCTCTCCATGACCGCGTCTTTGGCCCCTGGCTGGCCCGCGCCGAAGGACGCATCGACGTCGCCGGCCCCCGTCTGCTGCAATCGATGACCGACGACGCCGACCACAGCTCTCATGGCGATCGCCAGGCCCGCCTGCTCTCGCTTCTCCCCGAACTCACGGAGCACCTGACGCCGGCCCTCTCCGTCTGGTACCGTGAATACCACGACGCCACCGAAACCCTCCTCGATCGCCTGCACCGCGATCTGGAGACCCTGTCGCTCGACATTCGCCACCGCCTCGATCTCCCCTCGATGCCCCCGACCGACGGTGACCCCGAGCGCTGACTGCCCACTTGGCGAGACGTCGATGGCGTTCATATTTCTGCGACGAGGTCCAGTCGGGCCTCGCCTCCACAGGAGATCGCCATGTCCTCTGATAGCAACGACTCCGACGGCCCCCATGCCTTTGAAGACCGGCCCCTGTCGTCGGTCACCCGGCACTTCGCCGACACCCAGCGCGAGAGCTGGGATCTGTCCTTTGCCCGCATCGTCGAGTCCATCAACGATGGCATCCTGGTCATCGAGCTCGACGGCACCATCATCTACGCCAACCCCACCATGGGCGCCATGCTGGGCTATGCCTCCAAAGAATTGATCGGTCGCTCGACCTTTGATTTTATGTCCTCCCAATGGGCCGACGAGACCCGTCGGCGCCTTCGGGATCGCTCCCGGGGAGAGCGCGACGACTACGACCTCCAGGCCATCCACCGCGACGGCTCCCGCATCTGGCTGCGCATTTCAGCGCTCCCCCTTCGCGACGACCATGGAAAGCCCTGCGCCTCGTTGGTGGCCGCCACGGACATCACGGCCCGCAAGGAGATGGAGCGCCAGCTCGTCGATGCTCGCCACCAGGCGGAGGCCGCCAATCAGGCCAAGAGCGAATTTCTGGCCCGCATGAGCCACGAGATACGCACCCCCATGAACGGCGTCCTGGGCATGCTGGAACTCCTATCGGATACCGAGCTCAGCGCCGAACAAGCAGAGTACGTCGACCTGGCCCAGAGCTCCGCTGAGGGCCTCCTGGGCCTCATCAACGACATCCTGGACTTCTCCAAGATCGAGGCCCGCGAGCTGAGCCTCAACCCCGTCCCCTTCTCGCCTCATCAACTTGTGCGAGACACCCTCCAGACCCTGCGGCGCCACCACAAGGCCCCGGAGGTCGATCTCATTCATCATATCGACAGCGACGTCCCCATCTGCCTTCAAGGCGACCCCGACCGCATCCGCCAGATCCTGATCAACCTCGTCAAGAATGCCCTGAAATTCACCGAAGAGGGACAGGTCTCGGTCCAGGTCTCCTGCCGCGAGGCCGCCGATGACGATCTCCTGCTCCTGGTCGATGTCCAGGACACGGGAAAGGGCATCGACGAGGCCCAGCAGGACTCCATCTTCGAGGCCTTCCACCAGGCGGAGTTGCCCTCCGACCCCACCGAGCGCGGCACCGGATTGGGGCTGACCATCGCCTCCCAGCTCGTCTCTCTGATGGACGGCGAGATCTGGTTTGAGAGCCAGCCCGGCCGCGGCTCCACCTTCTCCTTTACCCTTCGCCTCCACCCCCTGGACCCCCAATCGCTGCGCGAGGAGTCCATGCCCAGCCTGGACATTGAGCTCGCCCCGCTGGAGATCCTGTTGGCCGAGGACAACCCCGTCAATCAGCGGGTTACCCTGGGTCTACTCCAAAAGCACGACCACCGCGTCACCGTCGCCGAAGACGGCCTGGAAACCCTGGATCGGTGGCGAGACGGCGACTTCGACCTCATCCTCATGGACATCGAGATGCCGCGCCTCGACGGCCTGGAGACCACGCGACGCATCCGACGCCTAGAACGCGAAGAGGGCCACGATCGCTCCATCCCGATCGTCGCCCTCACCGCTCACGCCATGGCCGGCGATCGCGAGCGCATCCTCGCCGCTGGCGTCGACGCCTACCTGGCCAAGCCGGTGCGCGCCAAAGAGCTCTATCAAACCCTGAGCCAACTGGACGCCCACCGACTTCGCGCCGGCGATTAACTTCGTCCGCTCTGCACGCAAGCGGCCACGCGTCCCGAGAAGTTGGTGGCGTTGCCGCAGCTTCGAACCACGGGGCTGGCGTCACTTCGGTAATCCGAGGCCGCTGAGACGCAGGACAGGAAGTGACTGCCATGGTCCGTGGCCTGGCCGCAGGCCTCGATGGCCCGCGCCGGCGCCGCTCGGAAGCTCACCGCTCGGTCCATGCATCCCCGAAAATGACTGCCGTGTTGGGTGGCCGACGAGCAGGCCCGCACCGTGGACGTGGCGTCTCGTCGATCCAACTGCTTGGCCCGGTCGATGCAGTGATCGCGGTCACTGCTAAACGACGTCTCCTGACCACAGACCTCGACGATCCGCGCGTAATTACTGCTACTGCTGCCTTTCTGCTTTCGATGGCCCTTGGCTTTTCCTCGCGGAGAGCTTTGCCCACGCTGCTTATAAGAGCGCTGACTCCGCCGCTCGCTTCGATGATGTCCCTGCTTGGAGCTATGACGGGACCTCGTGCGCTGGCGCGGTTGGTAGTGCTGACCGGACCGCGAACGCTGACCGGACTGCGAACGCTGGCGCTGCGTCGTTCCCCTTCGGGAATCACTCCGGCTGCTCTGGCGACTGCGGCTTCGCTCGCGCTCTCGCTCATATCCCAGGCTTAGATCGACGCCAACTCCAAAGGAGAAAGAGGAGCTGCTCGACGAGCTCTGCGTCGAATGGCCCGTCGAATAGGCCGCCGCGCTGCTCATGCCCACCAGGCCCATCAAGCCCACCGTCGCCAACGCCACCACCACCGTCATCAATGTCTTCTTCATCGCATTCATCGTCTGCTCCTTATGGATTCGGTCCTTCCGTCGTCCTCATCCACACAGACGCCCCCCCTATGCGATTTATTCAACTCAGTCGTCGTGGAGCTCAAACCAGGGCTCGTAATAATACTTGCGCACTAGCTTCACGGCCTGCTGGATATAGCGCACCACTGGCTCGGCGCCGATCTCCTCTAAGGGGTCCTTGAGGTGACCGTAGGTATTGATGGGGAAGGACTTCGGCTCCAACTCCTCGGATTCCTCGATAAACCCGTTGAGCGTGCCCCGGTGATCCTCGGCCGGATCCTTTCCCGGGTGGGGAGAGGCATAGAGCTTGACCACCCCCAGGGTATTGATATCCAGAATGGCGTAACCAATGGCCCCGTAGCGCAGGTTGATGCCCCCAGCTCGTCCCCCACCGATCTTCATCTCACAGCCCATCTCCCGGGCGTGCACCAACACCTCCTCAAAGATCTCTCGCCGCTCCCGTCCGCCCTCGTCTTCTGCCTTATTCAACACATCCAGCTTATCCAAACGTCACTCCTCGATGGGTTCCAACGCCGCCGCGCGAGCCCGCCGCCTCTGGCGAGCACGCCGTTCCCTGAATTTGGTGGTCGAGAACTCGGCGGCCCATTCGGCGGCGACCGTAGGAAATATGCACCAACTTCTCAACGCCGACGATCGGACTTGCCCTTCCCGGGGCCATTAATTAAGATAGCTACCATTCGAAAAATTTGAGCCACCACTTTCCCTCTGGGTCCCAGTGATGAATTTACCACGCCTGTCTCTATCTATTTCTACGTCTTTGCTCATCCTTTCCCTCGGCCTGGGCCTCGCCGCCTGCAGCGACGACGAGGTCGCCGCCAACGCCGGCGAGGGCGAATGCGGCCCCGACGAGACCTGGAACCCCATCGACGAGGTCTGCTCACCGGCCGGACCCAACCAGAGTCCCAATAACCAGACGGCCAATAATCAGGGCTCGGGTAATCAATCCCCAAATAACCAGAGCCCTGGCAATCAATCCCCCAACAACCAGAGCCCGGGCAACCAGATGCCCGACCCCAGCAATAATGATGACGACGGCCCCTGCCAGGGCCTGGAGTGCGACCAGGTCTTCTGCGACGAGGGCGCCACTCAGGTCACAGGCACCGTCAATATCCCCTCCGGCGAACTGCCCCTGCCCGACGTGGCGGTCTACGTGCCCAATACGGAGCCCGAAGAACACACCCAGGGTGCCACCTGCCGCCCCTGCACCGATCCCTTCACGGCCGAGCCCGTCGTCGGTGATTATACCAACGTTCACGGCGTCTTCACCATCGACAACGTCCCCGTCGGCGAGGACATCCCCCTGGTCGTGGAAGTCGGTAAGTGGCGCCGCACCCTGACCATCGACAACGTCCCGGCCTGCGAGACCACGGAG
Organism: uncultured Bradymonadales bacterium; assembly: GCA_964566695.1. Taxonomy (GTDB): domain Bacteria; phylum Myxococcota_A; class Bradymonadia; order Bradymonadales; family Bradymonadaceae; genus SLJM01. The sequence continues at coordinate 105,520 of CAZMJS010000005.1, forward strand.
CTCGATCCCGAGGAGACGCGCCTTCCCAGAAACCGCGACGAAGGCGACCTCCCCCGCTTTGCCCTGACCACCGGTGAGTGGGATGCCATCGAGTGCCTGCTGCCCAAGATCGGCATCGACTTCGACGAGATCTCCACCTCCTCCGAAGACCCCGACGCCAGCGTCCACCTCTTCGCCGGCATGGGCGGCGCCAACCGCTTTGAGAGCTCTCTCAACGGCGGCGTCTCCTTTCCCAGCGCCACCGGATGGTGGGACGATCTGGACAACCTCTTGGACTACGACATCGTCATGCACTCCTGCGAGGGCACGCCGACGACCAATAATAAGTCTCAGCAAGCCCGCGACGCCCTCCTGGACTTTACCCACGGCGGCGGTCGAGCCTTCCTGTCCCACTATCACTATACCTGGCTTCGCGACGGGCCGGCCGAATTCCAGGCCGTCGCCGAGTGGAGCGATTCCATCACCGGCGGTAACGAGACCGGCTGGATCGACACCACCTTCCCCAAGGGGCAGATGCTCCGGGAGTGGATGTATCACACGGGCACCACGCCGGCCGGCGAGATCCCCATGACCGAGACGCGGGGCTCCGTAGAGTCGGTGGACATGAATTACGCCCAGCCCTGGGTGTGGATCGAACCCGAAGAGCCGCCGATTCCGATCCCTGGCTTCCCCGGCATCCCGGACACCGCCGATCAAGACCTCATCCAGTATTTTAGCTTCAATACCCCTCTTCAGGCCTCGCCCAACAACCAGTGTGGACGCGTCGTCTTCAGCGACATCCACGTCGGCGCCGGCCAGGACTCCACCCCCGACGACCCCTACCCCACGGGCTGCAACCTCGGCAGCATCTCCCCCCAGGAAAAAGCGCTGATCTTTATGCTCTTTGACCTGTCGCGCTGCATCGTCTCCGACAAGGCCGACTGAGCCTTCGATTACGGGGCGATCAGCCAATCGGCGTCCTCGTCCTCATCCTCACTCTCGTCGGCCGGCGCTTCTTCGTCGGCCGGCGTTTCTTCTTCTACCGGGGCCTGCTCCTCCGACGGTTCCTCTTGGGGCTCCGGCGGCGCCGGTGCTGGCGTCGGCTCCGACGGTTCGGGCTCCGGGACCTCTTCCTCCACAAGCGCCAGGTCATCGACCCGCTCCACGCCGGGCTCCAACTCTCGCTCGTAGGGCTCATAGCCCGACGCCTCCACCCTCAGCAGCACCGGCTCATCGCCCTCCCACTCCCACTCCCCGCGGCCTTCACCGATGAGTTCATCATCGACGTAAATCGCCGCCGACGCCTGCCCTGAGTCCACCACCGTCGTGGGGAAGCTCTCCTCTTCTTCCGGCCCTTCGTCGTGCTCTTCTGCGTCCTCGTCCTCTTCTTCCATCGCCAGTGCCTCTCCGGGCTCCGGCGGCACCTCCTGGGCGGGCTCGGGCTCCCCGCTATCCACGACCGCCGCCGCGTCGGCCGCCGCCTGGGGCTCTTCGTCGCCCATATTGAGCCATACCCAACCGCCTCCCAGCAGCAGCACCAGGAGGAGGGCCACCACGGCCAAGCGCTCTTTGCTGGGAGCGTCGCCCGACGAGGACTGGGCCGGCGCCGCCGCCAGTTTGGGCGTCAGCACCGGCTCTTTGGAGGGCCCTCCATTCGTTGGCTCAACCTGGGCCCGATCCTGTTCGGTGGCGATCTCCGGCGGCCGCCCCTCCACCGTGGGCGCCCCATCGGGCACCGTGGGCTCCCCGGCTGCCCGCCCCTCCTCCGAGGCGACCACCTGCGGCGGCTGGCCCTCCCGGGTCGGCTCACTCTGGCTCGCCGGGGGCTGCTGCGACGCATGGGCCTGCTCAAAGACTTCTTTGGCCTCCCCATCGATGACCTTGATCTGGCCCTGACTCAACGTCCAGGGCCCCCACTTGGCTTCCCCCTCCAGCGTCGGCACCTCGTTGACCGCCACCGCCGCCAGGGCCTCGGCAAAAATCCCGGCATCGCCAAAGCGATCGTCGGGATCGATGGCCAGCGCCCCGTCGATCACCGGTCCCAGAGGCGACTCCATCAGCGCCACCGGTAACTCCCGCTCCTCGCTGACGTGCAGCATGGCGCATTTCCAGGGATTGCCCTCATCGATCACCGGCCGCCCCGCCAGGCATTCCACCATGATCAGCCCCATCTGGTAGACGTCCATCGCCGGGGTAACCCGCTGATCTTCCAGGTACTCCGGCGACATATACTGGGGCGTGCCCACCATATAGCCCGTCTTCGTCAACCGATTATCGGCTCCGTCGCCCAGGTGGGCGATGCCAAAATCGACGAGCTTGATGCGCTCTCGACGGGCCTCTGGCTCCACCACGAAGAGGTTTGATGGCTTGAGATCGCGATGAATAATCCCCAACTCATGGGCCTCGCCCAGGGCCTCCAACAATTCCACGAAATGGGGCAATACCCGCTGCGGCTCCATGGGGCCGCAGCGCTTGAGCTCCACGTCCAGGTCCCGCCCCTTGAGGATCTCCATGACGATATAGGGCTGCTCGCCATCTTCGATGATCCCGAAATCGTGGATCTGAACCACGCTGGGATGGCTGATGCGCGCCGCCAGGCGAGCCTCGCGCTGAAAACGCGCCAGCATCACCTCTTTGTCATTGCCCTGGGCCACCAGGCGGTCGATGTCGAGCACCTTCACCGCTACGTCGCGGCCGATGCGATCGTCGCGCGCCCGAAACACGGCGGCGAAGCCGCCGCGTCCGATCAGATCGAAGACCTCATAGCGCCCTCCGATCTCATAACCTTCCTGAATGCCCATCGATAATGTCGTCCCGTCGCCCATCGTCACTCCCTTCGGATGACTGGCTCTCACCGACTCACTGCCTTAAATCACTGCTCGAATACTCGCCGATGACGCCACTGAGTCAATAGCGATTGAACTTCTGGAAGGTGAATGGGGTCCTCCTCGGTGTGCACCAGATGGCCCTCGTCCTCGCAATCGGTGGCCCCAAACCCCGCCGGAAAGCGGCGGCCCACCTGGGCCATGGCGTCGGCCAGCGCCGACTCGTCGACGGCCCCCCGGATGGGGTAAGTCCAGGCCTTTTCGGCGGCATTGCGAAGATAATCGATATGCCAGTGCACCCGCTTTCTGGTGCGCTTGTGGCGCCGCATGCGCTTGGACAGCCCCTTCTTGGCACTCCCTACATAGGTGTAGAAACCGGGCTCAAACTCAAACGTGCCAAGCGCCCCGATCTCTACTTCTTGGGCCTCGTCGACCCGAAGAACCGCCAGGTAGAGCCCGGCGTCCTCTAAGATGGCGTCCAATTTCTCCCAGGGCATCTCCAGGCGCTCCACCTGCTCCGGAAAGACCAGCCGATCCTCGTCGCCCACCCGCGGCGGCGCCGCCACCGCCGTGATGGGCATCACCTCCGAGGCCTCCCTGAGGGCCCTGGCAAACTCCAGGTCGTTATGCAGATCCGGCAAAAAGCGCTGCGCGTCGCCCTGCACCACGAATAATACCCCCGTGGCGCGGCCCTCCTCGTTGAGCTCTATGAGCTCTCGCACGTGCTTGACGGCCCGCTTGGAGCGGGCGTCCGGAAATAGGGCCATCCCCTCCTCCACCAGGGTCACGGACTTCACCTCCAGAAGCAGTTCTCCCTCGGGGGTCCCCATCAAAAAATCAAAGCGGGAATCTCCTACCGTCACCTCTCTATCCAAGACCTCATAATCCTCCATCCCCGGGACAAGCCCCTCGCTCAGATAGGCATCGGCCACATCGTTGACCCGCCCCGTATTCAAGAAGACCGCCCGCTCCCCATCGCCCTCCCACCGCGACTGCCACACCGCCCCCACGCTCTCCCACTTCGTCTTGGTGTGCGGCTTGTGAGCCAGGAGCACCTCTGTCTGTCCCGGCAATAGGATCTCATTGAGTTTACCCGGGTTGGCGATATAGGTTCGCAGCGGCTCGCCATCGCGCTCCACCATGGCGATAAATCGATTCGGCCGCTCCAAAAAGGTGGCTCGCTCCAGCGCTTCGCTTCGATAGGGACTGCTCATCGTTCAACTCCTCGTACTGGCGGCTCATGGGCGTTCTGTCGTGGCCCCGCGCTAACATATCGCCGCTTATTTGTCCCCCGACGCCTCGCCTTTGACATCACTCATCTCTAAGCACATAGGCCTGATATGCTCATCGACCATCCCCGCATTTACCTCGACAGCCAGGGCCAGCACACCGACGCCCTGCTCATCGCCGACGGCGTCGTCCAGGCCACGGGCGATGCCGCCCGACAACAGGCGCCAGACGACGGCCCCGTTCTGCGCCCCGACGCCCCGTATTTGATGCCCGCCCTGGGCGACGCCCACAGCCATATGTGGGGGCTGGGCCTTCGCCCCGGCGCCATCGACCTGCGCGGCCTGGACGCCGACCAGGCCCTCCAGCGCCTGGCCGAGGCCAGCGACGACGACGACCGAGAGTGGATCATCGCCGTCAACCTCGACGAGCACCTCTTTAAAGCGCATCAATCGCTGGGCCGAAAGGAGTTGGACCGCCTCTTTCCCCACCGGCCCGTCCAGATCTACCGCGTCGACCGCCACGCCATCTGGGCCAACTCCCAGGCCCTCCAACGCGCCGGCCTAGACGACGACTTCCAACCGGGCGATGACGGCGAGGCCCCCCGCGACGACGACGGTCGCCTCACGGGCTACCTGGTGGACGCCGCCATGTACCCCGTCCTGGAGTCCCTCCCACCGACGACGATCCAAGAGGATCGAGAAGCCTTCTTCCAGAGCGCCCGCCAGATGCGCGCCCTCGGCATTGGCTTTACCACCATCGCCCGATCATCGGTGGCCCACGTGGCCATGCTGGAGGGGCTTAGAGACGAGGGCCAACTCCCGATCCACATCGACGTCCTCGTCGCCGGCGACGACCCGGACTTCCCGAAGTGGTCCCACCGCGGCCCCGACGCCCAGGCCATCGACGGCCTGCGCATCGCCGGCGTTAAATTCTACGCCGACGGCGCACTCGGCTCCTCGGGCGCCCACCTCCTGGAGCCCTACCTGGCCGGCGGAAAAGGCCTGGCCATGCACCCACCGGGCCACCTCCAGGAGGTCATCCCCCGGCTCATGGCCCAGGGCTGGCAAGTCGGCG
>CAZMJS010000006.1:0-43193 GCA_964566695.1 uncultured Bradymonadales bacterium
ACCACTCCAGCACCGACGGTTCGACATCCTCCCCTATTTCCGCCATCTCCGCCCATTTGACCACCGGGGTTTGATACCTGGGTAGAGGTGTGCAGGTTTAATGGGACATCGCGACATATAAGTGGGCGGATTTCGATGCGAAGGGGGGCCTATGGAGAAAATCGTCGGGGGGTTGATGGTGATGGTGGTGGTGATTGGGGGCTGGGGATGTGGGGTGCTGGGGATTGGAGGAAGCTCCCAATCCGAGCTTAAGCCCGTCGATGGGCCACCAGGGGTCGATGAGCTGCGGCGCTACCAGGAGGTGAGCGCCGGGCTCTTTCATACCTGCGCGGTGGACCGAGAAGAGCGGGTGCATTGCTGGGGAATGGACGCCCTGGGTTCGACGAGACCGCCAGATATAGGGCTAAGCGGGTTGTCGAGCGGTCATTTTCACACCTGCGGGTTGGACGCCGAGGGCCAGACCCACTGCTGGGGGTCCGACACAGTGGGACAGGGCTCGCCGCCGTCGGTGGCGTTTCAGCAGATCAGCATGGGGATCCGCCACGGCTGTGGCCTCGATAGCCAGGGGGCTGTCCACTGTTGGGGCGACGGTAGTCACGGCCAATTAGAGGCACCAGACGGCACCTTTGTGGAGCTATCCTCCGGGGGGGCTCATAGCTGCGCCATCGATAGCGAACAGGGCCTGCACTGCTGGGGAGATGATCGCCATGGCCAAACTCAGGCGCCGACAGAGGCCGTTTTTAGTGTGGCCGCCGGCAGCGCCCATAGCTGTGCCATCACAGTGGAGCAAGAGCTTTTGTGCTGGGGAAGAAACCATCAGGGCCAGGCCGAGCCGCCTGCGGTGCAGAGCACGGCGGTGGCCGCCGGGGTGGCCCATTCCTGCGCCCTTGACCCGGCGGGCCAGGCTCATTGCTGGGGCTCCAACCGCCACGGGCGAAGCGACCCCCCGCCACGCGAAATGCAATCGCTGAGCGTGGGTGCCGCCCATGGGTGTGGGATTGACCACCGCGACCATCTGACCTGCTGGGACGCCTCGGTTCACCCATGGGCGCCCCAACCCCAGCAACGAGCCTCAGTCACGGCGCCTATTCGACAAAAAGACCAGCGATAGGGTGCTATTTTCGTAGCGCGACGAAAGCATCCGTGGCAGCCCGTCGAGCTCCGGGAACCAGGGCGCCGTATTGGGGCGTGCACTGAGACTGACCAGATGGGTGGACTCGTCGACCAGGTCATCGAGCTTGTCGGCCAGACGCGTCCAATCATCGATGGTGTGGAAGGTCGTCTGGACCTGCGGCTCCAGGCCATTGACGCGCTCTCGGTCGGCCTCCAGATCATCGGCGACGCACACCACGTCCAGATCGGCGTCGATACGAGAAGCCATCAATTTCACGTCACTGACGGCCTCAAAGAAGCCAGGGCTGCGCTCAGCGAAGGGCGGGATGGTGACCACCACCCGGTTATGGGTATTGAGCGGATGGAGAATGCGGTTGACGAAGACGGTCTGCGTCGTCTCACGGAGCAATTGATCGAGCACGGAACCAAAGATCCGCTCTCGCGCCGAGACGCGGCCGCTCCAACCGATGATGATCATCGACGCCTGCTCCTCGCGGGCCGCTCGGGAGATACCGTGGGCGACGTTCATATCGATGCGCGTCAGCGTATTCACGGGGACGCCGGCCTCGGCGCCCTGCTCCTCGGCGTGTTCCAGACGCTGCTGCATCGCCAGCACTTCCTGATCGACCTCGCCTCGTCCAGAAGCGATCATCAAGGGGAAGATGGGCTCTTCGGAGTCCGGGTTGTGCATCAAAAAGGCCATCTCCAACAAGTCGTTGGAGGTCTCTGGATTACCCACGGGGATCAGAATGCGCTCGGGAATGCCGTTTTCGCTCCGCGGACTGGTGTCCATTTCGTGGGCCACATCCAGGCCGAACTTCTCGACCATCGTGGAGCCCAAGATGCAACTGACCAGAATCATGACCACCACGGCGTTGACCATCTCGATGTCGAAGAGCCCCACTTCAAAGCCCACCAGGGTCACCGCCAGGGTCGCCGCCGCCTGAGGCACGCTGAGCCCGTAAATGACCCACCCCTCGGCGGAGGTGAAGCCAAAGAGTTTCTGCGCCGTCTTGGCGGCCACCAATTTTCCGATGGACACCAGGGCCACCAAGATGGCGGCCAATACCCAGACATCAGCCCCCTGGAATAGGACCTCCACATCGATCAATAGCCCCACATAGATCATGAAAAAGGGGATAAAGAGGGCGTCACCGATAAAGCGCACCCGGGCCATGATGGTGCCCTTGCCGGGCACCAGACGGTTCATCGCCAGACCACCGACGAAGGCGCCGATAATAGAGGCCAAGCCCACCACTTCAGCCAGGAAAGCGGTGACGAACAACACGGTGAGCAAGAATCCAAATTCGATCTCCGGGCGGTTCTGCACAGTCCGAAAGAAGAAGTACCCAAGCTTTGGGAGACCCCAGATCACCAGGAAAACAAAGAGGCTGACCATCCCAATAAAGGTCAGCCAAAAGCCCACTGTCGTATCCCCGGCGGTCCAGGCGACGACGATGGCCAGCGCCGAAAGCGACAGCGTGTCCGTCACCAGAGTGCCGCCCAGGGTCATGGTGACCGCCGTATTTTTCAACAGTCCCATCTTGGCGGCGATGGGAAAGGCGATCAGGGTATGGGAGCCAATGATGGAGCCCAATAACAGGGCCTGGGCAAAGGAGAAATCCAGGAAGGTCATACTGACCGCGATGGCCAGCACCTGGGGCACGAAAAAAGAGATCAGCCCAAAGCCCAGGCTCTTTTCCTTCAACTCCTGAAACCGACCCAGATCAAGAGATAGCCCGGCCTGAAACATCAGGTACATCAACCCGGCGGTGCCCATGATCCCCATAAAGTCCGGGGGAACCACATCCGGATCGTGGGTGATCAGATTGAGCACCGAGGGCCCCACCAATACCCCACCCAGGATCAAGCCCACGATGCCGGGAATTCGAAACGTCTTGACCACCTGGGGGGCGATAAAGATCAACGCCATCAGGACGGCGAAGATCAGTACCGGATTGGAGAGAGGAATTGTGATTTCGGGTACCAGATCCACAGACTACCTCATTCGGCAAATCAACGACAAAAAAGGGACCGATGCGCTCGCTGGTGCCCTTCGGGACGCGCTTGTAGCGAAGGCTTTCCCGCTTGTCACCCATCCCCTTGCGAAGCGGTCCATAAGGTCTACACTCCCAGGTTATAACGCATCGGACGCCTTCGCTACCGAAGATCCCACCACCACGAGCGCCATTATGAGTATTGCCGTCATCACTGGAGCCTCCGCCGGACTGGGTCGCCAATTCGCCTATCAACTCGATGGAGACGACCAAATCGACGCCATGTGGCTCATCGCCCGCCGCCAGGAGCGCCTCCAGCAATTGGCAGCCGACCTCAGCACCCCCGCCGAGGTACTACCCACGGATCTGACCGACCCCGACGATCTGAGCGCCCTCTATGCACGGCTGGAGGAGGCCTCACCGCATATCCGCTGGCTGATCAACAACGCCGGATTCGGAAAGATCGGAGCCTTCGACGCCATCGACGTTGACACCAATATGGCGATGCTCGATCTCAATATGCGTACCCTCACGGAGCTGACCCAACGCGCCCTCCCCCATTGTCAGAAGGGCTCGCATATCGTCCAGGTCTCGTCGCTGGCGGCCTTTATGCCGGTGACCAATTTCGGGGCCTACTCCGCCTCCAAGGCTTACGTCCTCAACTTTAGTGACGCCCTTCACCGTGAACTCAAGCCCCGGGGTATTTCGGTGACCTCCGTCTGCCCCGGCCCGGTGGCCACCGAATTTCTGGACGTCGCCTCCACGGAGGGCTCCAAGACCGATCTACCCGGGTTTGTCATGGCCGATGCGCCGTCGGTGGTCACCAAGGCCATCTCCGACGCCCGCCGTGGACGACGTCACTCCATCTACGGCTGGATCCCTTGGGTCATCGCCAAGACTTCGGGGGTTCACCCACGGGGGCTAACCCTGTGGATCACCGAAAAGATCTACGGCTAATCCCGGTCCCCGAATAGAGCTCACCACCTCGTTGTTTATTCAACGACACCGCGCTTTTCTCTATGGAACGCCATGGCCAAATTAATCCCTCGAAGCTCTTTTAAGCTCGTCACCAACGTCTCCCAATGGGGCCTATTGACCTGGCCGGCGGAGTCCCGTCCTCGCCTGGTCCTATCGACCCTCCTGGTGACGGGAGCCACCGTCGGCCTGGCCTTCGCAAGCGCCACCTACATCCTCGATCACAGCGCCTCGGTCTTTTTAAACCTGCTGCTGATCACCCTCAATATGTTCCTGATGCTCATCGGCGCCTTCCTTCAAACCATCCTGGTGGGCGACCTCTTCTTCTCCGGCCCCTGGCGGGAGCAGGTCTTTTTGGGCCGAAAACAAGACGAGGACTCCGACCAACAGATCGACATCTCAGCCGTCAACGACCACAACGCAGAGTTTGTGGTCATTTTGCTGCTGGCCATCGTGGCCAACGCCGTGGGGCTAAACGCCATCACGGACAATTTCTTTGGCCAATACCACGATGAGGGCTTCTTCCAGGTGCAGATGCGGGCCGACGACCCGGACCAGCGGCTGCGCTCGCTGACCAACCTGGCCGATCCCATCAATCATCGCCTGTGGGAGCGCGATGGCCTCCGAGACCTCATCGTCGATGCCTTCGAGGATCCCGACGACGCCGTGCGAAACAAGGCCATCTGGACCGCTGGCACCATGGAGATCTTGCGCGCGCGGCCGCAGCTCATGGAGCTGGCTGCCGACCACCACGACGATCAGACCCGCAAGGAGGCGGCCTTTACCCTGGGGCGCCTGGGCCGCCACGCCGATAGTCGTCACCTACTGGAGTCTCTGATCGAGGTCGACGAAGCGCAACCGGTGCGCATCGGCGCCCTCCGTGGCCTGGCGATGATGGAGGATACGCGCTCCACCGATCCCATTTTGGTCCATATCGACGACCCCGACGACGAGGTCATGGCCCACGCCTTCTGGGCCCTGGGTCGGCTGGGGGACGCCTCTCCCAGAGAGACCGTCCGAGACATCATCGATGAGGAAGAACACGGCCTGCGGCGCTGCGCCGCCCTGGAGGCCTTTAAAGGGGTCGCCACCGCCGACGACGCCAGCTACGCCCGCCGCCAATTTCGGGTCACCGACGCCGACGAGCGCTGCGAAGCCATGACCTTTGAAGAGCCCAATGAACGTATCCACCACGTCATCTGGGGCGAATCGGTGCGCGTCAAATGGCTCAAGGTCGTCGGCAATACCGACCCCTACGAACACCGCTCCTGGATCGTTCGCCAGATCCGCGACCCTGAGCAAAGCGATCACGTCCGCGACGTGGCCGCCGAGATCAACCGCATGATGGACCCCGAATAACACACCCACCGCTTGTCAGGATCGACCAACCCATCTACCCTTCGGACCGACGTGCAATCAGGTAGAGGAGGCGGTTTGGCGAGGGATTATCGACAACTGACACTCGGAAATTGGCTGTTTTTTGGCAGCATCGCCGGTGCGATGACCGCCATGATGGGCTGGGAAATGGACCTGACCTACCTGGAGGAGGGCTTTGTCTTCGGGCTGATGGCCGCCGGCGCCTTCACTGGGTGGTATCACGCGCGCTCCGCCAAGTTGCACCCATTATACCTTCGCGACAACGCTGGCCCGGGGGTCATTCGCGTGGCCATCTGGGTGAGCATGATATGGATCGCCTTTACCCTCATGGCCTTTGGCGCCGCCCGCATCACGCTGCCCTGGTTGATCTATTATTGGATCATCGGCCTGGGATGTACCTACGTCTTCGGCATCCTGGGGGCCAAGTTCCTGGGGTTTCGACTACGCGTCGACGCCTACGAGCGAAATAATGGCGCGGCCGCTCTCTTTATCGGCGCCTTCATCCTGTCCACCGGACTCATCTACGGCGGGAGCGTATGGGGAGAATCCACGCCGGAATCATTTGAGCAACCGGCGGCGATTTTTGAGCTCTTGCCGAGCTACGAGGAAGGCGGCTGGATCATTGGTCTCTTCTTCCTGCTGGGATGGTCCATCCTCTATTTCGTCATGGAGCTGTGGTTTGCCCGCGAATCCAACCGCGGCGTGGCAGCCATTCGCCGGGACCGATCGGTGCAAGACGGCAAGGCGGCGGCCCTGTATTGCCTGGGCTGTGCCATCCCTCTGACCAGCGCCGTGGCCGGCGATTACCACGGGCTCTACGACAGCCTCATCAGCTTCTCGGCCATCGCCCTTCCCGTGCTGGCCGGGGAAGTGCTGCGTCCGGCCACCGCCACAGAAGAGCGCGATCCCCAGGAGCCCTATATCTATCTGGGCGTCGGCATCGCCGCCGCCATCATGTCTCCCCTCATCTCTAGCATCATCGGATTTCGTTGATGGATACCATCGCCTGGCCCCTGGAGGCCGAAGAGACCATGGAGGTCCTTCGCGCCATCCAATTTCGCTATTTTAAGTGGGACATCTTTCACCGCGGCGACACCAGCATCATCCCCGATGCCCTGGTGCTCTCCGAGGAGGAGCACCAATTCCTAGTGGACGCCGCCCAGTCGACCTACGCCGCCTTAACGGCCGTGGAAGACCAGGTCGCCTCCAGCCCCGAGTTATTGGATCTCGTCGGCGTGCCTCAGCCCTTGCATGACCTCATTCAGGAGCAGGCACCGGGGAGCCCGCGGGTCACGCGCTGCGACTTTCACCTCACCCATGACGGGCGGTGGATGATCTCGGAGTTCAATAGCGACGACACCGCTGGGTTTGCCGAGTCTCACGGCCTGGCAAAGGTGCTCGGCGAGCAGTGGGGCGCGCGCTTTCCAGGATTGTCTTTTCGCGGCAACCTCCAGACCAAAATCACCGACAGCTTTGCGCCCTACGATCGCGTCGGCCTCCTGCACGCCACCGGTCACTCCGAAGACCTGCAGCACGCCGCCCTCGTCGAGAGCTGGCTCCAGGAGGCGGGCCACGACACCGTTCTGGGCTCACCTTCCAACCTGACGGTCGATGACGGCCAGGTGCGAGTGCTGGAGACCCCGGTGGACGCCCTCTTTCGCTACTACCCCGGCGAGTGGCTGGTGGATCTGGCCAACTTCGACGCCTGGGCCCAGGCCGCCCCCCGGTTGCCGAGCATGAACCCCCTGAGCGCCGTGGCCTCCCACTCCAAGCGATTTTACGCCCTGTGGCAACACGGCTACGTCGATCTGGACGACGCCGCACGAGCGACGCTGGACCGCTTCTTTCCTCCCTCCCGCCTGCTGGAGAATATGGCGCCCAAAGACATCCTCCAGCATCCCGACCGCTGGGTGCTCAAGGCGGCCTACGGACGCACGGGAGACACCGTGCGCATCGGCCCCTTGATGCCCAAACCGCGGTGGGAAGAGGCCGTCGACAAGGCCTTTGAACAAGCCCCCAATATCGTGGCTCAACGCCGCTTCGAGATGCTCCCCATGTGGACCACTCGAGGCCTTAGTTACCCCACGGTGGGCCTTTTTTTGGTCGACGGGGACTTCGCCGGCTACTTTAGCCGCGTCGATCGCGGCCCCCTCATTGGCTATGACTCGTGGCACGTCCCCACCCTGGTTCGCCGCTGACCTAAGCGCCTTGAGCTTGCCCCCGGGGCCGTATGGCCCTTACCCTCGGAGTCCACGTTCGCCGATGCAGGGAGAAGTTGTTTTATGTCGCCCCACTGGCTGGAATTTCTCAAACAATTTGGACCGGGAGCCCAGACGCTGGGCACGGAATTGACGCCCAGCGATCTGACGCGTCTGATCTCCACGCCCCGGGGCCAGGGCCGCTACGATGTCCTCTTTGAAGTCTTCGGACCCATCGCCGGCTCTCCCTGGGAACCCTACCACTGCCCGACCCTCTTTGCGGCCATCGATCGCCTCAAGCTCACGCCGCGTCCCCTCACGAGGTTGCCCCTCTACGAAGCCACCGCCCCCGATGGCGCCTTCGACTGGCTGGCGACAGATACCCTGGTGCTGGTGGATCTGGAGGGGCCCGAGAGCGTCCAATTCGGTGCTCGCCTGGCCTCGGAAGCCGCCCAATTGATCTGCACCTTCGATCACTGGTTTAAATCGCCTCAGGACCGCACAGCACCGGTGTGCATCGACACCGCCGACATCGTGGATGCCATGGCCGCCCTGGCCGACGAGGTCTTTCAGCATACCTCCCGTCTGCCGGCGACGGTGGCCCCGGTCTGGCTGTGCGACCGTCGGCGCATGGGCACCAACGGTCGAACGCCCTCGCCCGGTGTCTTCGACAACCGCTACTATATCGACGACTCCCTGCTGCCCGGCCCCCACGCCCTCAAGACCCATCATATTCGCCGCATCGTCTACGTCAGCCCCACCAGCAATGCCAAGCCCCGTGCCGACCTCGGCAATTTCATGGCCGACGCTCACGAAAAGGCCAACGTGGAGCTCTATCGCCTGGCCATCGACGCCCCACAGACCCTGGTGAACCCCACGCCCATGTCGGCGCCATTTCGCGTCAATATCGCCAGCTCCGGGTTTTCCAGAAGCTCTCTGGGAGGCTTCGGCAAGCTCATCCCCATCCCTTCGGAGAGCTCCTCCTATTCTTCCTACGGCCGCGGTGGTTAAGCCCCCTAAAGGATCGACGCTATGCGTATGACATTCACGCTATGGTTAATTTTCTCGTTGATAGCCTGCATATTTACGGTGCCCTTTGCCTGGGAAACCGACCTGGCGTGGATCGAGGAGAGCGCGGCCTTTACGTTTATGGCTGTGGCAGCGCTGATGGGGTGGTACGAATCCCACTCTCGCTCGCTGCACGGGCTCTATTTGAAGAACAATCCGGCCCCCGGCCTGGTCCGAGCAGCTGTGCTCATTGGCACCGCCTGGATAGCCTTTACGCTCTTCTTTTTCGGCTCCGATCGCATCACGTTTATCTGGTATTTTTATTATCTGATCATCGGCGTGGGCTGCATCTACCTCTTTGGCATGATGGCCATGCGCTCGCTGGGCTTTGACCTTCGCACCCTGGCCTACCTTCGCAGGAATCGAGGCGCCGCACTGATCATTTCCGCCTTCATGCTGTCCACGGGACTGATCTACGGTGGGAGCGTGTGGGGAGAGTCGGAACCGGAGTCCTTCGAGGCCTTTGCCGGCCCCTTTGAAGTCCTGCCGAGCTACGAGGAAGGGGGCTGGATCATCGCACTATTTTTTGTGCTGGGGTGGGTCATTCTCTATGCCGTCATGGCCATCTTTTTTGCTCGCCATAAAGATCTCAAGCAACGCATCATCAGGGGACACGACGAAAAAGTAGCAGAGGCCGTGGCCTTCTATTGCCTGGGCTGCGCCATCCCCATCACGAGCGCCGTCGCCGGCGACTACCACGGGTTGGCCGACAGCCTCACCGGCTTTTCGGCCCTCGCGCTGCCCGTGCTGGCCGGGGAAATCGTCCGCCCCATCACCTCCACCTCGGCCGACGAGTCCCCTCAATCCTGGCTATACTTGGCCACCGGGCTCGCCGCCGCCATCTTCTCCCCCATTGCCTCCTCATTGCTCGGCTTTCGCTAAATACACTGGCCTTCCCCGCTGTATATGGATGAACCATGTCACCCCATTGGTTGAAATTTCTGGAGACCTTCGGCAACCCCAAATCCAATAGCGAGCCCAGTTTTTCGGTGCAGCAAATGGAGGCGTTCGTATCGAGTCCCGCCGGGCGCCAACGCTACGATGTCCTTTTCCAGCTCTACGGACCGCGCCACGGATCGCCCTGGGAGCTCTACCACTGCCCCACGCTCTTTGCCGCCATCGATCGCCAGGCCCTAACCCCCAAGGAGCGCCCGTCGCTGCCCCTCTACGAGCAAGATGCTCCACAGGACGCCTTTCAGTGGCTGTCCTCGGACACCATGGTCATCGTCGATCTTCCCAACGGCCAATGCATCGAATTTGCCGTGCGACTCATCGAGGAGGCCGCCCAACCGATCTGCACCTTTGACCATTGGCCAGGCGGCCAGATGAAGATCGGGCGGTACCTCCATGTCGCGATCAAGGCCCAGCAACTCATCGACACCCTCTTCACCCTGGCCCCTCAGGTGTTCAAGGCCCGAAAAAACCACCCACCCACCGTGGCGCCCGTATGGATCTGCGATCGGCGACGCCTCGGCCTGACAGCCAGTGAGACGCCGGGAACCTATTTTAATCACTACTATATCGACGACTCCCTGCTCCCCGACATCCACACCCTCAAACAGCAGCATATCTCTCGTATCGTCTACGTCCGTCAGAAGGCTGGCCAGGGCGTGGAACACGACCTCACGCACCTATTGGCCGATGCTCACGAGGCGGGCATCCAACTCTTCTCGATCGACGCTCAAACCCCCGAGACCTGGGTCAACCCAACCCCCCTGAAGGCCCCCTTTCGAAGGCAGCTTCCGCTGCACCGCTTCAAGGCCCTGCGCCAGGGCGGGTTTGGCCGCATCATCCCCAGCCAAGAATATAGCTCCAGCGGCTATTCCTCGAGCCGACGAGGCGGTTAAACCAACGCCTCATCCCGACGCCTGGCCCTCTTCCAAGAGATAGGCCCAGATCAAGGGCGCCACGATGGTGGCGTCCGATTGGATCATAAACGACGGGGTGTCGACGTCTAATTTGCCCCAGGTGATCTTCTCATTGGGCACGGCCCCCGAATAGCCGCCATAGCTGGTGACGGCGTCCGAGATCTGACAGAAATAGCCCCACATGGGCGTCTTCTCCATCTGCAGATCCTTGATCAACAAAGGCACGGTGCAGATGGCAAAATCGCCGGCGATGCCGCCGCCCAGTTGAAAGAAGCCCACCCCCGGATCGGGGTAGCAGGCCTTGAGGTACCACTTGACCAACTCCTCCATCTGCTTGGTCCCGCTAACCACGCAGTCGTGATGAGCGACGTCGCCGCGGATGACGGCTGCCGTAAAGCTATTGCCCGTGGTGCTATCCTCCCACCCAGGGGTCCAGATGGGGATCTGGGCCTCGTCGGCCGCCAATAACCAGCTCTCCTCGGGCGTTTGAAATTTGGGGCGCAGATCGCTGTCGCGCAGGGCATCTAGCATAAAGGCCGCCGGCGTGTCGCTGCGATTGCTATTGCAGGCTGCCCGCCAGCGATACAGCAGCTGGCCTTCCAATTCGATCATGATATCGTCGGGGATCGCCGTGTCGGTGACCCGATTCATCTTGCGATCGTAGAGCGCCTTTTCGTCCTCCCGGCGAAGCCCCCGCCAGTCCGACAAGGGCTCGTAGCGATCATGGCCGATGAGCCGGTAGGCGTCCTCCTCCAGATTGGCCCCCGTACAGGAGATGGCATGCACCAGCCCCTGACGAATCGCCGGGGCCAACACTTTGCCGATCCCGGCGGTGCTCATGGCCCCCGCCAGGGTGACCATCATCTTTCCCCCGGCCTCGATATGCGCTCGGTAGGCCTGGGCCGCTGCCTTGACCTCCCGGGCATTATAGTGGTGGAAGTGGCCGTCGATTAATTCGCTGATCGTCGTCATCTCAATGGCTCCAAATAGACCGTCCACGCCTCATCCATGGCCGAGCTTCAACGCGATTTCGCGCACCGCCTTGGCGGCCACCACCGACGACACGCCGCTGGGGTCATAATCGGGGGCCAGCTCCACCACGTCGGCCGCCACCAGGCGCCGATCGGGGATCTCTGCCAGCAGGGCCTCAAAACGGGACCAATCAATGCCCCCCGGTTCCGGGGTACCCGTGCCGGCCACCAGGGAGGGATCAAAGATATCGAGATCCAGCGTCACATAGATAGGCCCCCGGCTCTCATCGATGCATCGCTTGATGGCCTCCGGCCGCGGGTCCACCAGGCGATCGCTTTGCCTGAGTTGTCGCCACTCCTGGCGCGTGCCGGAGCGGATCCCTACCTGCCACAGCCTTTCCCGTGGGATGCACTCCAGGCTTCGGCGCATAACGCTGGCGTGGCTCAAGGGCTGGCCCTCAAAGCCATCTCGAAGATCGGCGTGAGCATCGAGCTGGATGACCATGAGGTCCGTATAGAGCTCCGCCGTCGCCCGGATGGCTCCCAGCGATACGCCGTGCTCACCCCCTAAAAGTAGGGGCTTTGCCTGATGGGCCAGGATCTTGCGCGTCGCCAGGTGCACCGCATCGACCATGGTGGCCGGATCGCCAGCCGGGACCTCCAGGTTGCCCCGATCCACGAGGTCGATGTCGGTGTGCACATCGCGATCCTGGGCCGGTGAATAACTCTCCAGCCCCATACTCGCTGCCCGAAGGGCGTCCGGGCCAAAGCGCGCTCCGGGACGGTACGAGGTGGTACCGTCAAAGCACACCCCGAAGAGCACCACCGAGTCGACGCCCGACTCACGGCCGGCCAGCGCAAAGCGCGGCCCATGGGTATCGAAGTAGATCGATGCCTCATCCATGACCGAGCTCCTTCCACATCGCCACGCCGGCAAAGACGGCGGCCGCCACATCGCCCACGTCCGCACTGATGACCTGGCGCTCGATCCGCGCGATGGGGCGCCGACGGCATGCCATGCCCTCGCGCACCATCTGGCAGACCTTATCCTCGGCCTCCTCAGCGGTGGCTCGCCCGTGATATTCCATGATCAACCCCGCCTGGGAGGTATCTTCTGGGATGCCAATGGCCACGGCGGCGGCAATGATATCGCCGGGCGTCTCACTGGCCATCTTGGCGTAGGCCGTGGGTACCAACGATCCCGCGGGAGGGCGAAACGCCGGGACCTCGTCGCACCCTGGGGGCAAAATGGAGCTCAGGCGCACCAGGTTGACGTCGGCCATCCCGGCATCCCGCAGCGCCTCGTCGAAGGCATTGAGCGTCGTCGTCCCTTCTCCCCGCCCGGCGCACATAAAATAGGCCTCTGGCCTGGCGTACAGCACCTGCCCTCTCCTCGTCTTCAGTGGCAATTGACCAACCATGTCCAACGTCTCTCCGGTTAACACGAGCTGCGCGCGGCCTTCAACGGCCAACGTCCGCTTCTCGACCCCAGCCCACTCCCTGCAATTGAATCGCGACGCCCCCTGCGGTATGGCTAAGGGTCGAGACAACTGCCCGATCCGCCGTTGCGAACGACCTTATGGAGTATGCCCCATGTCCCCGACGATTTCCCCCACCCTAAAAACCACGGCCCTTCTGGGCCTTCTCTCCATCGGCCTGCTGAGCGCCTGCTCCGACGATGACGATGCCAGCGGCCCCGCCTCCTGTGAGGACTCCTGGGAGTGCACGGACTTTGTGGAGGCCTCGGCGCTCTCCGTGATGCGCCACGGCCACGACGCCATCGCCATGAGCGATGGCAAGGTCCTCATGATCCAGGGCTCGGCGCGCGAGAGCCTGGACATCCCCGCCTCCTCCTATACCAATAGCTGGGAGCTCTACGACACGGAGACCGACGAGGTCGTCGTCGCCGGCGGTGAAAACGAATTGGTCAACCGCCGCCATGGGTTCCCGGATAACGCCTACCTGGAGGGACAGGGGGTCCTTCGCCTGGGCGGCATCTTCCGCTCCAACCCCAACGCCGATGGCACACCACTCACCAGCGTTGAATTCTTCAGCTCCTCCAGCCAAGAATGGACGCGTCTGGACGATACGGACTTCCCACTGAGCAACGTCGACGTGCTGGCCGATGGGGACGTCCTCGCTTACGACATCAACGACACCAGCGATGGCCCCACCTTCCAGGCCCAGTTTTTTAATACCTCCGATCTGGAGTGGCGCTCCGGCATGGATGCCTCCGTGCCGGGCTATGAGACCCCCGACGGCTTTCAGAATAACGGCATCCAATTCTTCGACGGCCACGCCATGGCTGACGGCACCATCTTTGGCCTCGTTAATTTCGAATTCGAGGAAATGGAACCGGAAGACGACGCCCCTCCCATCATCGTCTACCTCTTTACGGCCCTGACCTACGACCCGGACTCCGGCGAAGTCACCATCATCGATGACTTCGGCGACGCCTTTGGCGTCGACGTCAACACCTCTATCGACGCCCTCCCCAATAGCGACGACGTGATCTTCCATCTGCAATACGCCGACGAATTCGATGATGAGCTCAATCCCGACTACTTGCCCACCCAGCTCTACCGCTACAGCCCCGGTGGCAGCGAGCTGGAACTCATCACCGAGCGCGACCCTCACCCCGGCGACGTGGGACTCATCCTCCCGGGCGACGAAATCCTGTATACCAACCCCGACTTCCTCCAGACCTACGATATCACCAACGACATCTGGAGAGACTTCAACCAATTCCCCCCCAACCTGCGCTACTCGTCGATGATCCTCCTCGATGACTGCCGCCTCTTCGTCTCCGGCCAGCAGACCCTGGACGCCTCGCTGACCGATGACGTCCTCACCGAATACGACACCGGCTATTGCATGCCCTGACGACACAGCTGACCCTCGACGTCAAGCGCCGGCTCATCCCCTCGCGGGGAGTGGGCCGGCGCTCGTCGTTTTCGCGGCCGCTATGCCTTCATAGTTCGTTGAGCTCGTCGACGACCTCGAAGATGTCGCCAATATCGTGAAAATCGATGGCGATATAGGTCGGAAGTCGGCCCCACTTGTCCTCGCATTCCTGCACCCGATCCATGAGCACCTCGTAGCTATTGGCCTCTTCGGCGTTAACCGGCCTCGGCAGGGGATCGAGGATCCAGTGATTGATCAAAAAGAGGTCGCCCTCCTGGGTGCCCCGGTTATGTTCGCAATTGAAGCTCTCTACAGAGTCGAAGCCAAAGGGGGTATCCCACCCCACATCCCACACGTGGTGCATCCACTCCGGCGGCGGGCCGGCGTTTTCATTGGTGACCACCAGGCGCTCGTCGGCCTCGATCATCTCCCCGAGTGTCGGCCAGCCAGCCTCCGCATCATGGGTATAGACCAGCTCATCCAGGCCCGCCTCTTGCAGCACCTCCACCGTCAACTCTCCGGGGATATGATCCTCAAAGATAATGGTGATGACCTCCCGGGGGTGCTCCTCCATAAAGGCGTGAAACTCCTCCATGGCGTCCAACAGGGGGCGGCTTCCGAACATGCAGTCGAAGTGGCAGAGCTCCACCTCTCCATCCTCTTCGTAGGTATCGAGCAAAAAGACGCGGATGCCATCATCCAACTGGTCCCCCAGCGGCAGGGTCTGGTTGGGCGCCCACCACCCGTCGACCTCATTGCCCATGGCATTATGGGTGGCCGCGAACACCACATCGGAGTAGGTCCGATCGCATAGATCGGGATGCCCATTGCAAGCCTCGTCACCCCAGACCTCCTCGTCATCGGCACATCCCAGATCGCCCACAAGAACCACAGCCATCACCAACGCCATGCCCGCCAACTGAACCCAATGCCTCAACCAAACCTCGCTAAGCAGCCGTTTTTACTGACAATTTGTTCGCCGCCACCACTCTAACGACTCCCTCCAGACACCGCAAGCGGGGGCCAAGCTGGATTCCACGCCATAACTCGGGAATAATCGTCGACACCACGACGCAATAGCGCGCGCTCACTTATCTATGCTATACCATAGAGCAGCGCGCCATGATTTGACCCTTTTTTCGACTTTTCCTTCCGAGGTAAATGATGCGACGGATCTCTATCCTAGCCCTCCTCATCACCGCCCTCTTGGCCTTCGGGGCCTGCGGTGACGACGACGAAGACACCCCGAATAACCAGGAACCCAATAACCAGGAACCCAATAACCAGGAGCCCAATAACCAGGAGCCGGAGCCCAATAATCAGGAACCCGGCGATCCCGATAGCGAGTGCGATGATCTGATGCCGGAGTATTGCTCCATGCCCTGGCCCTCCAACCTCTACCTGGAGGAGGATAGCGATCGGGAGACGGGCTATACCCTGGGCTTTGGTGAGGAGAGTCTGCCCATCAGCAGTGCCGGTGGCGCCATCTCGCCCGACGCCTATCGGCGCCTCGACGGATATGGGTTGGGCACCCCGGTGGCCACCCTCTTTCCCAACGTCGACATCGACGGCATGCCCACGGAAGACAATCTGGCTCCCTCGGTGGAAGACGAGGAGCGCACGGCGCTCTATTTCGAGGTCACCGACGACGGCCTGGAGCCCATCCCCTTCTGGGCCGAACTGGATGCCCAGGCCACCGATCCCGGGGAGCAAATCCTCTATCTTCGCCCGGCAGTGATCCTGGAAGAGGATACGCGCTACGTCGTCGCCTTTAGGAACCTGGAGACCACCGACGGCGATCCCATCGAGCGCTCCGACGCCTTTGAGGCCTTCTTAGCCGGCGACTCCGAGGATCCGCGCCAGAACCGCTTCAACGAAATCTTCGACCTCCTGGAAGACGCCGACGTCGACACCGACGACCTGACCCTGGCCTGGGACTTTCACACCGGCAGCAGCGACGGCCTCCACGGCGAACTGCTGTCCATCATCGATCAGGGCCTGGCCATCGCCGACGACGAGGGCATCGAGCTGACCATCGAGGACGTGGAGGCCCACACGCCACAAGAGCACGACCATATCGCCTTTGAGATCGAGGGTACCTTCCAGGTGCCTCACTTCATGGAGGAGTCCGACCGCACCTCCCAGGACGCCTGGCTGATGCATCGCGACGACGATGGCAACCCCACCCAAAATGGCTGGCGGGAAGCTGACTTCTACCTTCAGATCCCCCACTCCGCCGTCGACGGCACGCCCCACGGCCTCGTCAAATACGGCCACGGCATGCTCGGCAGCGGAAGCCAGGTCAGCGGCGGGTTTAATCAGCGCATAGCCAATGAAAACGACCTCATCTTCTTCGGCGCTGACTTTATCGGCTTCTCCGACGAAGACGTCCCTCAGGCCATCGAGGCCCTTCAGCAGCCCACCTACTTTGAGGAGTTAGTCGACCGCATGCACCAGGGCGTCTTAGAGTACGTGCTGTTGACCCAGGGCATGTTCGAGGGCATCGAGGACCTGGACATCGACGCCGATATCGTCGTCGACGATGAGCGCATCTATTATTCCGGAATCTCTCAGGGCGGTATCTACGGCGTCACCCACGTGGCCGTCGACCCCCTGATCCAGCACGGCCATTTCGGCGTTCCCGGCCATAATTACTCCATGCTCATGGAGCGCTCCTCCAACTACTATGGCGTCTATGATTTCGTCTTGCAGAGCGGCTTCTCCGAGCGCATCGACCAGGGCATGGCCATGATCGCCATCCAATTGATGTGGGACAAGATCGACCCCATCAGCTACCTGCGCCGCTTGACGGCCGAGCCCTTCGAGGGGCACTCGCCCAATTACGGCCTCTTCGCCGCCGCCAAGGGCGACTACCAGGTGGCCGTGGTCACCAAGGAGATCACCGCTCGAAGCGGTATCGACATCCCCATCCTGGAGCCCTACGACCGCGAGCGCGGCACCCCCTGGGGCGTGAACACCGCCGACTATCCCCACGCCGGCTCCGGCGTCGTCCTCTACGACTTTGGCAACCCCTGGCCGGAGCTGGGCAACCTGGCCCCGGAGGATGAACTCGGCGATCCCCACGGTCTGCCCCGACGCCTCGACGTCCACAACGAGCAGATGATCCATTTCTTCGACACCGGAGAGATCATCGACGTATGCGACGGCGAGCCCTGCTACTTCCCCGACGAGTGGTAAGGCCTCGGCCACGCCCCTGAGTCCGGCCGACACCGGCGCCGATTTGGTCAATCGGCGCCGGTGTCCATCTTCTAGCTTCCACCGCGCCGTTGCCGGAGGCTAGGATCATGCATATCGCCATCGCCGTCGATCTCTCCCTGGAATCTCACGCCGCCGTCTCCTGGGGCCTGTCGCTGCGAAAGCGGCTTCGCCAGCGCGGCCTCAGCGCGCCGCTGAGCATCGTCAGCGTCATTGCCCAGGCCGCCCCCTTCCATCACCACTCGCTGCCGGGCTACGACTCCGATCTCAGCGACCGAGGGGCCCGCCACCGCCTGGCCCATCAATTGCGCGAATTCATCGCCACCGCCGGTCGGCCCACCGACGACGTGCGCATCGTCTTGCGCGAGGGCAATCCCACTGACCAACTGGCCGCCTTTTGCCGAGAGCAATACGCCGACCTCCTGATCTGCGGCGCCACCTCTGTGCAGGGGTTGAGTCGATTGATCGTCGGCTCCACGGCCCACCAATTGCTGGACACCCTGGACTGCCCACTGGTGGTGGCACACCCCCAGCACCTCCAGTGGCCGGCCCAACCCCAGTGGGTGGTGGGCGTGGACTTCGACACCACCTCGGAGCAGACCCTATGGGAAGCCGCCCGCATGGCCGATCTCAGCGCCGCCCGCCTGCATCTGGTCCATGCCCTGGACAGCGCCCGCGCCTCCACCGGGGTATCGCTATCGGCCGGCAGCTCTGCCTCGTCTCGCTTCTCCTCCTCCTCGGAGCTGGCCGCCCGCACCGCCGAGATGCGCCAATCACTGCAATCCATGATGGCCGAGGTGAGCACCCGCTTTCCGGCCCTCCAATACGCCACCTTTGTTCACCCGGCGCCACCGGCCCCCCTGCTCAACGAATACGTCCAAAAGCGCGACGCCCACGCCGCCTTTGTCGGCACCCGCACGCGGGGACGCCTGGAGCGCCTCATCTACCCCAGCGTGGACCGAAACCTCCTCAAGCGCTTCCCGACGACCATGATCTTCGTGCCCTCTCGCTAACCCCCAGGGATGCTCAACGGTGGCTATCGCTTAGTTGCTTAAGCACGGGCATCGCTGCCACATCCTCCTCATCGATCAGCGACCAATCGATGCCCTGATGGCCGCCATGCTCCACGCCGCAATCGATGACGCGCTCCGGCGTCGCCAACACACTCAACCGAAGGTCGTGATCGGAGGAGGGAAAGCCCTCCACCACCTGAAGCTCATGAACCGTCGTCACCACCGGCACCGGCGCCTGACCCAGCTCTTGAACGATGGCGTACTCCAGATCGCTATAGCCGTGGCCCTTGCCCAAGCGCTCACCATCGCGCGTTACGGCCACGCAGCCCGTGACGATGAGGTCCAGGGGAGGCATCGCCTCCAGCTCCAGGGAGTCGGCGTGGGGCCCCCAGCGACTGATCATAGAGGCGTCGCGCATATCGTCCTCATCGATCTGGTCCGGATCAAAGCGCAAAAACCCCGCCTTCAGCCGCGGTGTGGGCACCAACAGGGTCTTTCCCGCCCTCAACGCCGCCTCCCGAAGTGGGCGCTGCGGCGAATCGGGATTGATCTTGAGCGTCTTTGCATTCACAAAGAGGGGGTGTTCCATCAGGCGCCTGGCCGCTTCCTCAGCGCCTTTGAAGTTGGGGATCCGCCCCTTTGGCGGGAAGGGAAAGCGCGCCTGCCCTCGTTCCTCCAGGGTCGACCATACCGCCTGTCGGCCCTCGTCCTTATCGTCGAATATCACCATGATATCTCCATCGAAGTATTTTCTCCTCGCCGCCATGCTCTTGGCGATGGGGCTCATCGCCTGCGATAGCGCCCCGACGGCCGCCGACGACGTCTCGCCCGACGAGGAGAGCGCGGAGCTCAGCGCCGGCGACGAGTCCTCTGGACCGGCCGTGCGCGATGCCTGCTATCATATTGAGGTCTCCGGCGATCGCGAGACCTCTGTCACCTGCGCCGACTATCGACGACGCGAGGCCGGCGACCACCTGGTGATCCAGATCGGCGATCACGCCACCACCCTTCGCATTAGCTTTCCCGACGATCTGCAGCCCGACGAATACGACCTGAGCGACCACCGCGACGAGGTCACCGCCGAGGCCGAGTTGAGCCTGGTGGACGACGATGGCGAGCGCCACCGCTTTCGACCCCGCGAGGGCTCTCTATCGGTGATGCACGTCGACGACGAGTCCATCTCGGCCCTCTTCGACTTCACGGCCCAACTCGATGAGCCGGCGCTGACGATCGATGTGCGAGGCCACCTGCGAGACCTCGAGCTCTAAAAACCTCGCTCCCGCTTATACCCGCGAGATGCCCTCCTTCCACAACTTGAGGTGCTTCTCCCGGGTCGGCACCGACATATTGGGCTCGAAGCGCTTCTCCTCGCGCCAGGTCTTTCGGATCTCCTCCAGATCACTAAATAGACCAACCCCCAGACCGGCCAATAGGGCGGCCCCCAGCGCCGTGGTCTCGATCATCTCGGGCCTCACGATCTGACGGTCCAGAAAATCGGCCTGCATCTGCATGAGCAGGTCATTTCGGCAGGCGCCCCCGTCGACGCGAAGCACCTTCAGGGCCTCGCCCAAATCCTGCTCCATGGCCTTTAAAATATCGACGTTCTGCAGGGCAATGCCCTCCAGGGCCGCCCGCGCGATATGGGCGTCCGTCGTCCCTCGCGTCAGTCCCCACAACACGCCGCGTGCCCCGGGATTCCAATGGGGCGCCCCCAGGCCGGATAGACTGGGCACGCAGACCACTTCACCGCTGCTATCGACCTGACGGGCCATCTCCTCGATCTGAGGCGCTTCGTCGATGATCCCCAGGCCATCCCGCAGCCATTGGACCATGGCGCCGGCGATGAACGCGCTGCCCTCCAGGGCATAGGTCATTTCTCCATCGACCTGCCAGGCCGCCGTCGACAGCATGCGGTGCTTGCTGACCACCGGCTCCGACCCCGTATTCATCAACAAAAAGGCCCCCGTACCATAGGTGCACTTGGCCTCGCCGGGCTTAAAGCAAATCTGGCCAAATAGGGCCGCTTGCTGGTCGCCGGCCATGCCGGCAATCGGCGTCCCATCGGCCAGACCGGCCACCCCTGTGGTCTCCCCGTAGACCTCGCTATTGCCCACGATCTCCGGGAGAATGGCCTCGGGCACCCCGAAAAGATCCAAGAGCTCCGGATCCCAATTGACCCCCTCCAGGTCCATCAGCAGCGTCCGCGACGCGTTGGAGACGTCCGTCACGTGGGTCTTTCCACCCGTGAGCTTCCAGACCAAAAAACTATCGATGGTTCCAAAGGCCAGTTTGCCGGCCTCCGCACGGGCACGGGCGCCGTCGACCTGGTCGAGGATCCAGCCGATCTTGGTGCCCGCGAAATAGGGGTCCAGGATAAGCCCCGTCTTTTGCTGAACCATGGGCTCCACGCCGTCGTCCACCAATTGCTGGATGCGGCCACGGGTGCGCCGATCCTGCCATACGATGGCGTTGTGAATCGGCTTGCCCGTCTCCCGGTCCCAGATCACCGTCGTCTCTCGCTGGTTGGTGATGCCCACCGCCGCGATTTGGGTTGCCTCCACGTCTGCCCGCTCCAGGGCCTGGCGAAGCGTGGACTCCGTCGACGCCCAGATGGCCTCCGGATCGTGTTCCACCCAGGAGGGCTTGGGAAAGATCTGCTCGAATTCCTCGTTGACCCGAGACAACACCTTGAGATCCTGGTCCAATACCAGCGCCGTGGTGCCCGTGGTGCCCTGATCGATTGCACAGATATACTGTTCCATCACCGCTCCTCTCATTAGTGGGTAGTGGGTCGCCGCTATGACCTCGCTTCGGCGAGTTCAAAGCGCTCGATATGCTTGTCGCGCATGCCCCGAAGATTGATCTTTCGCTCAAAGAGTTTCTCGAGCTCCTGGATGGTCGTGCGCTCCACATTCAGCAGGTAGGACACCACCTCTGGATGGGCGTCGACGTAGATGTTTTTGCCGTTCATCATCGGCGCCTCTCGCCGCACCTCGCGAACGATCTCGGCGGCCACCGTCTCCTTCGTCTTGATTTTTCCGCGGCCCTCGCAGTGGGGGCAAGGGTCGCACAGGTACTGCCCAAGCGACTCGCGGACCCGCTTTCGGGTCATCTCCACCAGGCCAAACTCACTGATCGCCAGGGCATTGGTGGTCACCCGATCCTCCTGCAGGGCATCCTCCAGGGTGCGATAGACCCGCTCTCGGTTTCGGGCGTCCTCCATATCGATGAAGTCGATGATGATGATCCCGCCAATATTGCGCAATTTGAGCTGGTAAACCACCTCTTCGGCGGCTTCCAGATTGGTCCTCAAGATGGTCTCTTCCAGATCGCTGGTCTTGCCCGTGAAGCCTCCGGTGTTGACGTCCACCGCCGTCAGGGCCTCCGTCTTGTCGAAGACGAGGCTTCCCCCGCTCTCCAACTCCACTTCCTGGGCCAGGGCCCGCTCGATCTCGGGCTCAATGCCATAGGCATCAAAAATGGGCTCCGTCTGCTTATAGAGCTCGATATCGGCGTCGAATCCCGGCATATACTGAGAGGTAAAATCGGTGACCTGCTTATAGGAATGCCGGTCGTCGACCACTAACTTTTCGACGTCCGCCGTAAACAGGTCCCGCGTCGCCCGCAGCAATAGGTCGGGCTCTTCGTTGAGCAGCGACGGCGACTTCTCCTTCTTAAAACGCTCCAGCACATCGGTCCACAGATTGACCAATAGCTCCATGTCGCGAAGGATCTTCTCCTCGGCGATATCCTCGCTGACCGTGCGGACGATAAACCCCGTGCCCTTCGGACGATTCTTCTCCACGATCTTGCGCAACCGCTTGCGCTCTTTATCGCTGCCGATGCGTCGCGACACGCCGACGTGGCTGACCGTGGGCATGAATACCACGTAGCGACCGGGAAGGGAGATATGCCCCGTCATGCGGGCGCCCTTGGTGCCGATGGGCTCCTTGGAGACCTGCACCAGAATATCTTCCCCTTCGGTCATGCAATCGGAGATATTGATCTTTTTGCTGATCTTTCCCCGCGATGGCGGCGGCCACTGATCGGGGTTTTTGGCCAGCTTTTTTAAGTCTTTATCAAAGTCGTAGAAATCACTGACGTGCAAAAACCCGGCCTTTTCTTGGCCGATATTGATGAACGCCGCCTGCATGCCCGGGATGACCCGACGAATTTTTCCCTTATAGATATTTCCGGCGATGCCGCGATCGCGGCGCCGCTCCATATACAATTCGCTGAGAAGACCGTCTTCGATCAACGCCACTCGGGTTTCGGCGCGCGTTGAGTTGACTACCAATACGTTCGACATAAGACCTCGGTCGGCGCCCCTCCGCGCATGGACCACACAGAACCTCGACACCATCGTCGCCGAGCAAATCACGCCGCGACGCCACCGCCCAAGGGGGACGACGCCGCTGGGATCAACCCCGCCCCGGATGGTCTCTGTTCATGACTGCTACCTCCTGTGTGACCGTCGCAAAAGTGCACCAGATACTGAAATGGTTGCCTGACGAGTTCCAGGGGCTGCGAAGTGACCCAACGCCCGGGGCTTTACCACCCGACGCGCGGCTCTGGTCGGAACGATCGGAGACCGACCCTTGCGCCTCCTGAATGCCCCGGGTGATCCCCATTGAAAGGATGCTCCTAGGGCGCCAATTTCTTCTCCTCATTTATAACACACCCCATCCATTCCTCCCAGCGACCACGCCCATCGGTTTGCCCCCTTCGCTTCGTCCTTAGATTCCTCTACGTTCATGGCTCACGGATGCCCCGCCGGCCGAGCTATCCCTGCCTTAAGGAGATACCATGACCCCCTATAACGACGACTTTCTCGACGAGCGACGCCAGCAACTCCAGCAACGGCGCGCCGAAATTGTCAGCAATAATCGCCGGGCCCGCCTGGAGCTACGAGACCGCCCGGAGCGTATCGGCGACTCCATCGATGAGTCCACCGACGAACAGGGCACCTCCACGGAGATGCGCCTCAAAGACCGAGAGCGAAACCTCCTCAATCAGATCAACCGCGCCCTCGACGAGATCGCCGAGGGCACCTACGGGCTGTGCATCGAGTGCGATGAACCCATCGGCCAGGCCCGCCTGGCGGCCCGCCCGATGGCCCAACTATGCATCGATTGCAAAGAAGACAAAGAAGCCTCGGAGCGCCGTCACCATAAAAAACGCCCCGGCCTCTTTCGCTGACCATGCCTACATGGCGCCAGGGGCCTCCTGGCGTCCCTCGTAGAAGATATTATTGGCCTCGAACCCAAAGGATTTATAGAGGCGCACCGCCGGCTCGTTGTCCTGCCCCACGTTGAGGGCCAGGAGCGATACCTGCTCAAAGAGCTCCTCAATAAGCTTGCCCGTGACCACCGTCGCCAGCCCCTGGCCTCGGTGGTCCCGATCGGTGACCAGGTTGCCCAATACGGCCACGTCGTATTCCTCACTGACGACGTGCACCCCGCCCATGCTGATGATCTCATCGCCCTCTCGAATCCCGTAATATAGCCCGGTCTCCAACTGGTGGGGCTCAAAGAAATTATCCGGGTAGTGCTCGTAGAGCTCCATGATGGCCGCCGTGTCCCGATGGCCCAGTCGCTGAACCCGGTCATCGGCCTCCACGCCCTCAAAGCGCTCCTCATCGAGCCCCATCCGGATCATCGGCGAGGCCTCCTCCAGATCAAAGACCGTCTGCACCGGGCTCATCTGCTCTTCCACCACGTGAAAGTGAAAGCGCTCCGGCAACACCGATTTAAGCTCCTGGAGAAATTGCTCCAGATTTTCCCCGCTCCCGCTCATAAAGACCACGGGCAGACTCAACCCCGTATACAGCAGCACCAGATTGGCGATCTCCCCATCGTCGTCGCGAGCGCCAAACCACTCGCAAAACTGGAAATAGGCCGGATCGAGGTTGCCCAACAGATAGGCGTTGGCCAGCCGATCTTGGATCAAAAACTGCCGCAACTCGTCGCGATCATCGAAGGCTTCAATGGGCATGCAATCTCCTGAACTGAATCACTCCTGCGATCCCCCGAGAGGTCTACGAAAGGCCTACCCAGGAGGCCCCGGTCAACTCCGTCCAACTCTAAGCCTTGGACCCCGCGATTGGCAATGGCCATTGGTGCCACACCCTTGTCTGAAACGCCACTCCTCGGCATAACCAACGGCGACGCTCACCGGCCTTTAGACCACGCAATGCCTGGATCCCATGAACGATCGCTCCCCTGATTGGCTCGACGCCCTTAACCCCCCTCAGCGTCAGGCGGTGCTCCACCGCGACGGCCCCCTGCTGGTGCTCGCCGGCGCCGGCAGTGGCAAGACCCGGGTACTGACCCATCGCATCGCGCACCTCATCGAGGCCCACGGCGTCCACCCCACGGCCATCGCCGCCGTGACCTTTACCAATCGCGCGGCCGCCGAGATGCGAGAGCGCGTCGATCGCCTGGTGGCCGATGAACGGGCCTCTTCTCAAATCCATATCTCGACCTTCCACAGCATGGGCGCCCGTCTCCTTCGGCGCTACGCCAAAAAAATCGGCCTCGATTGGCATTTCTCCATCTACGATACCGCCGACCAGCGCCGCCTCATCAAGTCCATCCTGGAAAAGCAAGGCCTGTCCAAAAAACGCGCCGAGGTCCGCCAACGCCAGGCCTTTATCGATCGCCACAAAAACCGCGGCCACACCCCGCGTCAGGTCTTAGAGGCCGCCCACACGCCGGGCGACGAGGCGAAGGCCCAATTTTATCAGGACTACCAACAGGCCCTTTTTCGCGCCGACGCCGTCGACTTTGGCGACCTCATCCTCCAGCCGCTGGTCTTGTTTCGCGACCATCCCCACATCGCCCGCCGGCTCAGCCACCAGTGGACCTACCTTTTGGTCGATGAATTTCAGGACACCAACCCCGCCCAATACGAGCTTCTGGAACACCTGACCTCCACCCACGACAACCTGTGCGTGGTGGGCGACGACGACCAATCGATCTACCGCTGGCGCGGCGCCGACGCCTCTCATATCCTGGAGTTCGACCGGGCCTTCGACGACGTCACCACCGTCAAGCTGGAGCAAAATTATCGCTCCACGGCCACCATTCTAAGCGCCGCCAACGACATCATCGCCAAAAATGAATGGCGTCACCCCAAGACGCTGTGGACCGAGCGCCCCGATGGGGAGGCCATCACCGTCTTCACCGGCCAGGACGACCGCGAGGAAGCGTCCTTTGTGGTGGAGCGCATCTTCGAGGACCTTCGGCGCGGCTCCGACCCCGAGGACTTCGCCATCTTCTATCGGACCAACGCCCAGAGCCGGATGTTCGAGGAGCAGCTTCGCCAGTGGGGTGTGGCCTATCGCATCGTCGGCGGCCTCAGCTTCTACGACCGCCAGGAGATCAAAGATCTCCTGGCCTATCTTCGAGCGGCCCTGAACCCGGCCGACGACGTGGCCACTGCCCGCATCATCAACACGCCGCGCCGCGGTGTGGGCCAGGCCACCCGGGACAAACTCCAGCGGGCCGCCGACCTTCAAGGCGTGGACCATCTCCAGGGAGCCATCCAACTATGCCATCGGGCCGACGAGCCACAGCATGACCTCTTCTCCACGCCGGCCGTGGAGGGTCCGGCGGTGGACGCCCTTCGCTCGTTGAGCGGCGTCTCCCGCCGTGGCCTTGAGCAATTCGAGGACATCCTCCACGCCACCCGTGAAGACCTCCTGGAGTGCACCTCGTTGATGGAGGTGCTCAACCGACTCATCGAACGCATCGACTATAATGCCCACCTCGACAAGGAGGGACCCGAGCAGGCCCGCGAGCGCCGCGAGCATATCGGCGAGCTCCTCAACGCCCTCGGCGACTTCGAAAGCGATGCCCGCACCGAAGAAGACCTCCAGCAGCTCCGACAGCTCTTGCCCGACGACAGCACCGATCCCCTCCTGGAGGCCGAACCGGCCCTGCTCCTTCGCGCCTTCCTCGATCGCTCGGCCCTGGTGGCCGCTCCGGACGACGACGACCCCTACCAGGGCGCCGTCACCCTCATGACCGTCCACGGCTCCAAGGGCCTGGAGTTCGACACCGTCTTCGTCGTCGGCATGGAAGACGACCTCTTCCCCAGTCTCAAGGGCGAGGACAACGATGAGGAGGAACTGGCCGAAGAGCGCAGGCTGGCCTATGTCGCCCTGACACGGGCCAAAAACCGCCTCTTTTTGACCAACGCCCGCCGCCGGCGCCGCTACGGCCAATACAAGCGCACCCAACCCAGCCGCTTCCTATTGGACATCGATGAGCAGCACCTCCACATATCCTCTCAGAGCGATGCCCGCCGCCTGGACTACGCCCAACGTACTTCTGGCTCCAGCGGCCGATCCCGCTCCCGTCACGCCTCGTCCTCGTCATCGTCCTATCAGCGCCCGGCCTGGAGCTACGACCAGAGCTCGCCCACCGACGAGGACCAGAGCTTCAACCAGGCCCCGCCCGATGACTGGGGTCTCGTCGACCCCGCCGATGGAAAAGCCTCATCGCCGTCCAACGGCTCCTCCAGCGGCCGCCCCTCCACCGTCTCGCCGGGCACCACCGTCAGCCACTCCCGCTTCGGCGTCGGCGAAGTCCTCTCCATCTCCGGCGACGGAGACAAGGCTCGGGTCACCATCGACTTCCCCACCGTCGGTGAGAAAAAGGTGATCCGAAAATTCCTCAAAATCCTCGGCTAACCCACCAAAACAGCCGCCGCCTTCCCTCAGCGGGAACGCGGCGGCTTCGGCGTCGCGGACGCGACCGTCCCTTAGCCGAGTTCGGCGATGACGGCGTCCGTAAACTCATCGGTCGTCGCCGATCCGCCCAGATCGGCCGTCACCGTCTCACCAGCGGTGAGCACAGTATCGATCGCCGTGGCCAGGCGCTTGGAATCTTCCTGCATGTCCAGGTGATCGAGCATCATCACCGCCGCGCGCATCAGCGCCGTGGGGTTGGCCACCCCTTGTCCGGCGATGTCCGGCGCCGTGCCATGAACGGCCTCAAACATCGACGCTTCTTCGCCAATATTGGCCCCCGGCGTCAGTCCCAACCCACCGATGAGGCCCGCTGCCAGGTCAGAGAGGATGTCTCCAAAGAGGTTCGTCGTCACCAACACGTCGAATCGCTCGGGCTGCATCACCATCTGCATGCACATATTGTCGACGATCAGGTCCTCAAACTCGATGTCGTCGTATTCTCGCGCAATGGACTGGCCGACCTCCAAAAACAGGCCATTGGTCTCTTTGAGAATATTGGCCTTATGCACCAGCGTGACCTTTTGGCGGCCTACTCGACGGGCGTATTCAAAGGCGTAGCGCACGATGCGCTCGCAAGCCCAACGGGTGCACAAAATAATCGTCTCTGCCGCTGCACGGTTGGGGGGAATGGCGTGCTCAATGCCGGCGTAGGCGCCCTCCGTATTCTCGCGCACCGTCACCATATCGATGTCGGTGTCCGCATAGCGCGTGTCCATCCCCGGCATCACCTGGGCCGGGCGGACGTTGGCGTACATATCGAAATGCTTGCGAATGGCGACGTTGATGCTGCGAAAGCCAGTCCCCACCGGCGTCTCCAGCGGTCCCTTCAGGGCCACCTTATTGCGGCCGATGCTCAACAGGGTTTCCTCCGGAAGCGGCGTGCCCAGGTCTTCAAAGGCGCCGGACCCCGCCCGCACCTCTTCCCATTCCAACCCGGCGTCCAGGGCTTCCAATACACGCACCGTTGCATCAACGATCTCCGGTCCGATGCCGTCGCCGCGAATCAAAGTGACTTTCTGGCTCATTGTGACTCCCTACTGTAACTGATTAAGGTCGATAGACTACGCCTCTAAAGAATGCGCTCGTAAAAATGGGCGGTGCGCTCCACGATGATGGCTTCTCGACCGATTTCGCGTGGCGACAACCGGCGCCACCATAAGAGAGGCCCCATGGGCGGTCAACACCCCCGGCGGGCCCCTGTCATCGCCGGGCGATATCCTTGGTGGTCCCCCCCGGGCGTCTATCTTTTAGGAAGCATCATCGCTCGTCGTCCACACACCCAACCAAGGGGGGAATCATGACATCATCCTGGGCTCACCGCTGGCTGGCCATGCTGTCCATCTTCGCCATGGCCACGCTGGTGCTGAGCACGCTATTGCCGCTGTAGTCGCCGCCCTCATTGCGCCATTGACCAAGGAGTTATCACCATGGCCATCTCATCGCTGCTCAAGTTGAGCTTCGTCCTCCTCGTCTTTACCTCGCTCGTTCTCTTTTCTGGAGGCCTATGATCGAAGGTGGCGCTCAGGTCAGGCGATGGAGTTTAAAGGCGAAGGCGCCAGTGGGATAATCCAGGCCCAGGTGGGCGTCCAGGACCAGGGCTCCCAGGTCGAATTGCCCCTCTGGCACATCCGTGACGTCGACCCCGGCAATGGTGCCCATGGCCATCTCGAAGGCCTCGGCCATCGCTTCGTCGTCCAAACCGTCCAACCTGTCGGCGATCTGAGCCCCGTAATATTCGTCATAGATCTCGGCAAAAATATCGTCGACCAACCGCTGATTTTCCTGGACCTGGCTATGCAACCTCGGAAGGTAGGCCGTGGCGTCGACCTCGCACTGCGTCTGCGACCAGTCGAAGAATGCGTCCAGATAATTCTCCAGCCCCGTATCGCCCACCGCCCGAAGGATAAAATAGCAGGTTTTGATATGGCCGATGACCACCTCGCGAGCCATCGGTCGCACCAGGTGCTCGCGGAGCGCCGTGGCCACCGTGCGCTCTCCCCGGGCCTCAATGCGCCGCCACCGCCGCGGGGGGATGCGCTCCACCAGCGCCTCGGCCGCCGCCTGGTTGCTGCACACCGACGCCAGTTCGTTCCACCGCTCCACGTCGCCGGGCTTGCGGGTGTAGACGTACATTTCAATGCCCATCTCCTCGGCCAATTGGCTCAGCCGGGTGCGCGTGCCGTCGTCGTCGGAGAGGTCCGCGGCCTCCAGCGACGCCGGAAGGCTCTCGCCCCCCCCGCTCAACCCACCGCGCTGAATCCCCATTCGATAGATCATCTCCTCGAAGAATAGCTGCCGGTCATTATTGACCTGGGTCGGCCGATTGGAGGGAAATAGCTTCAGGAGCAATCGGGCCTGGCTGAACTGGTTTTTCTCAAATTTTTGCTCCACCAGGCGCGCCAGATTCTGGACCCGCTCATTGACGTCCACCGCTCGAGCCATCAACCGAATCCACAGTTCGGCGGCCATGACCACATCGACCACCGCCAATTGCCGAGATTCAGGCAACCGGTCGTTGTCCAAGAGCACGGCCAGGAGCACGCGAGCCCCCTGAAGGACCGCCTCTTCATCGAGGTCCATGGGCCACGGCGACTCCAGCGGCCCATCATCCAGGCTCGGCGGGGCAAACTCCGCGGTTTCGTCGAGGGCACTGACGAACCCCGCGGGGGCTGCCGTCTCGCCCTCCTCGCTCTGTTCCTCCGTGGCCCCCAGGGCATCGACGTCCACGATCTCCGAGGTGTCGCTCAACTCATGGGACTCAGGCTGCTCTTGGCTCTCCTGGCTTGCCTCCGAGACCTCGTCGATCTCGTCCGTCTCCGCATCCTGCCCCTCTTTGTCCCCGCCCGGGGGCGTCGGAGGCCCCTGGGCCGTGGGCGGCGCCGGCGGCGCCGGCGTGGGCGTAAACTCATCGATTAAAGGCCCCTCCACCTCCTCCCATCGATCGGGAAATAATTCCCATAACAACCCCGTCGCCACCTCCAGGGTGGGGTCAGTCTCCGGATAAGCCTCCAGGCGCCTCTCCACCCGGGGCATGATGGACTGGAAAAGAAAGGCCAGGTAGGTCTGGCCATCCCCTCGATCAACCTGATCCTGGTGGGGATGGTCCACCCCCTCTGTGGGGGGCTCTTCGTCATTTTGAAATAGTTTTAAAAATCGCTTTAACATCGAAGCTCCAGCCCCACCATCGCCCATTGAATCCACTCAGCAAACGGCGTCCCAAATTGTACACACGCCCCGACAAATTCCCACAACTATCGGGCGCCTGCAAGCGATCCACCCCGTCGACGGTCACTCGTCGCTGCCTCGGTAGCGGTGTCCCTCCCCGGTGATCTGCTCGACGTAGACGTCGAAATCAAAGGTCGGGGAGTGGTCTGGCACGTGGCAGGTAACGCAGTTTTCTTCGGTGGGAAACCGGGTAATATGCTGGGGCTCCCCCGCTTCATCCAGCGGGTTTAGCAGGTGATTCGATCCCGCTCCGTGACAGCTCTCGCAACCCACTTCGTGGAGATCCTTGACGAACTCCCGGCCGTTGATCTCCGCCTCGTACTCGATATTGCCCAGAACGCTTCCCCCGGGCTGCTCCCACCCGTCGACGTGGCAGCCGATGCAATTCTGGTCGAATTGCTTATGGCGCACCTCCAGGGTTTCCACCGCCGAGGCATGGGCCGTATCTTCCCAAAACTCATAGGCCTCACCGTGGCAGGTGGCGCACTCCGCCTGACCGACGAAAAAGGGCTCTCCCTCCTCGACGGGGATGGGGTCGCGCTCAATATCGGCGTTGAGTTCGGCCAGGCTCTTATTGAACGCGATGCGCCGATCCCGGATCTCGTCATCCAGGCGCAGACCGGGCTCCATGGGGATAAGGTCATATAGGAAGGCCCGTCGGTTCTCGGGGATCTCGATGCCCTCGCGCATGAGTCGGGAGCGCCGTTCCTCCAGGTCCTCGACCCGCTGACTCAACCGCTCCGTCAGGTCCGTCTCCCGACCGCCCGTGCGAAGATCGAGGCGTCGCAGATCGGCGCGCACCCGATCCAACTCCGACTCCAGCACCCGCCGCTGCTCCTGGACGGCCGCCCGTCCATCGACAAAGCCCGGCTCTTCGATCTCCGGAGGTCGGTATAATTTTAGCCGGCCCACATAGCGCCCCTGGTCGTAGGCTTCCAATAGATGGCTCGACGCCACCGCGTGCGGGGCGTTTTGTCGACGGGGATTATGACCGACGATCACGAAGTCGATCCCCTCGACGGCCTCCACCAATTCCCCGGCGGCCGATCGGTCACCTTGATAGACCAACACCACCGTATCGGCGCCGGCCTCCGCGATCGCCGCCTCTACGGCGGGCCCGGGATCATCGATCTCCAATCCATCGATCTCCCGATCGATGCTCTCCGGATCCAGGGCTCCCACCACCGCTACCGTCTGGCCCTCAAAGTCCATCGATCGCACCCCTTCCAGACCCTCGCCCCGCAAACGCACGTTGGCCGCCAGGGGCTCCATCTGCGCCCGTTCCATCATCTCCAGATAAAACGACACGCCCATCGTCAAATCTTTGGAACCCGGCACCGACAACTCCGTGCCCATTCGCCGATGGGCATCGGCCAGCACCTCGGCCTTCGCCTTTTCTTGAGGTTCCATATATTCCGAGATCTCATCGAACTCAAAGATCCAATCGCCGGCGTCGATCAGGGCCACCTCCTCGTGGAGCTGGCGACTATCGAGCATAAACGCCGCGATGCGGTCGATGCCGCCCAACAACACGTCGGCCGTGCATCCACAGGGCTCGGTATACCCGCTCAGCCCGGACGTAAAATAGAGGGTTGGCGCCTCAGGACCCAGATCTTGGGGCTCTACTTCTTCGATATCCTCCAGATCCTCATAGGGATCCTCGGCGATCGTCTCCTCCTCATCGACCGTCGACTCTTCGGTGCTGCTGTCCTCGTCGCGATCGCATCCGACCACGCCCCATCCCACCACCAGCATCACACCTAACGCCAGCGCCTGCCTCCATGCCTTCTTCATGCCTTTCATTAGCGCTCCAAAAACCGCGAGAGATGACGTCGCTCCCAGGCCATCGCCTCCTCGTAACGAGGAAAGCGCTCTTCCATGGCTCGAAATTCCGGGGTGTGCACGATCCGCCGACTCTGCCCTTGCTTCGGCGGATGCAGGGCATGAAGCAATTCATGGTACACGATAAATTCCACAAAAAACGGGGGCACCCACTCCTGATCCAGCGCCGGATGCACCCGGATGAGTTGGCGGTCGAAGTCGTAGCTTCCAAAGCGGATGCTCCGCCGTCCCCGTCCGTAGCGCCCCCAGGTGACCTGGACCTCTTCCAGGGCCTCATCGTCCAGGCGGCGTTTCCACTTGTCCAGAAAGGGCTCCAGGTCGTGGATCACCCCTTCGGCTCGCAGCTCTTCCGGATCGACATCAAAGGAGATTTCATCGCGATTTCTGGCGATATAATCCTTGATCGCGTCCCGGGCGCGCTCCATCTCCTCGCCGCGGGCCAGATAGGTCAACGCCTCCGCCGTCTCGGCGTCGCAGCCCACAAACATATGATGGAGCCTCAGAATAAAGCGCCCCTTCTTTTTTCGGGCACTGACCATGCGTCGACGATTGTCGGTCAAGGTCAGATACACTGGACCCAGGTGGCGGCTCAGCCCTTCGTGCAGGCGCTGAGCCTCCCGAACCTCCAGGCGAAGATCGGCGGGGAGCTCCGAGAGGTCTAATTTTCCCTCTCCGGCGCTCCCGGCGCTATCTGCCTCCGCCCATTGCCAGAAATCTTGCTGCTCCATGAGGTGCCAAAAGTTGAGTGGGCCCAGATGCCCGATGATTGGCCAGTATTAGCCACTTTTGGCCAATTCCTCAAGTTCAGCCAGGCTGTCCTGGAGCGTTGCTTTCTCGTCCTCGTAGCGCGCCAGCTTATCGCGGTCCTTCTGAACCACGGCCTCCGGCGCGTTATTGACGAAGCCCTCGTTGGACAATTTGCCCGACACATGGGCGATATCCTCGTCGACGCGCTCCAACTCCTTATGCAGCCGAGCCCGCTCCTCGGCGATATCGATGAGGCCCGCAAGCGGGATGCGGATCGATAAGTCACCGGCCATGGCGGTGGCAGCGGCCTCCAGCGATTCCAGCTCCGCCGCCTCCACCAGGCGAATGGTCTCCACCTTGGCCAAGTCCTCTACATAGGCCGCTCCTTGCTTCACGGCCGCCAGAGCGTCGGCGTCGCTGCTGGCCACATAGACCTCGTCGATGACCACGTGGGGCTTGACGTTGGTCTCTCCTCGGATGCCGCGGATGGCCCGAATCAGCTCGATATTGGTGGCCATCGTCGCCGCCCCGTCGCGCTCTTCCTCGCCGGCGATGGACGCCGGGAAGGCGGCGATCATCACGCTCTTCGGCGCATCCTCGCCCAGGGGAAGGCTCTGCCAGATCTCCTCCGTGATATAGGGCGTAATGGGGTGCATCAGCCGAAGAATGGTCTCCAGCACATATACCAACGTGCCCTGGGTCGCCCGTCGTTGGGCCTCATTTTCCGCACTATCATCGTAGAGCGTGGGCTTGCTCAGCTCGATATACCAGTCGCAGAACTCGTGCCACACGAATTGATAGAGCGTCTCGGCGACGTCATTGAAGTGGAAGGCCTCCATGCCTTTGGCCACTCGCTGAACCGTCTCGTCGAGGCGACTGACGATCCATTGGTCGGCCACGCTCATCGCTGACCGATCCATGGGCAGCTGCCCGGGGCTCGCGGACTCGTAGGTCGCGTACTCCGGCGCCTCAAAATCCTCCAGGTTCATCAGGGCAAAGCGCGTGGCGTTCCACAATTTATTGAGGAAGGCCCGGTAGCCCTCGATGCGCTTGATATCGAGTTTGATATCACGGCCCTGAGCAGCGTAGATGGCCAGCGTAAAGCGCAGGGCATCGGCGCCCTGAGCGTCCAGCCCTTCCGGGTATTGCTTGAGCAACTCGGCGTGGAGATCTTCATCCAAATCCTCGGATTTTGCCCCGAAAATCATATGCAGCGGGTCGATGACATTGCCCGTCGTCTTGGACATCTTTCGCCCCTCCTTGTCGCGCACCATGGCGTGGAGGAAGACGTCGCTAAAGGGCACCTCATCCATAAAGTGGATGCCCATCATCATCATGCGGGCCACCCAGAAAAAGAGGATATCGGCCCCCGTTTCCAGCACATCCGTGGGGTAGAACTTCTCCAGATCTGGCGTCTCGTCGGGCCACCCCAGGGTGGAAAAGGGCCACAGAGCGCTGGAAAACCAGGTGTCCAGCACGTCCGGGTCCTGGGTCAGGGCGTCGCTGCCGCAGGCCTCGCAGGCCGCCGGTGCCTCGCGCTTGACCATCGTGGTGTCGCATTCGTCGCAATACCAGGCCGGAATCTGATGGCCCCACCACAACTGGCGGCTGATGCACCAGTCGCGAATATTATACATGAAGTGATCGTAGGTCTTCTTCCACTCGCCGGGGATGATATTGGTGTCGCCCTGCTCCACGGCCTCGATGGCCGGCTTGGCCAACGGCTCACCTTTGACAAACCACTGCTTCATGGGCAACGGCTCCACCACCACGCCGGTGCGCTGACTTCTTCCCGGCGCATAGGGCCGATCTTCGACCTTTTCCAACAGCCCCAGCTCGTCGAAGCCATCGACGACCTTTTTTCGCGCCTCATAGCGATCCAGCCCCTCAAAGGCCTCCGGCGCCGCATCTGTGATCTCTGCTTCGAAGCCGATGACCTGAATGACCTCCAAGCCGTGGCGCTCGCCGCAGGCAAAGTCATTGGGGTCGTGCGCCGGGGTGACCTTCACGGCTCCCGTGCCCGTCTCTGGATCGGGCAGTATCTCATCGGCGATGATGGGGATCCGGCGTCCCACCAGGGGGAGTTCGATCTCCTTTCCGATCATATCCTCGTAGCGCTCATCCGAGGGATGAACGGCCACCGCCGTATCGCCGAGCATCGTCTCCGGTCGGGTCGTTCCCACCACCACGTGGCCCGATCCATCGGCCAGGGGGTAGCGAAGATACCAGAAGGTGCCCTGTTCTTCCTCGCGCTCCACTTCCAGATCCGACAGCACCGTCTGACCTTCCGGATCCCAATCCACCATCCGCAGGCCGCGATAGATCAGACCCTCTTCATAGAGCCGAACAAAGGCCTCTTTGACGGCCTTATTGAGCCCCTCATCGAGGGTGAAGCGCTCGCGGCTCCAATCGCAGGAGGCGCCCATATACTTGAGCTGCTCCGTGATGCGGCCGCCCTTTTCATCTTTCCATTGCCAGACGCGATCCAAAAAGGCCTGACGCCCAAGCTCATGGCGATCCGTTCCCTCTTTGGCCAGTTGGCGCTCCACCATCACCTGGGTGGCGATGCCGGCGTGATCCGTGCCGGGGAGCCACAGGGCCTCATAGCCGTCCATGCGCTTCCAACGCACCAGCATATCCTGCAGCGTCACAAACAAGGCGTGTCCCATATGCAGACTGCCCGTGACGTTCGGCGGGGGAATCACGATCGTATAGGGATCGCGATCGCTGCTCTCGTCGGCCTCGAATAGGCCCTCTTCCATCCAGAAGTCGTACCAACCCGACTCCACCGTTGTCGGCTCATAGCTATCATCAATATTCATGGAGCTCTCGTCCGTAGTTGAACAGAAGTTTTCGCCCGTCGGTGGCGATTCTTATAACGAATGGTTGGACCTCGACAAGCGCCAACCCTTGTGTCCGCACCGATCTCCTTCGTATGATTGGGCGACCTTAGCTCCGACACCATCCACTACCACCGCACGACGAGCCACCGACCATGGGCCAACCCCCGCTGAATCGACAAACCCTGGATCTCTCTCTCTGGGATAACCTGGAGCCGGCCGCCCGCCATCTTCCCGATGCTGTGGAGCACCACGAGGGCTTCTGGTCCACCACCGACGGGCAACAGATCTTCTGGCAAAGCTGGGAGACCACCGTCACCTCCCCCCGCGGCACCGTGGCCTTGATTCACGGCTATCATGAACACAGCGCTCGCTTTCATCACGTCGCCTCCGCCCTGGCGCTCGTGGGCTATCACGTCATCGCCATTGATCTGCGCGGCCACGGCCGAAGCACGGGTCGCCGCGGTTATGTCCAGCAATTTGCGCGCTACGCCGACGACCTATCGCTGCTCAAGCGCCGCGCCCTGG
Organism: uncultured Bradymonadales bacterium; assembly: GCA_964566695.1. GTDB lineage: Bacteria > Myxococcota_A > Bradymonadia > Bradymonadales > Bradymonadaceae > SLJM01. Next base: position 36,638 of record CAZMJS010000006.1, read on the forward strand.
ACCGCTTCGGCGACGGCCCCCTCTTTTTTCTCGGCCACTCCAATGGCGGCCTCGTCACCCTACGCTACGCCCTTCGCAAGCCGGCGAATATCACGGGCTTTATCCTCAGCAACCCACTCATCGAGCTGGCGGCCGATGTCTCGGCCATCAAACAGGGCCTGGGCCGACTCACCGGCAAGTGGGTGCCCACCCTCTCGCTGCCCTCGGGCGTCGACTCGGCCCACCTCAGCCATTTGAACTCCGTGGTTCGCGACTACGACGAGGACCCGCTGGTCTTCGGCGAGGCCAACGCCCGCTGGTTTTTGGAGATGGAGCGCGCCAGCGCCGACCTAAAGGCCCGGGCTGCCGACCTCGATCAGGCCTTTCTCTTCGTGCTCGGCGGCGACGATCGCATCGTCGATGCCGGCGCCACCGAGGCCTTTTTCCACACGCTGGGCTCCATGGATCGCGAGCTCGAGGTCTACCCCGATCTATTCCACGAACTCCTCAACGAACGCCGTTGGACCACCGTCCTCAGCCACATCGTCATCTGGATGGAACGCCACCGCACCTGGGCTGGACAATGAACCGCCATCACCGCCTGACGACCGCTGCGGGACTTCTCCTCGCCCTCTTGGGCGCCACCTTTGGCCTGGGCTGCCAGAGCGACACCATCACCGACGATGAAGCCCGCATCGCGGTCGACATCTACCGAACGGGTCTCGAGATGGAGGCCGACCCCTACGTGCGCGCCGAAACACTTCGCGCCCTGGCCACTGCCGACGATCCTCGGCTGGCCGAGTTTGCCGATCCGCTGACCCGCGATCCCGATCCCATGGTGCGCCTGGCGGCCCTCGATACCTTGATTCACTACGACGCCTCCCGGGCACGCGACCGCGCCATGCTGATCTATAACCAGGGCGACGCCGACGAACGCCGACAAGTCCTCCACCTGAGCGCTGATAGCGACAACTCCCGGCTGCGAAATACCATGCTGGAGCGTGCTCAGCGCTCCTCGGACACCTCTCTACGCCGCCTCTCTCTGGAGCGCGGCCTACTCGCTGAGATTGAAGCCGCCGAAGAAGAGGGCGACCAGGAACATCTGGAGAGAGATCTATACCCAAAGCTCGGACATCATGTCGACGATGACGACCTGGAGGTGGCGTCTTTGGCCCTTCGCCGCCTCCTTGAGGCCGGCCAAGAAGGCCGCGCCGAGCGCTTTTTGGATATCCTACAAGACGACAGCAGGTCCATTGAAAAGCGCCGCCACGCCGCCGAACTCCTCTTGCGAGCCCGGGCGGCCTCTGCGGCCCCCGTCTTCGCCGACATCCTCCAGAGCGTTGGCGCCCATGACCCCGACGAATTGGGCATCCCCGACGACCCCATCGATGACCAGCTCCTTCAGTTGGCCGTGCTCGGTCTGGTCGCCCTCGGCGATGACGACTTCATCGCCCCTGCCCAGGCCCACCTCCACGACGCCGACGTCGCCGACCATATGACGATTCTGGAGGCCATTTCGGCCAACCCCAGTCCCGAGATCACCATCACCCTTCGGGCGGATACGGCCGACGCCAACGATGATATTCGCCGACAGGCCATCGACCTCTACGGCGAACGCCAAGACGCCCGCGCCTCCACCCTCTTTCGCACCCTGCGCCGCGACGACCTGGAGACTCAGCGCCGCGCCGTGACCATCCTCTCTCACCGCTTCCTCGACGAATTTATGGAGTACCTGGACGACCGGCTCCACCGCGACGACCTCGATGACGTGGAGGACACCCTCAAGATCCTTCAGGAAACACTGCTCAGCGACGAGGAACTCGCCGTACTCAGCCCACTGGGAGAGCGCCTGGAATTCTTGGCCACCCATCAGCCCTCAACGGCCGATCTGGACGACGAGACCCATGCCCAGGTGGCGCGTATCCAGAGTCTTGCGGCCTTCCTCCTCTTCCGCGCCTCCGACGATGGCGTCTTTGAAGAGGTCATTCAGAAAAACCCCGACTCCTATACCCGTTACGTCTACCTGGCCCACCTCATCGATACCGCCCCCACGGACCACCTTGCGGTCTTTCGCAACCACCTCAAAAGCGATCGCTTTGCCCTGCGACTGATGGCGGCCACGGGCCTATGGCACGCCGGCGGGGCCGATCTGGATCTCGACGAACTCGGTTGGCTCCCGACCCCCCCCTGAGCCACCTCCACTTAGACCACAAAAAAACGCCGCCTCCCCATTCAGGAAGGCGGCGTTCATTTTTCAACGGGTGGTCTATCAGCTCATTTTGAACTCATAGGCCGTGGCGTTGGCGAATTGCTCGGCCACGTTTTCCCAGTTGACGATATTCCACCAGTTGTCGACGTAGTCGCCGCGCTTGTTCTGGTACTTGAGGTAATAGGCGTGCTCCCAGACGTCGAGAGCGAGCACGGGAATGGCCGTGAATTGGGTCTGCTTTTGGTGGTTCTCCGCCGCCAGCGTCACCAACTGCTCGCCCGCCGGCTGCCAGGCCAAGATGCCCCAGCCGCTGCCCTCGACCGCCTTGGCGGCCGCGCCGAACTGCGCCTTGAGGCCGTCCAGGCTTCCAAAGTCTTTCTTGATCTGCGTGAGAAGATCGCCGCTGGGATCGGTGTAGTCGTCGGCGGGGATCATATTCTGCCAGAACAGGCAGTGGTTGAAGTGACCCGAGCCGTGGAAAGCCACCAACCGCTCCAGCTTGCGAATATCGCCGAAATCACCGCTTTCACGGGCTTCCGCCAGCGCTTTCTCCGCAGCGTTGAGGCCGTTGACGTAGCCCTGGTGGTGCTTGCTGTGGTGCAGCTTCATCGTCTGCTCGTCGATGAAGGGCTCCAGCGCATCATAGGAATAATTGAGTTCCGGAAGTGTGTGTTCTCCAGCCATTTTATCCTCTCTTCGTCGAGAAAAATCGAACCCAGTGATTACGTCTATCGATCATGCATCATTGTCACGGCGGGCAACGTAAACCGCTGCTTGCCAATGTCAAGCCCTTGCCTAAAAAATCTAAGAATATCGTCTTAAAGAGCGCAGTAGGTCATCTCCACCGATGCCGGCACCCGATCCGCCCGGGCACTGATGGCGATTCCACCGTCGGGACAGCCCCGGTCGGCGCCGATGATCGTCAGGTCTTCCCCCACTACCATGGGCTCGGCCTCGCCATCCTCATCGATGGCCAAGACCTCCAGGGGCTCATGGGCCATGGGCCGCTCGGTGCACAACACCACCTCGTCATCGCTCACCAGTCGATCGCCGATCGTGCCCATCGCTCCATCGAGGTCGAAGACGCAAGCACTCTCGAAATGCCCGTCTCCCCCCATGCGCTGAGCCATCTCGAATAGGCGAGGCGACGGATAGCTGCTCCCAAGGGTGCTCTGGCAGACGCTGCGCACACTCTCGCCCTCTTCATAGGTCACTTGCGTCGGAGGACCGCTGATCGCCGCCACCGAGATCCCCCCCTGAGCGGCCATCGACGTCTCCTGAAGGTCTTCGACCACCGATTCCACATCGCGAAGATCATCACTTTGCCAGGCACAGAGATCGCGGCTCGGCACCTCCGGATCGTCTTCGAACTCATCGGCCGAGCAGTCGTCTTGATTGGAGGCCACCAAGATCAACAGCCGCGCATCGTCGCGGCGAAAGCCATCGAGCGTCGAGGGTTCAGCGATCAATGCCTCGTCGATGACATCCAATGCGCGGGCCCGCCGTGGACCGTCGCTTCCCTGCTGAATATTGCAGGCCACCACGTCCTCCCACCCCTCACGCCCCGATTGACCGACCTGCCGTCCGTTGTCCTCGCAGCCCTCGATATCGTCGACCACCGGCGCCAAGCCCGCCCCATTATCCAATCCAAGGGTGCTTACCCCCACCCGCATATCGTAGTCCTCCTCCCACCGAAGAAGCGCCGGCTTCATCGCATTGGCCAGAGCCTCTTGATAGGACACCGACGCCCCGGCGTCGCGGACCAGCACCCATATGTCGAGGCGATCCGGCCTTTCAAACCCCTCCAGGACCGTCTGAGTCTCCTCTCCAGCTCGGCATTCATCGGGCAGGTCGGGGCCTCCCTGATAGGCCGGATTGGGCTCACTGCACCCGGCCACCACCATCGCCAGCCCCAGGGCCATCACCACTATTTGACCACGCCTCATATTATCCTCGTCGTCCACTGTGAAACGTCAAATTCATCGGGGTCGCTGCGCCCCTCGAGCACATCCAACAGGGCGTCAAAGGGGCCCTGGTAGGCGCGCTCAAAGCGATAGGACAGGGCTTCCCAGGCCTCCAGTCCCCAGGCCACCGGGAGCACCTCATCGGCGCCCTCAAGCCCGTCGGCAAATGCCTGGAGTGCTTTTTTCGCGGCCGAAGCATCCTCACTCAGGGCTGCACAGACAAATCGCATCATCGCCTTGACCAGCGGCCACCCGGGGGTCCCCAATTCCACCTCATCGAGCCATTCGGCCGTCGCCGAGACGCCCCGCGCTCGCAGCAACCCCTCGGCAAAGCGGATCACCCACGTGGGCTCTACATCTTGACGCACGGCCTGGTCCATTTCTTCAATCGATCGCTCCACCTTCCCCTCCAACAGGTGGGCCACCGCCAACGCGCCCCTGCACTCCGGGCTCTGGATCGCCCCCTGATCGCCACACAGCTCTTCCAATAGCTCCACCGCCTGTTGGCTCTTTCCCCGATCCAAGATCACCACGGCATAGAGCTGTTGGATCTCCCGGTCTTGTGGCGCCACGTCACGCGCCCGTTCCGCCCATCCCAGCGCCGCCTCCACATCCCCAATTTCTCGAGAGGCCAGGGTGGCCCCCATCAGGGCTTCCCGATCGCCATCATCGATATCCAGGGCCTGCTCAAAGGCATAGAGCGCCCGCTCCCCGCGGCCCAATTCCAACTCCACCGTGCCCAATTGCCGCCAGGCCACCAAATGCGTCGGATGCAGGTCAACCACCCGCTCAAAGGCCTTGGCTGCCCCTTTGAGATCCTCGACGTACCACTTACTCAGGCCCAGCATGAACCAATTCTGCGGATCCTGGGGGTGAAAGCCCGTCAGGCGCTGGTAGCCCTCCACGGCCTCCTCGACGCGCCCCACCTCGTAGCACAACTCGGCCGCCATCTCCCACATCATGGCGCTGTCGCCGGCCCAGTTGGCGGCCAACCATTGATAATGGGCCGCTCCGTCGAGATTGCCCTGTTCCTCATGGAGATGGGCCAGACGGTAGGCCACTTCCCGATCCTCCATACCCTTGTCCAACGCCTTTTCGTAGGCCTGTCGCGCCGAGGGCTCCCGATCCATATCCAGGTAAATATCCCCCATCAGTCGCCAATGCCGTGCTTCCAGAGCACTCACCGACTCCAGGGCTTCCATCAACCCAAGCGCCCCCTCGATATCCCCCCGGCGTTTCAACCCCAATACCTGCACCAACTGCAACCCCACGTCCTGGGCGTGTTCTTGGAGGGCTCGCCGGATCACGCCCATCGCCTCATCCAGCAGGCCGCGCTCGATCAATAACACGGCGTAGATCAGAGCGTCGTCTCGATCGGTGGACGCCGAACGCCCGTAGGCCTCGTTGGCCATCGCCAACGCCCGCGAGACATCCTCCTGCATCAGCGCCCGACGCAGGTTGCGTGGCAACGAGCCCAAGCCCTTGCTCAACACCGCCCTCATGACCTGCCCCACCGGGCTCTCGCGCAACCATTGATACCCTTCGTCACTCATCGTCCATCTCCTCGCTCATCCATCTCTATGGGCTACGCTTTTTTCACCCCCAGCATCCTTCGTCAAACCTCGAAGTTCATTTGAATAAGGTCCCCCCCCCGTTCGTCTGTTCCCCTGAAGCCGCCCGGGTCCATTGGCCCCCTCTTCTAAAAGAGGTTGCACAAACCCCCAGAACAGTATTACGTTGGACCCGTTCATGAACCTTAAAAAGCCTTTGTGGAAGGAGCGTTTCGCCGTGAAGAACCATGCCTATACCCTCAGTCTATTCTTAATCGCCCTGGTCGGTGGTTCTCTGCTCTTCGTCGCCGGTTGCGGAAGCCCCAAATACGTCCGCGACACCGACGAGCCGCGCATGGACGGCTACACCATGAGCCTGCGCTTTGATCGCGAGGATCTGGACCGACTCTATGAAGACACCATCCATGAGATGCTCAACAGCCGCATTGCCCGTACCTGGGATGCCGAAGAATCGAACGTCGCCATCTTCCCCATGCGCAACGAAACCGGCCAGCACCTGGAAAACCAACTCGACACCTTGCTGAGCCGCTACGAAACCGACCTCGTTAATCGCACCGGCGCCGCCGTGATCAGTCACCGCGACCAGCCCGATCTCATCGAAGAAGTCCAGGCCCAGCAAGCCGACGCCTACGATCCCACTCAAGTCGCTCACTACGGCGCTCAAATGGGAGCTCAGTACTTCATTACCGGTCGACTCTACGACGTCGACGAGCGCGTCGATGACCAGCGCCGCGTTCAGTACTTTCTGTTCACGCAGGTCATCAATGTCGAAACCGGCCAAGTTCACTTCCAGCACGAATCGGAGATCACCAAGGGTCTAATGCGATGATTCG
>CAZMJS010000006.1:43293-66332 GCA_964566695.1 uncultured Bradymonadales bacterium
CAAGTTCACTTCCAGCACGAATCGGAGATCACCAAGGGTCTAATGCGATGATTCGCTTGTCCTCCATCTGGTCGCTCGCCGCGGCCACCATCTTGGCGATGGTGGCCGTGGGCTGCGCGTCCTATACCGACCACACCCGGGAGGCCCAACGCCAGGTCGTTCAGGGCAACGTCGATGGCGCCATCCTTCTGCTCAATGAGCACCTGGATGTTCACAATGGGCCGGCCGCCATGCCGAACCGCATCGACGACGATCGGGTCCTCTTTCTCCTGGAACGAGCCACCCTGCTTCAGGCCATCGGCGACTACGAAAGCGCCTCCAGAGATATGGTCCATATCGATGACCACCTCGAATGGGTCGACTTTACCAGCGAGGCCGCCGATCGCATCCTGCGCATGGTCTATAGCGACGACGCCGGCGACTATCGCGCCCCTCCCCATGAGCGGCTGCTGCTCAACACCATGAATATGATCAACTTTTTGGCTATGGGCAATGCCAACAGCGCCCGCGTGGAGGCCCGACGCTTCAACGTCATGCAGGAGTTCTACCTGCAATCGGAGCCCGACACCGTGAGCACCCAGATCCTGGGCCTCGGCAACTACCTGGCCGGCGCCGCCTTCGAGGCCAGCGACCAATTCAGCACGGCCGCCCGCTTTTACGCCAACGCCTATGGATTCGGTGTGTGGCCCGAGGAAACCACGGATCGCCTCGTCGACCTCACGGCCCTGACCGGCTACCGCGGCGCTGGCGTGGAATACGGCCGTGAGCGCTACGACGCCATCGTCGAACAATCGCGCCAGGTCGAGCGGCCAAACCGAAGCGAATACAAGCGCCGCTGGCGCAACGGCGACACCCTGATGGTCATTCAAACGGGCCTTGTTCCCTATCGCCAGGCCGAACGCATCGGCATGGAGCGCGCCCTGACGTATACCAGCGACAGCCGTCACGCTCAGGTTCATTTTGGGAGCAGTACCCAAGATGAGGCCATGATGCTGGCCACCGCGGGCACCCTCAATTGGCTCAATACCACGTCGCTGACCACCGAGGGACTCCCCGATCGCCGACGGGTGACCGTGCACCTCGACGATCACTCCTGGGACCTGGACAGCCCCGTCCACCTCAGTGAGCAAATCGTCGACGAATGGCAGGACGTCGCCCTGGCCGGTCTGGCCGCTGGCATCACCCGGGCCGTCGCCCGTATCGCCGCCGGCGAGGGCAGCCGCCGTATCACGGAGTCCGTCGCCGAGAGCTCCGGCCGCTCCGAGGGCTCCTCACGCCTGTTGGGATGGCTCGTCGGCAGCGCCGTCTCCACCACCATGGCCGTCGCCGACACCCCTGATACCCGTAGTTGGACCTCTCTTCCCGCCGATATCCATCTGGTTCGCACCCAGCTTCGCCCCGGCACCCAGTCGGTTCGCGTCCAGGTCAACGGTCAACGCGACGAACGAGAGGTCGATGTCCAAGAAAACCGCTTCCAACTTTTGAATTTCTCGCGCCACCGGTAGGTCTATCTACCACCCATTTGGTATTACTTCCCTTGTCCGGAGGATTGTCATGCGCCGTATCATCGCCTCACTGATCGCCCTATCTTTCCTGCTCACCGCCAGCACGGCCTGGTCCATCCAGGGCTATAAAGACCGCCACGGTACCTTCGTGGGCGGCTCCATCGGCGGCGGGCCTGGCTCCGTCCAATACGACGACCAGGACACCGGGTTGGAGGGCCGCGGAAACCTCGGCCTGGCCACCAACCTCATCTTTGGCGCCGGCGCCACCAGCAACGTCCTCTTTGGCGCAGAGGTCAATAACTGGACCCGTACCACCGACGTCGGCGGCGACACCCTCACCCATATGCACTGGTCCTTCAACGCCATGAGCAATATCTTCCTCGTCGAAGGACTCTTCGTTGAGGGCGGCCTGGGTCTGGCCTATGGCATGAGCGACACCCGAGTCGGCGGCGAAGAGCGCAGTCACAGCGAGATGGGACTGGCCCTCAAAGCAGGCACTGGATTTGAGTACTTCGTCGACGGCACCGTCGCCGCCGGTCTTGGCTTTGGCTATACCCGCCACTTCTACTCCAATATCGATTTCGATACCTTCATCGGCTCCATCCGCCTTCGCTGGTACTGAGCCCCACCGCTGAAAAAGCAATGCCCCGGCCAGCCTTCACAGGCTGCCCGGGGCGTTTTTTTGACCTGAACTCGCGAGCTGAGAATATCAGATCTGGATGATCTCTACTCCGCGATTGGAGTCCTGCTCTTCCTGAGGGGGTTGGTCATCGGCATCGGGCCGACGCCGTTGCGGCCTCGGCGACTCGATCTCGATGCGCGGCCGCTCCTGGCGGCGACGCTGGCGATCCTTCTTCAACTCGTCATAGATGATATAATCCGGCAGCATCGTCTTGTCCTTACCTAGAGGAACTCGACATCGGACGTCTCAACCGAAACTTCCAGAACACCGCTGCGGACGCTGTACCGACCATTCCGGCTGCCTTTCACCTGGTTTAACGTGCAGGATGCGTTCCATATTCATCGGAGCCGCGTTTTTCTGCCGTCGACCGCCAGGCACATTATTAATCATAGGGCCAATCCCCCGGCGGTCCAACCCTTTTTAAGCCCTTGTCGATCCCCGTAAGACGCCCATTGCCTCCAACGGCCAACCCCTCTATACTGGGCGCAGATGATCAACCAATGAATCCGATTTTTGGGGCAGTTCGCGCAGTCGGGCCCACCTCCCAGGCGACTCTTTGTTTGGATTTCCCACTGCGCTACCTGGTCTTCGCCCTGTCTGGCGACGTGACCGCCGTAGGTGGCCTTCTCCCCTATGCCCGGCCTTTGGCCGGTCCAGGAGTTGCCCCATGGCCGAGCCCACGCCCCCGACGGAGTCTCAATCGCCGCCCGCGACGCCCTCCGACGAACTCATCGAACGCCACCAGGCGCTGGTGCGCAAAATCGCTCACCGCCTCAAAAATCGCCTCCCCGATCACCACGACCTCCAGGACCTGGAGGCCTGGGGCTACGCCGGGCTGCTCGAAGCTCACCGTCGCTTCGACCCCTCCCGGGGCAGCCGCTTTGCCACCTTTGCCTACTACCGCATCCGCGGCGCCATCCTGGACGCCGCCCAGGACTCCCTGGTCGATCCCCACCGTCAGCGCTGCGAGGTGGCGTGCAACGAAGTCCTCAATATCTATGCCCACCAGGTGCGCTGTCGCGAATCGGTGCGAAGCCTGGAGGGCCAGGCCTCGGATCTCAGCGACGTCTGCGGTTCCATGATGATGGTCTACGCCCTCAGCGATTGTGCTTCCAATGCCCTGCGCTCCGACGCCGCCCCCCACCACACCCGCCTGGCTCGCCAGCAGCGAGCCCAATTGATGCGGCGCCTCGTCGAGCAATTGCCCGACAACGAGCGCCAGATCATCGAGGGGGTCTACCTCAAGGATCAGACCATGACCCACGTGGCCGACACCCTGGACCTCTCTCTGTCCTGGGTATCACGCATTCACTCCCGGGCCCTTAAGCGCCTCAAAACACTCATCGATAGTGACCGTCACTTCCAGGAGCTGCGCCAGCCGATCCCCATTTGAGCCCTTGTCGGCCCTTGTCATTACTCGAACGCCCGGCGAAATACCTCGATGACCCGTCCTCGCTGGGCCTCGCTCATCCCCGAGCCCGAGGGCAGGCATAACCCGCGTTCAAAGAGATCGGCTGCCACCTCGCCACCGACACGCGGCGCGTCTTCGAAGACGGGCTGTAGATGCATTGGCTTCCACACCGGCCGGGCCTCGATATTAGCGGCCACCAGCGTCTCTCGAAGCGCTTCGCGGTCCACACCGGCCGCCTCGGCGTCGATGGTCAAACAGCTCAGCCACCGGCTATGCTCTCCCCAGGGCGCCTCCGGCATCCACTCGATCCCCTCCAGATCGGCAAACGCCTCGCGATAGGCCTCAAAATGGCCCCGCGTCGCCTCCACCTTGGCATCCAGCGACTCCAATTGCCCCCGCCCAATGCCTGCCACCACGTTGGACATCCGATAATTATAGCCCAGCTCCCGGTGTTCATAATGGGGTGCTGACTCCCGGGCCTGGGTGGCATAAAACCGGGCCTTCTCCACCAGCTGCTCATCGTTGGACACCAGCATCCCGCCGCCCGACGAGGTGATGATCTTATTGCCGTTAAACGAAAAGATCCCCGATTGCCCAAAGGCCCCCGGCGATTGACCCTTATAGCTGGCCCCCAGGGCTTCAGCGGCGTCCTCTACCAGGGGCACTTCATAGCGATCGCAGATCGCCTTGAGGCGATCCAGATCGGCGCACTGACCGTAGAGATGCACCACCACCACCGCCGCCGGAAGCCGCCCCCTGGCAGCTCGTTCCTCCAACTCCTGGGCCACCAGATCGGGGTCCAGATTCCAGGAGCGCCGCTCGGCATCCACGAAGACCGGCGTCGCCCCCAGATAGACGATGGGCGACGCGCTGGCCACAAAGGTCAGCGTCGACACCAATACCTCATCTCCCTGGCCCACGCCGGCCAACCTCAGCGCCAGGTGCAGCGCCGCCGTCCCCGACGACAGGGCCGCCGCCGCACGCGCCCCCACCCGAGCGGCGAAGGCCTCCTCGAAGCGATCGACATTGGGACCCAGCGGGGCGATCCAGTTGGTGTCGAAGGCCTCTTTGACATAGGCCTCCTCGGCCGCCCCGATATCGGGGGGCGATAAATAAATGCGCTCCTGCGTCTCTTCGGCCTTTCCCTGGCTCATCACCGCTCCTCGTCGTCATCGTCGTCTCGCCACCGCCGCGAATGCTCCACGTCTCGATGGTAGCGCTCGATCTCCTGTTGTTTGCGAACCTCATCCCACCCCAGCAACTGGCCCATGCGATCGGCGATTCGATTCACCGCCTCCAACCCCTGCTCCGGCGCCCGATAGTAGATCTGGGTGCGCTGAAGCAACATATCGGTCACCGTCGCCGCCAACTCCTGGGTCACCGCCCAATCGACCTGGGCCATGATCTCCGGCCGGCCCTCCACCAGCGGCTCGCCTAGCTCTGGATCCTGGCCCACCATCTGGGCGATATCCGGTGCCCGTACCCCGTACGTGTTCACCAAAAACCGGGCCGTCTCCTCGTCAACATGGCCCTCGCCGTGATCGACGCATTGCTCTTCGTACTGAGCCCGCGCCGCCTCATCATCGTCCGGCCACCCCCGGGCGCCCGGCAGAGGTCGGCGATCGGTCTGCGCCTCCTCCAGACGCTCCGGCAGGGCATCGTCCAACCGCAAGAACTTCACCGCCGTGTCCACCACCTCGGCACTCATGCGCCGATAGGTCGTCAATTTGCCTCCAGCCACGGTGATCAACCCATCCTCCCCGATCAAGATCTGGTGTTCTCGGCTGACGTCGCTGGCCGAAATATCGTCGCCCTCCACCCCGCTGGGGGCCACCAGAGGTCTCAAGCCGGCCCAGGTGGAGATCACATCGTCTTGGCGCAACGGATAATCGGGAAAGTACTCCCGAGCCGCATCCAAAAGATAAGCCACATCATCCCCATCGGCCATCACTTGACCGGGATCGCCATCAAAATCGGTGTCCGTAGTCCCCAGATAGGTCTGTTCGCCCCAGGGGATCGCAAATAGCACCCGCTCGTCTGTGGGGTGGAAGCATACGATGGCGTTATTAACCGGCAACCGGTCGCGCTCCACCACCACATGAACCCCCTTCGTGGGCCGAAGCACCTCCGTGACCTGCTCCGTGCTCAGCTTCCGAGTTCGGTCCGTCCAGGGGCCCGTGGCGTTGATCACCGCCGAGGCATGAACCTCTTTGAGCTCCCCATTGCCCAGCATATCCTTGACCACCGCCCCGTTGATGCGTCCCGAGGTCTCATCCTTTAAAAACGACACCGCCTTCGTCCAGGTGGCCACCACCGCCCCGTGATCGGCGGCGTCCAGGGCGCTCTCCAGAGTCAAGCGCGCATCGTCGGTGGCCCCGTCATAATAAAGAGGCGCTCCCTTGAGTCCCTCGGTCTTGAGCGCCGGTTCATGGCGTCGGATATCGTCCAGCGTCAGCTTGCGGTGGCGCTTCGGCGAGCGAAAGAGCGACAATCCCTCATAGAGCCACAATCCGGTATTGATCATCGTCAAGCTCTGGCGCGAGTTTTTGTACACCGGAAATAAAAATCCCAGCGGCTCCACCAGATGGGGGGCGATGTCCATCAAAATACGCCGTTCGCTGACCGCCTCAAAGACCAGGCTAAACTCCAACTGCTCCAGATATCTCAAGCCCCCGTGGATGAGCTTTGATGAGCGCGAGCTCGTGCCATAGGCCAGGTCGCGAGCCTCCACCACCGCCACCTTCAAGCCACGAAGCGCCGCGTCGCGGGCAATGCCTGCCCCGTTGATACCCCCGCCGATCACCAGGAGATCCAGCTTCTCGCCTCCCAGCTGCTCCCACATCTGTTGCCGCATACAACTCATCGCTACCTCCAAAGACCTGAGCAAATCACCGCCATCCTCTCTTACGGGGAGCCAACTTAAGCCCCACCCTGCTCCCTCACAAGTCAAACCCCCAAAACGCCCCGCCAGGGCTTGACCATCCCCCCCCCGAAGCCCATGCCTCGTCGCCCATTCAAACCGACTTGACCCACAATCTTGACAATCCATACCAACTTACTATGATTTAACCCGTCGACTTATTGATAACCACTTCACGAGGCCATGCTCATGAATCCCCTATCCACCTTATACACTCCTCATCGCTTGTTGTCCCTGGGACTTCTTCTGGCGTGCTTGCCGCTGGTCGGCTGCGGCGAACACGAAGAGCTCGAGGTCCCACAAACCTGCCAACAAGAGCTGAGGGTGTGTGAGGCCGAGGCCTTCCTGAGCGTCGATCAATTCGAATTTCTTCGTCAGGAGGACGCCATCACCATCCTCGACGCCCGCGGCGACGATATGGAATTTCAGGGCGGTCATATCCCCGGCGCCAAATTCATCGACATGAGTGAGCTTCGCGATCCCGACAACCACGCCACCCTGTGGGATGATGACGAGCGCCTGACGCAGCACTTCGAAGAACTGGGTATCCGACACGACCGACCCATCGCCATTTATGGCGCTGGCGACGGTGGCGGCGTCGACTCCCGGGCCGGAAATATCTTTTGGACCTTTCACTACCTGGGCCACGACGACGTCTACCTCGTCGATGGCGGCCTCGCCGCCTGGGTCAACGCCGACTTTGCTCCCATCCGCGCCGGCCAGAGCCCCGAGCCCTCTGTGGAAGGCGACTTTCCGGTCGAGCGAAACGACGACCTTGTCGCGGGCTTCGAAGACGTCCACCAGGCCATCGACAACGGCTCGGCGACCCTATTGGACACCCGAACCGAGGGTGAGTTCACCGGCGAGGACGAGCGAGGCAATCCCCAGGCCGGCCACATCCCCACGGCGGTCCATTATCACTGGGAAGATCTGATGAACGACGACGGCCTGCTCCGCGACCAGGAAACCCTGCGCGACGAGCTCGAAGAGACGGGTCTGACGCCGGACACGCCGGTGATCGCCTACTGCCAATCCGGGGTCCGCAGCGGCTTTTTCTACGCCGTCCTCCTGGAATTGGGCTATTCGACGGTCCAAAACTACGACGGCTCCTGGATGGAGTGGTCTCGCGAAGCCACCGAAGACGATATCGCCACCCCTGAGACCTCCTCTTGATGACCATGTTTAAGCGGCCACATCCCTGGATATTCGCCCTTCTCACCCTGGCCCTGGCGGCGGTGGCAAGCCCCGCCGCGGCCGATGACTGGTCCGACACCGACGTCTTCATCGGCGTCGATGATGCCGCCCAAGCCCTGGAGGCGGGAGCTACCTTCTTGGACGCCCGCGACACCGAGGCCTTTGAGGATCGGCATATCCCCTCGGCCCAACCGCTGCCCTGGCAAGATCTGGTCGATGGCGAGCACGTGGGCGCCCTCTCCGACGATGACCGTCGGCTTGAGCGGCGTCTCCAACAGGCGGGCCTGTCCAACGACGTCCCCGTCATCATTTATGGGGGCTGGGCCGACGAGGGGGCCTGGGGGGAGGAGGGCCGCCTATTCTGGACCCTGGAATACCTGGGCCACGACGATGTCCAGATCTTGGAAGGGGGCCTTGGCGCCTGGCGTGCTGACGGAGGCGACGTCTCGGATGGCTCCACCGCCAACGGCTCCGGAGATTTTACCGTGGAGCGCCACCAAGAGCTGCGCTCGACCACCGATGAGATCGCTGACTCCCTGGACGACGAGGCCATTCAACTATTGGACACCCGCGAGCCCGGCGAGTATCGGGGCACGCCCAAATACGGCGAACAACGGGGCGGCCATATCCCGGCGTCCACCCATCTGTGGTGGCGTCAGCTCTTTGACCGCCACGGCGATCTCCATTCGCCGACGACGGTGCGCTCACTTCTGGACCACCAATCCATCGATCTCGACGCCCCTATCGCCGCCTATTGCACCGGTGGGATCCGCTCGGGCTTTGTCTACGCCGTCCTACGCGCCCTGGGCGCCGATCGCCCCACCAATTACGACGCCTCCATGTGGGAATGGACCGCCCGCCCCGAGGCTCCCCTTCAAAGCGCTTCGCCCTGATCGACCGCCCCGTCCTCCTCTGCTCCGTCGCGCCTCAAGTCGTTGATCCAACGCACCAGGGCCCACAGGATCGCCGAATTGAACCCGGCGATCACCACGGCCAGGCCCGCCAGGAGGATCCGAAGGCTCGTCTCCTCCAGGATCACCGCAAAATAGAGCGGAATCACCGCCGGTAAGAGCAACACCACCAGGGCTGCCACCACCAGCGGCATCGGCAGATCGCTATCTCGCTGATTCATCGGCCGCTCCTCATCCCGCAAATAGAATCAATCCCACGCCCACGCTCATCACCAGTGCCCCCAGCAGCCGTCGCCAGACGTCGCGCTCACCAAATAGGAAGTACCCGGCGGCGATGGCCGCCGTCACCCCGATCGCTCGCTTGACCGTCTCCACGTAGGCCACGTCGATAAACGCATAGGACGTCAACTGAAAGAGCATCGCCCCCACGGCGAATAAGCCGCCCAGGCTCAACCACAGCGGCACCGCTCTAAACTCCTTGATCAGCGGCGCCAACGACCGATCTTGCACCCAACGCATCGCCGTGAACACCACGCCCACCCCGGCGGCCAAGAACATCGTATGCCACAGGGGGCTCGTCATGTCGGCCGCCGACTTATCCAAGATGGGCGTGATGCTCCAGATCAACGCCACGATCAGCATATAAAAGCTTCCCCGCTCCGTCCAAAGCGCCTTTAGCGGCGCCAGCATCCCGTCCTTTTTGTTGCCCGGATTCATGAAAAAGGCGCCCAACACCACAATGGAGATACCGATCCACCCCATCGTTGTCGGGATCTGGCTCAAAAACACCACCGCCATCAACGCCGTAAACACCGGCGTAAAGGCCAGATAAGGCGTCGTCAGACTCAGCGGCGAGATTTGGACGGCCCTCAAAAACAAAAAGTTCGCCGCCAGATTTAGCACGATGGACGCCGTCGTCGGCACCAGATACCACCACTGAAGCTCCGGATAGCCCACGAGGACCATATTGTAGAGCACCCCGCTTTCTTCCCCACTGCCGACCCAACTGCCGGCCATCAAGAGGGGATTGATGAATACGATATGCAGCAGCATCAGCCCCGCCACAGCCCCCGTGGCCGTCATATGCCGGCCGATCTCTTTTCGTGAAATATCCAGCAGGGCCCAGCACACGGCGCACACCACGGCCAGGATAAAGCCCAGTACAAAATCGTTGAACATCGCAACCACACCGATGAAAGAGGTAAAATCCCGCCCCCCTGCTTAACCGACTTCCTCAGCCCCCGTCAAAGAGCAGGCGCCGGATGAGATGGGGCGAAAAGCCCCGATAGCGCAGGTGGCGAAAGGCCTTCTCTTTCTCCTTTTGCGTCAGGCCATCCGGGGCCCCAAAGCGCGACATCAGGCGCCCTCGGGCAAGGTCCAACCAGTCCACCGACCCCTGAAGATCCTCCATGGCCGCCTGCAGCGCCTGGTCGGCCACGCCGCGACGCCTCAACTTGGCCTCGATCTGTTTCGGTCCCCATCCCTTTCGCACCAGAATTTTCGACTGTTCCTCGGCAAAGCGCTCGTCATCGATATAGCCCAGGCGCTCCAGCTCCTCGAGGACTGCCTCGATGACCCCTTCATCGTGATCGCGCTTTCGCAACTTGCGCGCCAACTCTTCGCGTCCGTGCCCCCGCCTGGACAACAACCGATAGGCCGTCGCCTCTACCTCCTCCTGACTCACCGTGGGCGCTCCCCGTTAACGCGTCGCGAAATACACCTCTTCCAGAGTGGACCACCACTCACCGAAGAGGGTCTCCGTCACCTCTTCCACCCCCCCGGCGGCCGTGATCTCCATGGACCGTCGTTGCTGACCGTCAATGACTCCTTCCAGGAATGCATCGAGCGCCGATTGACTCCACTGCCAGCGCTCCTCGAGCACCGGCTCCACCTCATCATCTAACTCGCCGAGTTCCAGGGCCGGTTCCCACCATCCCTTGCCCTCCGGCAACTGCCGCCCCTCATCGAAGAGCGGTTTGAGATTCAGCGTCACCTGGGGCTCCACGTGGGGAAGCTCCACCGGCCCCTTCAGCGATTGTTGAAGGGCCACCAGCAGAGCGTCCAGTTCATCCCGGTCCCGATCGTCGAGATCGCCCCAGGCGCCGGTCGTTGAATAGGTCTGTTCTCCCCCATAGTGCAGGGCGTCTCGCAGGTGTTCTAACCCCTCCTCAAACGCCCGACGGGCAGCGCTCAATCGCTCCTCATTATCGACCTGTACGAATAACTCCTGGCCCAACTCGGCCAACGCATAATCCAGGGGCTCAAAACCGGCCTGCCACCGACCATCGTCGATCTCCACACTATAGCGCCAGTCCCCAAAGACATCCTCCATCGTCCAGCCATGATCGTAGGCCGACACAAAATATATCATCCCTCTCAGCCCCTGCACGGCTGCCCGCAACAGACTTATCTCGGCGCGTCCCAAACGCAGCGCCAGATCGCTGTGGTGAAGAACCTGCCCCGGCACATAAAACCGGCTAAAGGAGGTTGTTTCCACCGCTCCCTCCAGCGCCTCGTCGATATCGCCCAGCCCATTGGCCAGGGTCACCAACTCGCGCATCCAGTCATTGGCCGGGCTATCCAAGCCCTCCGAGAAGTTGGCCAGCGACTCCAGCCGCTCTTCGCGCCATGGCAGGCGATCGGCGATGAGACTGCGGATGCCACGCACATCGGACATCGCCGCATCGTCCTCCCATTGGACCCCTCGACTGGCCCAATACAGGTAGCCCCCTTCGGCGTATAGCAATTCATTGGCCTCCAGCTCTCGACGGGCCTCAAAATGGTCCATCAACATATCGCTGAGGGTCGGTCGCCCGGCGATCAATAAACTCTCGGTCACCCCGAGGCCCGCCTGGGCCTCGCCAATCGCGCCCCCCTGGTTGACCATCTCTGCATAGATGTCGCGCGCCTCATCGACGCGATGGGCCATCAGGGCTTGTTCGGCACTCTGGACCCCATCCATGCTCTCCCCGGCCTGCGCATTGCCCGAGCCTTGGTAGTCGTCCCAATCCCCGTCGGGAGCCATATCATCGTCGGCGCAACCGGTGATCAGCATCGCTATCGCCAACACCATTATCGCCGCCCCGCGGACGCCGGCGATCCCAACTTCTTCGCTCTGCCGATTGCTCATCATCATTCCTTCAACCTTGGCCGTGCATATCGTCGTCACCAAATTCAACTATGCAAGAATTCGGCCGCCCCCCACCTTACCTACTTAAAGCGACTCCATGGCCACTTTTCAAGTTTCTTTCCTCCACTGATGGAGCAATCATTGACCACTTCGTCGGGGCTGGCCTCCACCGGCTGCCGTCGTTATCCTTGAGGACAGATCATTCTCCGGCGCCCACCGGCCCGATGCTTCCAAGGGAAGACGCACCGTGACAGACCTCCTCACAGCTCGAGGCGCCGCCCTCCTGGCCATCTTGGTGGCCATTGGCGCCCTCCTTGTGGCCTGCCCCGGATACGAAGACACCTACTCCGGTCACTACCGGCAGGTCGATATCGACGAATTCGACGATGAGGCGGTGGCCCTGGAGTTCTTTCAATCCGGCCACCACGTCCAGGCGGTGATCCGCTTCTACGATCTCAGCTCGGCCTCCGCCCGGGCCAATCCCTTCGATCCGGCTAATGAGGAGCGCTGCCTGTGGACCAGGGTCAGCGAATTCGATCCCGACGACCGCTCCTTTGAACTGACCATCCCAGCCTCCGTTCGCCACGACGCCCTGACCCTCCAGGGCCAATTTCAAAACTCCGAGGACCTTCAATTGTCGCTGGCCGGAGACGATGATGAACCCCGGCAACTGGACTTGAGGGCCAATCCCAGCTCCGACCCCAACTCCGATTGCCGAGCCGTCGACGACTTCCTGGTCCGACCGATCTTTAACCAGGGCCAGCAAACCCTGGACCCCGAGGATCATGAGCTGCGGCATCCCGTCTTCTCGCTCCTGTGGGTGGGCGTGGTGCCGGAGCGTCAGGACGGCGCCCTGGTCTTTGTGGAACTCAACCGCCCCGGGCCGTCCATCCGCCTCGACCAATCGGGGCACTTTGATGGCGGCGCCAACGGCCTAACCGGCACCCTATCGGTCAATATCCCGCCGCCCCCGGACCAGATCCTCATCGACAGCGGCGATACCCGCTACGGCCTCGGCCATTTCCTGGTCATCGATGACTCCGACGGCGACGGAAGCTTTAGCTGGAATATCTCCGACGAACCCGTCATCGCCACCTCCCTGGAGGAGGGGCGCCCCGACTCCGCCCCGGAGCACCTGGAGATCAACGGTTGGGGCAAAGCCCTCTTCTTCGTCGAGGATAGCCTCCACGACCTCAGCTCGGCGATGCGCTTTCGCCTCGACGGCCTCGATGACGCCGAACCCAATCGCAACTTTTACATCGTCGATGTCTTCTTTTATAACGAGGAGGTCGTCAGTCTTCGTTTGCCCCCGCGGCCCCAGGCCGAACAACCCCTCCAGCGGCGGATCCCCATGGAGGTGACCTCCCGGTTTCTGACGACCGACTCCGTCCCTGTGCCCCGGCTTTTTCCCTATAATTGAGCGCACATGCCGTCGACGCCCCTGGCCTCCACCCCCCTGCGACTCGGTCTCGGGGCCTGTTTGGCCATCCTCCTTCTGGGTGGCCCCACCTCGGTGGTCGCTCTCCCCGACGACGCCCCCACCGTCGCCGTCGCCGGAGACGCCTCCATCATCGTCGATGAACCCATCGACGACGCCGACGACTACCAGCGCCTCCAGCAGGCCATGCGCCAGGGAGCCTACGAGCCCTTTCGCGACCCCCCCTCCCCAACCTTCGAGCTATTGACCCACGACCACCTGGTCGACGTCGTGCGCACTGACCCCCTCTATGAGGGAACCCTCCAACTGGCCCGTCAGTGGCGCGATATGGGACTCCAGGCCTATCGCCAGGTCGATATGAACGAGAGCGCCAACGCCCTGGATCGGGCCCTCCAGAACTATCGCGACGTGGGGCAGGACCTCATTGCCCCTGACGAGATCGCCGAGGCCCAGATGTTTTTGGCCCTCTCTCAATTGGAGGACAGCCTGGACGTCGTTCGCCCCCTGGAGGTCTTTCGCTCCATGATCCGCCTGGACCCGCGGCGGCGCCTTCGGACGGGCTATTACCCCGATTTCATCGTCCAGTACTACGACAACGCCCGCCACACCCTGGTCGATCAACTCCGTCGCCAGGGCCCGCCGGACGACGACGCCCAGCGGGTGGCCTCCCATCTGGACGCCGATTACGTGATCTTTCTCTACGCCTTGCCCCCCGACGACGACGCCCCCGACGGCGCCCGCCTCAGCCTTCACGCCTTCGTCTGGGACGCCGACGGCGAAAACCCCTCCTGGATCGACGACCAATCCCTGACCCTCGATGCGTTGGAGCCCGACGCCCTTCGCCGCGGCCAATCTCGATTGCTCAGCCGCCTCAAGGCCTCCCTCCACTACCGCCACCTGGCGCCAGCCCCCTCCGATCCGGGCCTCACTGCATCCCCGGGCACCAGCCGCCTGGCCCTTCAGCTTCAGATGACCTACGGCTCCTTCTTCGACACGCCCTCTCCCCTGGAGGATCCCTTTGGAAACGTCGGTATTTCCCTGGGTGGCTCCTGGGCTCTCACCGAGGAATTTGAATGGATCACCCAGGTCTCCATCACCCGCTCCATGCGCGACTTTTCCGGACTCTTGCGCCGCAATTTCACCACCCTTCGAGTCTTTGGAGGGGCCGAATTGGGACAGTCCTTTGGCCCCCTTCGCCTGGCCTTCGGCACCGGCGTGGAGGTGGCCTCCACGGGCGCCGTTCACGTCTTCACCGACCGAAGCTGCATCCCCGATCCGGACCGCCTTTGCCCCGGCGGCGCCGGCACCGAGACCTTCGATAGCTCCGGCCTTTTCTGGGGCGTCGGCCTGCGGCCTCGCCTGGGCCTCGCCCTGGCCGACTCCTTTGAATTGAGCACCACCCTCACCGGCGCCTATTACCTGCGCTCTCCCGACGATAACTTGGCCCTTAATTTTCCTCTGAGCGTCGACGTCGGTCTGCGCTATCGCTTCTAACCCTCCTTGCCCTGCGAGCCGCCCATGATTGATGCCAATCTCTCTCAGGCCACCGCCTCCGCCCCGGCCACCGTCAGCAACGTCGGCGTGGGCTTTGATATCCTCGGCTTTAGCCTCACCGGCCTCAGCGACCGGGTCACCGTCCGGGCCATCGACGCCCCGGAGGTCCGGATCGGTGATATCGATGGCCCCCATGCCGGCAGCGTCCCCGACGACGCCGCCCACAATACGGCCTCCGCCGCCCTCATCGCCCTTCGACAGGCCCGAGGCCTCGACGGCGGCTTCGAGGTCCACATCACCAAGGGCGTTCCCCTGCACTCCGGCCTCGGCGGATCGGCGGCCTCCGCCGTCGCCGCCGTCGTCGCTGCATCGGCTCTCCTGGAGAGGCCCTTGACCCTCTCAGAGCGCGCCACCTTCGCTCTGGCCGGCGAAAAGGCGGCCTGCGGTCAGCGAAAGGCCGACAATATCTGCCCCTCCATGATGGGCGGCATGGTCCTGATCCGAGCACTGGACCCCTTCGACGTCGTCCGCATCCCCGTCCCCCAGGACATGGGGGCCGTCGTCGCCATCCCGGACCTGGACATCGAGATCCAGCAGGCCCGCGCCATCCTTCAGGACTCCATTGAACTCGATGACTATGTGGCCCAATCGGCCAACCTGGCGGGCTTCGTCGCCGGATGCTTCAGCGACGATCGGGCCCTCATCGCCCGCTCCCTCCAGGACCTCATCGTCGAACCCCAGCGCTCCCACCTCATCCCGGGCTTCGCCGACGTTCAACGAGCCGCCATGGACGAGGGGGCCATGGGCGCCAGCATCGCCGGCGCCGGCCCCTCCCTCTTTGCCCTTCACGATCGCCACATCGAACCTGGCCGCCTGGCCGATGCCATGGCCGACGCCTTCGCCGACGCCGGCGTCGACGCCACCCTCCTCTCTTCGCCCATCCAGGGCCTGGCGGCCCATATCGTCGAACGCCACCCCTCATGAGCCCTCCTGACGGTACCTACCCCTTCAAAAACTCGGCGAGCCCCGACAATCCGCCCACATTCTCCGAGATCGACTTCATCGTCGCCACGATGGGGATCGCCAATAATAGCCCCACCGCCCCCCACATCCATCCCCAGAAAATGGCCGACAACAGCACCGCCAGGCTATTGAGCTTGAGGTGCCGGCCGATGACATAGGGCGTCACCAAATTGCCCTCCAACCCCGTGATGCTGGCGTAGATCAACACGCACCAGAACACCGCCTGGAGCTCTCCAAATTGGACGTAGGCCACCACCGCCGGGATCACGCTGCCGATGATCGGTCCCACGTAGGGAATGAAGTTAAAGAGCCCCGCAAAAATCCCCAGCAAAAAAGCAAAGTCCAGCCCGTAGAGATAAAAGATCAGGCCCGTCAAAATGGCCACCACCGTATTGGTGGCAAAGCGATTAAAGAGGTAGCGCTGCACGTCGTCGTTGACGTTTCGAAGGATGGTCCGCGCCGCCCGTTGCCGCTTTTTGCTCTGCCCGGCGGCCCGCACGATGCGCTCGTGGAGGCCCGGCCCCTGAGCCAAGATAAAGACCAACACGAAGATGCACATCACCGTCTGGGCCAGAATTCCCAAAAACCCCGTCAGGCCCCCGGCGATAAACTCCGTGGCCGCCGTCCACATATCGGCGCCCCCCTGCTCCACGAATACGTCCATCCCCTCCATCTCCGCTGCGCCCTCGCCCCCGCCGAGCCCCGCCCCTTCGCGCCGGAAGGGATCCAGGTACCCCTCCACCCGCTCCTGCAGATCCGTCACCGTCTCCCGCAACCGGTTGATATTGTCGATGAATTGGTCCTGATAGTTGTGGAGCTCCATGATCAATCGGCGAATCTGATCGCCGATAAAGGTGCTCAGCATCCCCGCCAACCCCACCGCCAGGACCACCACGATGAGCGCCGCCATCCCCCGGGGCATATTGATATTGGTCGCCGGCACCCGCACCTTCATCAACCCGTTGACGAAGGGCGTCAGCACATAGCTAAGAAAGAAGGCCAATACGATGGGCACCAGAATCACCTGGGCAAAATTGAGCAACCACACCAGGGCGGCGATGCCGATGACCACGGCGCTGATGCGCACGCCCCTGACGTCGCTGATGGCCCGATCGATCCCCTCTAGCCACGGGCGCTCTGACCCCTGATTTTCATTGCCCGACTCACTGCTCATGCTTCGTACCTTCGCCCGCTCTGGCCCTCAATCCAATCGTCTCAGCAACATCACATTGGTCTGACTTCGACGCATCAGCTTGAGATGCTTGGCCTCCGAGCCAAATAACCCAAAGAGCCGAGACTCCTCCGGCGGGGGATGAATGATCAGCAGGTCATAGCCCTCGGGATCCACGGTGTCGATCAGATCCTCCATGGACTCGAAATCCCGATCCGACAGGCGGCACTCCACCCCGTAGGACTCGATGATGTCTTTGATCTCGCGGTGGCGTCGAGACTCCACAAATAAGTCGTCCTGCGCCATTTGCTTGAGGCGCTCCCCGGAGGCCGCGTTGAGGTAGCCCTCAAAGCGCCGGGGCTGATCATCGCTGATGACCTCCAGGGCCAGCGTCGTCCCCGTGCCGGCAAAGAGGGTTCCCAGATAGCGGGCCAGTTCATCGCTCAGATCGTTGTGCATCACCGTCACCAAGACCTTGCGACATATCTGATCCGTGGCCTTGGTCACCATGAGATTGCCCGTGCCCGTGGTCACGATCTCGTCGGCGATCATCCCCAATAATTGCTGGGAAAACCCGCCCTTGCCGGCCCCTCCAATGCACACCAGATCATAACTCCCGGCGACCCCAAGCAGGTATTTGGCCATATCGCCACGGGCAAATTTCCACTCCACCGAGTCGTGTTCGATCGCCAGATCGGCCACCAGATCCTCCACCTCCTCCTCGATGACGTCCGCCTTGCGCGCCGCCCCCTCCAGATCGTCCTTTCGGCGGATGTCGCGGGTGATCGTCTCTTTTTTCTTTGGCAGATCGCGAGCCCGCTGCTTGAACACCAAAATCGTGACATCGTGATCGGAGTCACGAAAAAGCTGGAGCGCGAACTTCGCCGACTTGGCAGCCCACTGACTGCCATCGGCCGATATGAGTATCCGCATCAGTCACACCTTTGTGACGGTCGATTGCTCGTGTCCTTCGGGGCCTTAACCTGTAAGCCATGGCCAATACAACCGAAGTAACAAATAAAATACCCCAAATGCGGCGATCATCGCAAAGAACCCGACCTTGATAAAATCAGAGGCCCGCACATAACCCGACGAATAAATGATCGCATTGCCCGGCGTTGACACCACCAGCATGAACCCAAAAGACGACGCCAGGGCCGTCGACAACCCCATGACGATCACGGGGATCCCCGTCTGGGCACTGATCTCGATGACGATCGGCCCCATGACACTGGCCGTGGCCCCGGCGCTCATCGATGACGTCATCGCCGTCACCAGCGTCGACACCAACATCACCATGGAGTTGCCCCCTTCCACTCCCAGCGCCAGGCTCACCTCCGTAAAGCTCTGGGCCACCCATTGGGCCGCCCCCGTATAGGCCATATAGCCACCCAGGGAGATGGCGCCCAGGTAGATCACCAACACCCCCCAATCCACATTCTTTTGGTACTCCTGCCAGGTCACCGAGTTCAGCGCCAACAGCAGGGCCGCCGCCCCAATGGCGATGATACCGATCCCAAAGAGATCGCCCACCATCAGCCACAGGACGATGGTCACGGCGAATACGGCGATCACCAGGTATTGATCCCGATCCACCGGCCGCTCCTCCACCTCCACGCGCAGCGACGCCACCGCCGCCTTCAGATCCGTGGTCTCCGGAGGGAAAAACCGGGGCAACAAAAACGTCACCACCCCGATCATAAGCACCGTAAATGGCGCCAGATAGAGGATCCACTCCAAAAAGCTGACATTCTCCCCACCCAATTCCGCCATATAGTCCAGCATGATCACATTTCTCGCCCCCCCGGCCGGGGTATAGGGCGAGCCCACGATGGCCCCGAAGCCCACGGCAAAGATCAATAGCTTCGTCAGATTCGTCGCCGGCACCTCTCTATTTTCGTTGACGATGCTCACGATCCCCAACACCGGCGCCAGCATCAGCGCCGCCGCCGCATCGGACATAAACCCCGCCAACAGCGCACTGGCGGCCACGATCCCGAAGATCACCGAGTAGATATTGGTCCCCGTCCGGGTCAAGATAAATAAGGCGATCAATTTGTCGACGCCCCGACTGGTCAACGCCGCCACCAACATCAGGGTGCCCATCAAAAATAGCACGGCGTTGCTCATCATATTATTGGTCACCGACTCCGTGCTCATCCCCCCCACCACCACCTGATAGACGGGGATCAACAACCCGATCGCCGGCAGGGGAAGCGCCTCCGACCCGAAGAGCACGCACGCCGCCACCACCAGAGCCACCGCCAACTGCCCCTCATGTCCCAGGGCCTCCGGCGTCGGCACTGCCATCACAGCCGCCCAACTCACCAGGGCCACCACAAACCAGAACAAGCGCCGGCCCTGGCTCTGCTCTCCCTTGAGGGCCCCCGCAAGGGCTCTCTTGGCCCGGACTAACCACCGACCCACTGCGTTCATTGATCACCACTGGCTGAAATCCAATCATCGGCACCTTCGCGCCGTCATCGCTCCCATCATTCTTTTCTCCCCTCTCCCTTTGTCAACCCCGGGCCACTGCCCATCGCCAGAGATTGGCGCCTCATCCACCTCTGCACGCGAAGCCGTAAATCGGCCTCAACGCGCGGCCGCAGCGCCTCATCGATGGGATAGGCCTCCACCACCACCGACCATCGCTGGCGCTCATCCTCCCACTCCAGATAGGCCCTTACCTCCTCACTCACCGAGGCGTAGGGCACGCAGGCCCCCACCCACTCCAACTCCTCCAGCCAGGGCGGCCGACCCTTCTCCGGCCGTCGCTTGAGGGCCACACGGCATCGGCAGGGCGACTTTTCCACCGCCCCTCCCTCCACCACCGGCCCGGCGACCACGTCGCCATTGGCCACCTCCAGCCTCGCCCCATCGGACCTTCTCAAGACCAACCGCCGCACCCCGAAACGCTCCACCCGACCGCGCATCCCGGCCACCTCGATCACCTCTCCTCTGCGCACCGTCTTCTCCAGTTGAATGACCACTGCCGCCAGCACATCTCGCAGGATGGGAAGGGCCAGCACCGCCCCCAGCACAAGGCTTAGAAGCACCACCAACAAGGTCAGAGACGCCCCCCGGGAGGCCAACAACATCACCACCAGCGCCAGCGCCACCGACCACACCACGGCCTTCATGGGCGACGCCCACCCCCTTTGTGAGCTCTCCCCGGCCCACCGGCTCAACCCGGCGCTCAACAGCGCTGCCGCCCCCAATATGGCGCCATAGATCACCCACTGTATCACGCCCGGGTCTCCTGTCGCGCCGATCACCATCATAGCCACCCCTCCCGTCGAAGTCCGTCGCGGATCCACCCGTCGGCTGCCGCCCTCAAGCCATAGGCCCCGTCATCGAATATCTCCACCAATCCCCGGCGCACCAATCCCTCCAGCCACCGCCGACAACGCCACCTCTCCAACTCGCCAATCCGCGCCACCTGGTCCACTGTAAGGGCTCCCCCATGAAGGGCCAGAATCGCCAGACACCAGCGAAGCTCGACGCTGAGCCACCCCAACCCCACGGCCGGAGCCGGCGGCAGCGCGCTCACCCGCCAGCTTCCCTCCTCGCGCGGCCCCAGGGTGCGACGCCACCAGTCCAGCGCCACCTCCACCCGTCCCTGGCTCAATCGGTGGAGCCGATCGAAATAGACCCGTCGTCGCCACCGCCCCCCCTGGCCCCGCCACCACCGCTGGAAATGCTCTCCCACCACCGCCGCCTCCTGCTCAAAGCGCAGCGACGCCGCCCCTGAGGACTCCAACCCATCGATGATAAAGGCCTCCAGTTCATCGCGGGACCACCGCTCCAAGGCCACCTGTTGGTCGACGAATAACTCCAGGCTCAGTCGTCCATCGAGCCACCGCCGTCCGTCCTCCTCCATGATCCACACCCAGGCCCCTCCCCGACGGCGCCCGACCTGTTGAAGCGCCCGCTGAGCCCGCGCCACGCCCTGGGGACTTCTCCACACCAGCTTGGAGGCTCCCTCCACCACCACGTCCAGGCCCTCGCCATCCATCGATGCCACCACCTCCTCCACCGAGCCTCTGGGCTCGCCCCTGGCGCCCACAAGATGCATCGTGGCTCCATATCTTCCAGCCTCCAGCCAACGCCAATCCTCGCCCCGGCGCTCCATCACCTGGTGCACCAATCGCCGCCGCCCCACGCCGGGATCGCCGCTGACCACCATCGCATGACCCCTCTGAACCCCCGCCAATACCTCCTTCTCCCACCCTCGCTCCACATACCTCGCCCCATGGGCCCCCTCTGGGCCGGCGACATCCTCCAGCTCCGACCAAAAGGAGTGACTCTCCGTGGGTTGAGGTGCCGGCTGCCATCGGCGTTGCCACCATTGACGACCGGCCTCCCAGCCCAAGCGCACCGGCCCCACCACCACATCGAGCCATGACTCATCCCCGGCGGGACGGCGGCCTCCCCGGGCGTCATCGCCCCACGGCGTCGCCTCTGCCACGGCGGCGCCGCTCCTCCCCGCGCGCCGCCGGACCACGGCGATCCACACCCCGCCCAACGCCCCCTGGATCACCGCCGACGCCACCACCACGCCCAGAAAGACCTCGCCCAGCCCTCCCCCTTTCCACAGCGCGTCGGCCATCACCACCACCAACCCATCTTGAGCCACCATGGACGCCCACCGCCGCCCGGCACCGCCCGGCTCCCCGCCCGCAACCCACAGCGAATACCCCGCAAGCGCCGCCATTCGCCCGCCCACCACCAGTGCTACCCATACCCACCACTGGCTCATCCCCCGCCAATCAATCCACCACCCCGCCAGGGCCACCAGATAGATGAGCGCCACCCCCATCACCACCCATCGGCCCATGGCCCATAGCGCCGGCGCCTGCTCCGTGGCATTTCTCAACCAAAACCCGGCGATCAAAAATACCGCCACCACCCCTGCGCCCCAGGCCGTGGCCGCCCACACCCCGCCCAGGATCACCGCCAGCACCGCCATCACCATCCACCGACCCATCCACCGGCCACAGGCCCCTAGAATCACTCCCGTCCCCACGCCCAGGACCACCGTCGGTGCCCACCGCCAGGGCCCCTGGCCCACGACCACTCCCACAGCCCCTTCCCAGGCCCACAACGCCACTCCCACGCCCAGGACCACCACCGCCCCTGACCACTGATGGACGGCCCACGATGGACCCCAGGCCGCACCCTGGGTGCGATCCACCGATGCCCACACCGGGGCCATCGCCCCGCTGATGAGCCCCACGACCACGCCCAACGCCGCCGCCTCCCAGGCGTCGGCCCTTCCCCCATCCCCCAGCCCGCCATCCCAGCCGAGACCCACCACCAATCCCACCCCCAGCGTCACCCATGCCATCGCCACCGCGGCGTCCACCAGCCCTCGCCTGGCCCCTCTTAGGCCGCAGCTCAGCCCCACCCACAGCGCCACCGCGGCCCACGCCGATCCCCACGCCACCTCTGCCCACGCCATAGCCCCCCCGGCTTATCCCCGCCCTCTAACCCCCGTGCCCCAACCACATCTCCTCGATCTCCATCAGCAACCCCAGATCCAGAAGCACCTGACCATATTGACCGCACATCATCGACGACTCATGAGCCGCGATGGACCACATCTGAAGCATCCGATCGCCTCGCTCATCACGGCGCCCCAGGTATGCCTCACAGTCCGCCGCCGCCCCTCCCGGTTCAAACCACATCTGAATGCGGTCCAAAAACCGCTCCCGAGCCTCACTCAACGGCTGATCCAGATTCGGTGACATCCCCACCAGATCTAAAAACCTATCCTCGCCCGTGCAAAAAGCGATCTCTTTGAGCGCCGTCTGGCATTGATTGAGTAGCTCCTCGTCGTCGGAGGCCACCTCCATATGGGGCCGCGCCGACCGCTCTTCCATCCACCCCTCTCCGGGACTGGTGACCGCCGTGATCGTCTCAAATTGGTACTCCAGCTCTCGATCGACCCTCAGGGGCTCCGCCACCTGGAACTCCTCGGTATATACCGGCGACTCCCGATCATCATCGAGCACCGGATAAAACGCCTCGCCCACCAACACGATCGCCACCCCCACCAACACCACCGCCACCCCCAGAATCCACCCCACCCGTTGCCGAAGATACTGGCGCTTTCCCATCACCCCTCCTCTAGCAAGGCCTCGGTATCAATCTCGTAGCG
>CAZMJS010000006.1:66432-70107 GCA_964566695.1 uncultured Bradymonadales bacterium
TGGCGCTTTCCCATCACCCCTCCTCTAGCAAGGCCTCGGTATCAATCTCGTAGCGATCGATCTTTCGGTACAGAGTCGTGCGATCAAAGCCCAGAATGTCGGCCGCCTTCGACTTATTGCCCTCCGTCTGCTTGAGCACAAAGGCGATATAGCGCGTCTCCAACTCCTCCATGGACATCAACTCCCCATCGCTGAGCTCCGATTGCAGCGACAATAACTCCACCGCCCGCCCATGAGTGATGTCGCGGCGGCCCGCCCCTCGCACCTTCGCCGGCAAATCCTCGGGCGTGATATGCTCCTGCAATGCCAACACCACCGCCCGCTCAATATAATTGCGAAGCTCTCGCACATTGCCCGGCCAATCGTATTGCATCAGCGCCCGCCCGGCCTCTGGCGACAGCCCCGTGACCCCCGACGCCGAGCGGTTGGCGAATAATTCGATAAAATGCTGGGCCAGCCTCAAGATGTCCTTGCCCCTCTCGCGCAGCGGCGGCAGGCCCAGCTCGATGACATTGAGCCGAAAATACAAGTCCTCGCGAAACTCCCCACTCTCCACCTGGGCCTCCAGATTCTGGTGGGTCGCCGCCACGATGCGCACGTCCACCTCCACCTGCCGATCCCCACCCACGGGGCGCACCTTGCGCTCCTCCAGCACCCGCAATAGCTTGGGTTGCAACGACGTCGGCAGATCGCCGACCTCGTCGAGCATCAACGTGCCCCCATCGGCCTGCACGAACAGTCCTTCCTTATCCTCGCGGGCGTCCGTAAACGCCCCTTTGACATGGCCAAAGAGCTCACTCTCCAACAGGCTATCGGGCAGGGCCGCGCAGTTGACGGCCACAAAGGCCTGATCGCGTCGCTCGCTGCGGTCGTGGAGCGACCGGGCCACCAACTCCTTTCCCGTCCCACTCTCTCCGGTGATCAGCACCGACGACGGCGTCCTGGCCACCCTCTCGATCATCGAGAATAGCTCCTCCATCGGCGGGCTCTCGCCGATCATCTCCCCATACTCCCCGGACTGCTCGCCGACCTGGCGGCGAAGCCGTTTGACCTCCTCGCCCAACTGCCGTCGCTCCAAGGCCCGATCGATGGCGATCGTCAACGCCTCAATATCCAGGGGCTTCGTCAAAAAATCGTAGGCTCCCGCCCGGATCGCCGCCACCGCCGTCTCCAGGCTTCCATAGGCCGTGATCACGATCACCGGCAGGTTCGGCCGGTGATCCACCACCCGCTCGCAGAACTCGATCCCGCTCATCTTTGGCATATTGAGGTCCGTGACCACCACGTCCACCTCCTGGCGCTCCAGGCCCTGGAGCGCCGCCTGACCACTGAGCTCGTGGCGCGCCTCATAGCCCCGGCTCGCCAATCGCTCCACCAGCACCTGGCCCATGCCCTCATCGTCGTCCACGATCATCACCCGCTTGCTCATCCACTCTCCTCGTCGCTTCGTTTCGGGACTATCACACTAAATTGACTCCCCTCCCCCTCCTCGCTCTCCACCTCGATCCATCCCCCGTGTTCTCGGGCGATGCCATAGGACACCGACAGGCCTAGCCCCGTGCCCTCTCCCACATCCTTGGTCGTAAAGAAGGGCTCAAAGACCTGCTCCCGACCGGCCTCATCGATCCCATGACCGTTGTCCTTGACCACCACCGCCACATAACTCCTCAACTCCTCATGGCTCTCTTCGGGGTGGATGCGCTCCACCTCCTCCACCCTCACCGTCACGCGCCCCTGCCCTTCATCGCAGGCCTCCATCCCGTTGACCAGCAAATTGGTCAGCACCTGCGTAAACTGGTCGCCATCGATTTCACTGTGCAACGTCTCGTCGGCGTGGCCCAATTCCATGACCACCCCTTTATTCTGGGCGATGGGCTCCACCAGGCGCATCGCCTGCGTGACCACCTCCACCACCGGCATCGCCTGCTTTTCCAGACTCCTCACGCGCGCGAAGTCCATTAGCTGCTCGATGATGGCGCTGATTCGCTCGGTCTGCTCCGTGATCGCCCGGGCGCTTTGACGAGCCCCATCTCCCTCCACCTCGCCCTGCTCGATCATCCGTCCCCGCATCAGGATCACATTGAGGGGCGTGCCCAACTCATGGGCGATCCCCGCCGCCAGGGTCCCCACTGTCTTGAGGCGATCGGCATGCCGAAGCTGGCGCAGCGCCGCCAATTTGGCCTCGCTCTCCTCCTGCAATTGCTCCCGCGTCTGGGCCAATTGCTCGCTCATCACATTCATCTCCCGCGCCAGGAGACTCAACTCCCCATGGCCCTCCAACTCCAGCGGCGTCCGAAGCTCCCCCCGTCCAATGGCCCGTGCCCGATCCATGAGCGCCTCCACCGGTCGCGCCACGAATAACAGCCCCGTCAACCAGGCCAGCCCTGCCGCCAGCCCCAGGATGAGCAGCGTCGTCTGCACCAAATGCCACCGCGTATCCTCCAGATAAGCCTGCTTGCGCGCAAAGGACTCCGAGATCTCCAGCGCCCCCAACCGCTCTTGCTCCAACACCACCGGCACATAGGTATAGAGCCTTCCGGCATGGATCTGCTCCCGGTCGATCCAACTCATGGCCATCCCCTCTGCCAACTTCTCCCCCATCTCCACCGGCGCCCCCGGCCGGATCCGCTCCTCGCCCTCCATCTCGGCCCACACCCATCGCACACGGATCTGTTCGTCCGCCGCATTGGCGCTCTCCACCAAGTCAAATGCCAGCTCCTCCCCGAATTCATCCCACGATCGACCGACCATCAACGCCAAAGGACGAGCAATGGAGTAGTGATCACGCCTCATCTGAGATTCAAAGAGCTCCGTCTCCCGTTCAATACTCGTCCACCCATGCCAGGCCATCACCAGGCAAATACCGCCCAGAAAAAACCAGGTAATTTTAAAGGCCAAGCGCATACGGTGCCTTGATGATCCACAGGAATCGGGGAAAACCCCTCTTGGATCATCGACCTTATGGCCTTCCCTATCCACAGGCAATCCCCCCACCCCCCTTCCCCGAACTCCCCACTTGCGCTCCTCCAGGCTCTCCCTGTTGGACTCTGCAACAGTGTCGACGATGGCGACGTGCCTATTCCCGCCCTGCCGGGCTCTGCGTCCCCGACACAGGGCTTCCCACAAAAAATACACCCGCCAAAACCCTTAGATATCAACCAGATGCGTCAACACGTCAGACTTTTTCCATCTTTTCTCCAGGGGTTGGCATGGCAGTTGAAACAGTGGTTGGGCGTCGGCCACGAAGGCCGGTGTCGAGGCACTGACAGCGCGAATGCTCGAGCCTCGGCGAAACCCTCGACTGAGGGCGCGACGGCGTGAACAACCAACAAACCCTGTTCCCGAACGTCCACATGCCGTCGCGCTCCCCAGTCGAGCACATTCTCTCAAACACTGTTTACTGAGACAGGAGTCTCACATGTCTACTTCCATCTCTCGACGCTTGCTCGCCATCGGTTGCATCATCGCTCTCGCTGCTCCGGCCACGGCTTTCGCCAGCTCGTCGGACCACATCGACGATACCTCCTGCGATGGTGGTGAGGACATTGTGGAGTCCGATGAGCTCGCTCAATTCCCCGCCCCTGACGACGAAGACGACGAGGACGAGGAAGACGAGGAAGATGAAGACGAACCGGCTCCCTTCCCCGCTCCTGAGCTCGCTCAATTCCCCGCCCC
>CAZMJS010000006.1:70207-89676 GCA_964566695.1 uncultured Bradymonadales bacterium
ATGAAGACGAACCGGCTCCCTTCCCCGCTCCTGAGCTCGCTCAATTCCCCGCCCCCGACGACGAAGACGACGAGGACGAGGACGACGAGGAAGATGAAGACGAACCGGCTCCCTTCCCCGCTCCTGAGCTCGCTCAATTCCCCGCCCCTGACGACGAAGACGACGAGGACGAGGAAGATGAGGAAGATGAAGACGAACCGGCTCCCTTCCCCGCTCCTGAGCTCGCTCAATTCCCCGCCCCTGACGACGAAGACGACGAGGACGAGGACGACGAGGAAGAAGACGATGATTACGGCCCTTACTTCGAAGTGACCTGGGATTTCCCCGAGGATAGCGAAGACGAAGATGAGGAGTCCGAAGAGGATGACGACGGCTACACCACCGAGTTTGCCGCCACTCAAGACGACCTCTTGGTCCTCTAATAACTAACCCCGGTTCTCACCGCCCTTGGCGGTGAGCTCACGAGACGCCAGGTGATCAGGGCCCCCGACCACCCTTTTCATCTGGCGTCTCGTCTTTCTAGTTCTTGCTCCTCCTTGACCCTTATCCCCAACCCCATCGGCGTGCGCTCAATACCCCACGCTGATCAGATCGCGCTCTCGATCAATGGTCCGGCGCATGGCCTTTAAGAGCACCAAGCCTCGCTCAAATTGCCAGGCCCGGCGATCCCTTCGTCCAGCGCATAGATTATGCACGTCAAACCACTCATCGCGGCTCATGAGCTCCGGATTCCCCAACCTCTGGCCCACGTCCTCGATGGGCCACCCCAAGTCCAGCTCGATGGCCAACTCCACCAACCGTCGGTGCACATAGGGCGCGGCGTCGCGGCACTCCTCCAGGCTCAGCCACCCATGGGGCCAACTGGCGACATAGCGCAGGGCCTCTGGCATCCCCCGATATAGATGGCGAAACTCAATCCCCGGCAACGGTCGACAGGCCACCTTCCAACCGAATTCACGCCCCAGGGGGTGCCAATCGCTGCTGATCCAACTGGCGCGCTCAAAGCCCGGCCACATATCCATCGCCACATCCCGCCCCAATAGGCGCACAAATTGGCCGTAGAACCCGCCGATCCCGGCGTAGACCTCCCAGCTCTCCTCTGCCAATGGGCCCACATCCCATCGCAGGGGCTCCCCCTTCAGGATTTGCTCAATATAGCCCTCCCCTCTCGGCGGCACCTGATCGTTGGCCAACACCTGAAGCGCCGGGCCGTAGACCCCCGATTTATCCAACTGCTCACCCAGCCGCTGCACACTCCCCATGACATAGTGATTTCCCTCCGCCACCGCGCCTCCCTCAGAAAAAGGACTCCCCTCCGCGGAACGGTCCCCCGCTTCGGATGGGCGTACAAAATTGCTGAAATCGAATCTCCTCCACAGAGATTCGCTCCGCCGGCACCGTCGCCACCTGATCGCCGAGCACGACGATCATCCCCTCGCTCTGGAGCCGCCTTAGGCAACGCCTCAACGTCGCCCCGATGGACTGCCGACTTCGCCGCCGCCCCAGCGCCATGTCGTGAAGCTCTAAGATCGTCACCTCCGCCATCCGCGGCTGCTCCTTCGTCCCCTCCACCACCGCTCGGATCACGCCCCCATCACAGGCATAGGCCCGCGTCCCCGTAAATAGGCTCCCCGGGGGCAGATGAATCCGCTGCGGGTGGAGCGCCGGCTCCAACCTCTGCACTAGCTGTTGACCCTTCATCACAGACCCTGGCGCTGCTCACCGATCACGCCGACTGCTTCTCATAGACCAGCATCGGCTTTTCGCGATTGATGACGCTCTCTTCGGTGATGATGCACTCCTGCACATTCTCCAGGCTCGGCAGCTCGTACATAATGTCCAGCATCACATCTTCCAGGATCGCCCTCAGCCCGCGGGCCCCCGTCTTTCTCACCATCGCCTCTTTGACGATGGCCACCATGGCCTCTTCGTTAAACCGCAACTTGACGTCTTCCAGCTCAAAGAGCTTCTTATATTGCTTGACCAGCGAATTCTTGGGCTTCCACAAGATCTTGACGAGCATATCCTCGCTCAACTCGTCGAAGGCCACGATGACCGGGAAGCGGCCCACAAACTCCGGGATCAGTCCATATTTGACCACGTCTTCGGGGCGCACCTTTGGCAGCAAATCGTTGCTCGACTGGGTCTTCTCCGTATAGTCCGCCCCAAAACCCATCTGGCTCTTGCCCACGCGCCGGGCGATGATGTCGGTCAACCCCTGAAAGGCGCCGCTGCAGATAAAGAGGATATTAGAGGTGTCGACCTGGATGAACTCCTGCTGCGGCCGGTTTCGCGACCCTTCCGGCGTGATCATGACCTCGCTGGACTCCACCATCTTCAGCAACGCCTGCTGAACCCCCTCGCCCCCGACGTCGCGCGTCGACGATGGGCTATCCCCACCGCGGCCCACCTTGTCGATCTCGTCGATGCATACAATGCCACGGCTCGCCCGCTCCACGTCCCGATCGGCGGCCAACCACAGATTTTTGATCACATTCTCCACGTCCTCCCCGACGTAGCCCGCCTCCGTCAGGCTCGTGGCGTCCGAGATGGTAAACGGCACGTCCAACTTATTGGCCAACGTGCGAGCCATCAGGGTCTTTCCCGACCCCGTGGGCCCGATCAACAGGATGTTGCCCTTGGTCAGCTCCACATCCTTTTCGTCCTCCTCGAATTCGATCTCGTTGGAGGCCTCGATCTCCGGCAGCTTCAATCGCTTATAGTGGTTATATACCGCCACCGAGAGCACCCGCTTGGCCCGGTCCTGGCCCACGATATGCTCGTCCAGGTAGTCCTTGATCTCCCGGGGGCGGATCTCAGCCAATTCTTTTTCCCGATCCGGCTCTCGCTGGCTATCCTCTTCGATGATCTCTCGGCAAAGGGAGACGCACTCATCGCAGATATGCACCTCCGGGCCGGCGATCAATTTCGTCACGTCCCGCGCCTCTTTTCCACAAAAGGAGCAGCGCACTTTGCTATCGGCATCCGTCGTTTCCATAACCTTGACTCGTCTCTTAAGTTGGAGCGTTGTCCGCGGCTCGCCGCCGCATCCATCACGTATTCATTCAAACTCATAGCCCTGCGCGATTATTCTCCCGGCCCACCATCTTGGATGGCCGCCAACTGCCTTGACACCTCTGGATAGTGCCGCAGCAATGACAGCGTCCACTCGGCGTGGCCCTCAACATAGCCATTGCCGATGACCAATGTCACATCCTTTCCCACCCCCTCGCACCCCAGCGCCGCCCGCGAGAAGTCCGTGGCCATATTAAAGAAATAAACCACCCCTCCTCTGCGCGTGCTCAAAACAGCCCCCATCTCGGCGTCGCTTATATTGCACGTGTTGATGCACAGCTCCACGCCCTCCTCACATCCGCTGAGTCGCTGCACCGTCTCCAGTACCTCCACCGGTCGCCTGGCATCCACCTTGGCCGCCCGATCGGCCAGCCCCATGGCCTTCAATCGCTGGGCCGCCTCTTCATCCCAATCGAGGGCGATGATCTCGACATCCTCACCGCGCTGTGCCCGGGCGGCCGCCGCACAGAGCATGCCCGACTTACCGGCCCCCAGGATCACCATCTGCTCGATGCCCTCGACCAATCGCCGCGTCTGCGCCGGCGCCCCGCACACATCCAGCGCCGACAGCGCCACCCGCTCCTCCATATCCTCCGGCAGCACCACCAGCGGCGACGACGGCCATAGATAGGCCCTGCCCTGGACGTCCACCTGGTCGGCCTCCAACCGCACCTCCTCGATCTTGTCCAGCCGAAGGGGCGTCAACGTCAGGCTCACCAACGTCGCCACCCGCGAGCCCACCTCCAGGGCCGGCCCATGATAGTCCGGTCCCACCTCCACCACCTCGCCCAGGAGCATACCCCCGCTGCCCGTCACCGGGTTTTGCATCTTGCCCCGCTCCTGCACGATGGCCTCGATATGAGCACCCACCGCCGCTTCATCGTCGCCCACTTCCCCTCGAATCTGGGAAAAGCTCGCCGAATCGATATTGAGGGTCTCCACATCGATGGCCACCTCGTTGGCGTACATCGGCGAGCCCGCATCCAACCGCGTCGCAGCCTGCGGCAGCGCCCCCTCGGGCTCCACCACGCGGTGCAAGCCCAGATCGTGGGGCTCTCTATTGCCTCGCTGACTCATCATCACTCCATCCAAATCACGTTCCGTTGCGCTACAGCCCCAGCCGTTTCATCACCTTCTGGAGATCGCTCCACGCCTTTCGCTTGGGCCCCTTATCCGGCTCCTGGCGCAACAAATAAGCCGGATGATAGGTCGGCATCACGGCGATCCCATCGACGTCATGCCACCGCCCCCGAAGCCGGCCCAACGCCACATCCTCCTGACCCAATATGGCGTTGGTGGCAAATTTGCCCACCGTCACGATGACCTGGGGCTCCACCACCTCTATCTGCTTCTTCAAGAAGGGGGAGCACTCCTTGACCTCCAGCGGCGCCGGGTTGCGATTGGAGGGCGGCCGGCACTTGACCACATTGGTCACATAGACCTCATCGCGACCCAGGCCCATGGCCTCGATCATTTTGTCCAGGAGTTGGCCCGAGCGCCCCACAAAGGGAAGCCCCTGGCGATCCTCCTCGCGGCCCGGCCCCTCTCCCACGAACATCAGATCGGCCGTCGGATCGCCATTGCCAAAGACGATCTGGCTTCGGCTCTCGCACAATGGGCATCGCTGGCAATCGCCCAGGTAGCGGCGCAAAAAGGCCATCTTCTCCGCCGGGGTTTCCGGCTTTTTAGAGCCGCCACTGGATCCGCTGGCTCCCTCCGGCCTCGCCGGTGGACCCTCGTTTTGTGCCGGTGGCCCCTGGTTTGGCGGCCCCATCTGAGGAGGCGCTCCCGCCGCGGCCGGCCCGTTCTGGGATTGCGTAACTTTCTCGGCCTTTTTCTTCTTCTCCGCCCGGATCTCATGCATCGCTCGATGCTTCTTCCAGGGCATGGCCGTTGGAGCACCGGCGCTCGACGTGGGGGCCGGCGCCTTCTCCTTCTTCGCCGTTGCCGCTGCCAATCGCTCCCTCGCATCCCCTGGCTTGGCCGACCTCTCCGGCGCCGGCGTGTCCGACGACGCTGCACTCGACGACGCTGCGCTCGACGACGCTGCGCTCGATGGCGCTGCCCTCGCTGGTGCCGGTCCATCATCGTCGTCACCGCGAAGCGCCGCCAGTTGCGCCTCCTGCTGGGCCTTCTTTCGGGCCTCCAGCCCCTCTCTGGCCGCCTCGTCGCCCGGCACATAGAACGCCGTCCCCTGGGCTCGTTGCCACTTGAGATAGCGCCTCAATTGACGCGTCAAATCCGCCAGATGTGCTCGTCTCGTACTCATGGTCGCCACCGTTTCATAGGCCCGCTCACTGCGCAACCGACCCCCCGTATTCCCCCCGCTCATAGCGCATCACTTCCTTCCAGATCGCCCGCGCCAATTGGGCCTTCGTCTCTCCCGGATACTCCGTGACGTGGTGGCGGCTGATCACGTGAACCGTCGCCCGATCGGCCCCAAACGTCGACGTCGGGCCGCCGATCTCATTGGCCACCATCAGGTGCGCATTCTTTCGCTCCAACTTCGCGCGGCCACGGGCCACCACATCCTGGCTCTCCGCGGCAAAGCCGATCACCAGCGGCCCCTCCTCCTCGCCATCCGGCCCAAACCGCTCCCCCAACCCCTGAAGGATATCCGGATTTCGCACCAACTCCAGGGTGCCCGTCATCTCGGCCTTGCTCTTCTTTTGCTCCTGGCGCTCCCGGGGTCGCCAATCGGCCACCGCCGCCACCATCACCACATAATCCACCTCCTGGACTCGCGCCTCCACGGCCTTCTTCATCTGCCGAGCCTCCGTCACCTCCACGATCTCCACCCCGTAGGGCGCATCCAGCGATACGGGGCCCCGCACCAGGGTCACCCGGGCACCCATATCCCAGGCCGCCGCCGCCACCCGATGTCCCATCTTTCCCGACGATGGATTGGAGATAAATCGCGCCGGATCGATAAACTCCCAGGTCGGCCCCGCCGTCACCAATACCTTCTTTCCCTCCAGCTTCCCCTCATGAAGCGCGGCGTCCACCTCCCGCACCAGGACCGGCGCGTCCGGAAGCCTCCCCGGCCCCACCTCCTTGCACGCCAACTCCCCGGCGTCCGGCTCCACCAGTCGATACCCCGGCGTCTCCTTGAGAATCTCCAGGTTGGCCTGCACCCGCGGATGCTCCCACATCTGCGTATTCATCGCCGGCGCCACCACCACCGGTGCCCGCGTCGCTAATAGCACCGTGGTCAATAGATCGTCGGCCATCCCATGGGCCATCCGGGCGATCACGTTGGCCGTCGCCGGCGCCACCACCACCACGTCGGCCCACCGGGCCAGATCGATATGCCCGATCTCGCTCTCGAAACCCTCGTCGAATACCTCCGTGCCCACCGGCTGGTCGCTCAACGCCTGGAAGGTCATGGGCCGCACAAACTCCGTGGCGCCCCGGGTCATCACCACCCGCACCTCGTCGCCCCGCTTGATGAATTCCCGCACCAATCCGCAGGCCTTATAAGCAGCGATCCCGCCGCTGACTCCCACCACCACTTTGCGCGCCATAACCGGTCCTCGTCCCTATTTTACGCCCTCATGTCGCACCCTGGGTGCGACATATCGAGCCTTATTCGACCTCAAATTGCCGCCGCTCTCCCGCCTCTCCCCCGTCGCGCAGATACTCCAGCAGCAGGTGCACCATATACCCCGTGGCGCCCCAGATCACATGGCCCTCATAATCATAAAAATGAAGCCGATAGCTCTGGCCATTCCACTGTCGCTCCTCCATCCGCTGCCGAGTGGGATCGGCCAGCGCTTTGAGGGGCACGTCGAAGAGCTCGTCGATCTCGCGGGGATTGGGTCTTAACTCATAGGGCCAGGGAAACTCCCCCACATAGGCAGTGATCTCATAGCCCGTGACCGTGGGCATGGTCACCAGGTTGCCAAATATCTCTACGTCTTCCGGCTCCAACCCGATCTCCTCGCGGCTCTCCCGAAGCGCCGTGGCCAGCAGATCGCCATCGCCCTCCTCCCGCCGCCCCCCGGGAAAGCTGACCTCCCCGGAGTGCTTGGGCATTGTCTCCGGCCTCAGCGTAAAGACCAACCGGGTCTCTCCCCGGACCTCCACCATGGGGATCAACACCCCCGCAGGGCTCAGCGCCTGCCGATCGATGCCCTTTAGGCGATCGAAACGCACCTGAGGCTCCTCGCCCAGACCCCTCAAGCGCTCCCTGATCCACCCCCCATCATCCCACCACGGCCCGTCGCTCATCGCGCCACCCGCGCGTCAAACACCCGCCGGCCATCCTCTTCTCCCTTATACTCGATCTCCAACACGCCCAGGGCCAACTTTCTGACCCGACCTCGGGGCAGCCGAATGCGCACGTATTGATCTTCCTCCACATCCAGCACCCGGCACCGCCCCAACTTGACGTGATCCAGCAGATCGCCCCTTTCCATGACGGGCTCTTCGAAATCAAAGTCGGCATAGGGATCCTGCTTCTTCTTGGTCTTTCGCCGCGGCGAACTGGTCTTTTTCCGCCCGCTGGAGCCCTTCTTTCCCCCGTCGCTCACCTCGGCAAGCGCCTCATCCCAGGACATATTGGTCTGCTCCGAGCCGCTGGCCGCCGACGCCTCACCGGCGCTGGCCGACACCGCCTTTCGCCGGCCGCGTTGGTCCCCCATATCAGGGGTCCCTGATCGCTCCGTGGGTTCGACACGGGCCTTTGTTGGCGCCGGATCCTCCGTCGCCACCCGTTCGATTCCCGCCATCACCAGCCGGCCCGTCTCGCCGTCGAGCTGACGGGTCATCTTCAGATCGCCGAATACGTCGATGACGAATTCGCCATCCAACGCGCGGGCTTTGCGAAGCTGTCCGGCCACCATCTTCGGGCCCACCGGCGTCGCCACATTGAATACGGCGCCCAACCGCAGCGCCGCCTCGCCGCCCAGTCGCGAGATATTGCCGTTGAGGCTCACCAGGTCGAAGCTCCCCTCCCCGTCGACCACCACCTCATACTCCCCCGTCTGGGCGTTGAAGTGCACCAGCTCAATGGCGTCAAAATGACCGACGCATCGCACCTCCCCGGCCTCCACCCCGCGGTCGTCGCATAGCTTGGTGAGCGTCGCCACCAACTCATCGCCGGCATCCAATTTCCCCACCATTCGCTGCATCGATTGTGATCGTCGAAATTTCACGTGCCTATCCTTGTCGCTTGAGTATGGAACCCCATCTGCCGCCGGAAATTGGCACAGGACAACCCGCCCCTGCAACCCCCTCGCCCCCATCTCACCACTGGATATCTTGATCCTCCGTGACCCCCGTCATCTCCACCCAGTGATCTCGACCGTCCACCGTCACTCGCCCCTCAAAGCGCCCCGCCGGCTGCACGAAATAGCTATTGACCACGCCCCACTTGCGCAGGTCTCGGTACACATGATGGGAGTCAAAGCGCAGATCCACCGCCCCGTCCTCCGTGCTCACCCGCCAGCTCTTCTCCGGCGCCTCGCGATCGAACTCAAAGCGCGCCCGCCCCAGGCCGATCAACTCATCGTCGACCCACAACCCATTTTCGTTGATATCCTCTCGCCCCTCATTAAACCCCTCCACCAGGTTGAGGCCCACCGATCGTCCGTCGTCTAGCCGCCCCAATGCCAGCGCCCACCGCCAGGCCGTGCGCCGATCCAACAGCCCATGCGTATAATCCACCCCCGCCAATCCCCCGTCCAGCCGATAACTTCGGCTGCCCACGCGCAGATAGCCCGACATCTCCAGCCCCACCCACTTCTGCGTCGTATTGACCATCCCCTGCCCCGACACCGGCGACACCACCGACAGCGCCGGCGCGCGTCCCACGGCGATGTCGGCCTCCAACCGCATCCCCTGGGGCTCGCCCTGCAATAAGGGGTGCATCTCCGCCTCCCAGCGATAGCTCTCATCGCCCTGGCGCCGGCTCAAATCAAAGCGTGCCCCCGGCACCTGAAACCACGACCGATGGCCCGACCCCGGTCGCTTATTGACCCCTCCCTGCCGCGCCGGAATCCCCGTAAACGCCCGGTTCAATATGGCCCGCTCCTCATAGAGATCGACCACATAGATAAAACTCTGAGCAAAATAGGCCCCGTCCACCACGGCATGGCCGATCAACACCTCGTCGGTGCAGGCGATCGTATAATGCCACCGCTTGCGTCGGGCCAACCAATGCCACCACCGCGGCGCCTCCGGCGTCGTCAACCGGTCGTAATCCACC
Organism: uncultured Bradymonadales bacterium; assembly: GCA_964566695.1. Taxonomy (GTDB): domain Bacteria; phylum Myxococcota_A; class Bradymonadia; order Bradymonadales; family Bradymonadaceae; genus SLJM01. The sequence continues at coordinate 79,491 of CAZMJS010000006.1, forward strand.
ACCGGAAACTCCCCCTGGTAGGTGCCATACCTGGGCGCCCCCCGTCGATCCAGCACGTCATTCGGTACACTCTTGAACCGTCCCATCTCCTGCCTCCCTCGGTGACTGGCCAATCAGCTCACCCCATCATAACCCCAGTGACCGCTGCGTCCAACCCCATTTTCGGCGCCCTTGTCGCACCCAGGGTGCGACATGCCCCTTTTATTTGGCCATATTCTCCATCGCGACGGACAGCAGTATCCCTTCCGTTCTGCCCCAAAACCTGAAAAGATAGAGCGCCGCTCAACCCTGCACCCACCCGCCCAGGAGGGCCATCCATGAAAAATTTTCAAACCCACCTGTGGAAGCGCTTTCAAGAGTATAAAGAGATCCCGGCCCTCTTGCGCCGCGACGACGGGGGCTCCCCGGCCTCTCACAGCTTTTGGGAGTGGACCCGCTCCATCCAGAATACGGCCATGGGCCTCCTCGAACAGGGGTTTAAGCCCGGCGCGCGCCTGGCCCTCATCGGCCTGGAGCGCGATGTCGAATTGGAGATGGTCATCGCCACCTGGCTGCTCGGCGGCTGCGCCGTGCCCCTTTCCAGCGACCTGGATCGCCAGGATCTCCTGCATTGCCTGGCCCGCAGCGGTTGCGGGTGGCTCGCCGTGCAAGACGACCGTGCTCGGGCCCACATCCGCGGTCCCGGCGACGGGCTTCCTCCCCACATCCAATGGATCATCGCCGACGGCGAGCCTTCCGGGGGAGAGCAGATATCGGCACTGAGCGATCTGCAGGACCAGGGCCGAAAGCTCATCGCCCGTGGAAAATCCAAGAAACTGGCCAAGCGCATCTACGGCCTCGACCCTAAGGCGCCGGCCCTCATCTTCTTCGAGCCTACCCCCCTTGATCATGACCAATGGGAAGGCGCCTTCTTCAGCGCCGACCGACTGGCCCTTCAACTGCCGGCCATCGCCGCCCAGATGGGACTTCACCCCGACGATGACCCGCCGGCTCGCGTGGCCTCCCTTTGCGACGGTGGTCACGGACCGTCGCTCTTATTCTCACTGGCCACCCTGTGGGCCGGCGCCACCGTCGCCCTCCCAGATCCACAGGCCCTCGACGACCTCCAGGCCTTCAAACCGACCTTTCTCATCGCCGACACCCCTGACCTGGAGGAGATGGGCCGTCGCTATCGAAGGCGCCTGGAAAAAGCCCCGGACATCCTCAAAAAACTGGCCACCGACGATGGCGACATCTCCTGGCTGACCTCCCTGGGCTCCCTGGGGGAGCGCGCGGCGCGCAAATTCCTCTACGATCCCATCCGAAAGGAGTTCGGCCCCAACTTGAAGGGCCTCTATATCCACGGCGGCCAATGCCCCGTCGGACTCACTCCCATCCTGGCGGGCGCCGACATCACCCTCCTCGGTTTTTTCTGGCTCCCCGAAGCCGGCTTGAGCCACGTGGAGCACCCCGACGCTCACCGCGAGGGCTCGGCCGGTCGCCCCATCGAGGGCCTGGCCACCAAACTCGACGGCGCCCGCGACGATCAGAGCGCCGAACTCCTCTTAAGAGGCGAAACCCTCTTCAATGAGTATTGGGCCGGCCAGGGATACCGTCGACGAGACGACCAGGGCTGGCTCCACACCGGCCAGGAGGCCCGCCTGGAGTCCGGGTTTCTCTTCCTCCCCCAATGATCGAATAGCTCATTGAAAGGCGTTGGTCACCACCGGCCGTCCACACCAGGGACCGCCTCCATCTTCGCCCTGGTGACAATCCATGGTCACCCGATGGGCGTTCACCGTGCTATTTCTACAGCTATACCCCGACTCCGAGTCTTCACTGGCGTCGAATTGATGGCACGCAAAAAAGCGCGCCCGATCGATATTGACCTGATAGAGATACACGAAATACGTGGCCTCCTGGATATCGAAATTCAGCGACCGCAGTATCGCCTTCTCAAAATCATCGACGTCCTCATCGGGCACCGCCTTGGCTCCCCCCTGCGGAATGCGATCGTGGGTCCGCACCGTGCTCATCGTCCCATCATGCCCCGGAAATACCCGATCCGGGCCCGCCACCGTGGTCCCCGCAGGATTCTGCTCCGTCGCCTCATGCCACGGCTCGGAGCCGCCGGATTGAGCGTCCATCGAGTACACCTGGTTGGACTGATAATAGGCCAACGCTCCGTCACTCATCACCGACAGGATACGCTCGGCCTCCGCCGCTTTGGCCCGATTCATATACTGCACGAACGCCGGGATGGCGATGGCCGCCAATATGCCGATAATCGCCACCACGATCATCAACTCCACGAGGGTAAATCCCATCCTGGCGCGCATCTTCGGTCTCCGCTCACGAGAGAAGTGACGGTACTTTTTATATAGCCCAATTGTAACAATCGTTTACCGAACGCGCAATACCAATGTGCCGACGGTCGTCTATCCAGATAGACAAAGACCCGAGGCCCACTCTCGTGGGCACCCGGGTCCTATACCATGGCTCTCCCTCGTCGAACTCAGGCGGGGGCCTCCTCCTCAGTCCCTACTTTTTTTTTAGCGTTCTCTTCCTCTGAGTTCTCTTCCTCGGAGTCCTCTTCCTCTGAGTCCTCTTCAACGGTCTCCTTGTCCTCTGGCTTCTCCACGGGATCGCCGGGCCCAAACCCGTCGGGGTCTTCGGGCACGTCCATCTCGCTGGAGTCATCGACGCCCGGCCCCTCGGCCTCCAGTCCCAACTCCGTATCCAACTCCACGGGATCCGAGGTGCCCTGGGCCAACGTCTTGGGCGCTACCTCCCGCTCCGCCGGCTCCGGCGGCTTCTTTGGTGTCTCGGGCTCTGGATCGACTACACCTTTTACCCCCGGGTCGACGCCCTCGATCTCGCGCTCACTAAAGCGTCCGCTGTGCAGGGTATGGGTCTCGTAATCGTATTGATTCGCCAGATCGTCTTTGATGGTGCCATCCCATAGACCAGCTCCCACAAAATAGCCGGCCCGGCCAATGACATGGGCCGCCACCGGAGCGGTCAGCAGCAAAAAGGCGATCACCGCCACCACCTTGGCCCACACGATGGCCGAGGGCATGGCCACCGCCACGGCCAACATGATCAGCGCCGCGCCCAGGGAACCGGCCTTCGTGGAGGCGTGCATCCGCGTCGGCAGATCGGGCAGGCGTATCAGCCCCACCGACGCCAATAGCATCAGCACCGCTCCCACGAGCATCAACACCGCCAACAGGATGGCACCGAGATCACCGACCAACTCCTGGGTGATATATTGCCCCAACAACTCCGCGATCTCCGACCCCGCGCTCGCTTCCAAAATGATATTAATTGGCGCCATCGCGCAGCCCTCCTCGCTCGACATAACGTCCAAAGCCCACGGCCGCCAAAAAGGCCATCAGGGCCATCACGATCGCCACGTCCACAAAGTCGGGGATCCCCGTCTGGATGGCGTAGGTGCCGATAAGCCCCACCACGATGGCGGCGATGAGCTCCAGGGCCACTACCCGATCGGGCAAGGTCGGCCCCATCACCAACCTCACGAAGGTCAGGATCAGGGATGCCATCAAGATGGCAAACGTCGCATATATGATGATATCTAACATAGGTCTCGGTCCTTTGAGGCCGATTCGATCGTCGTCTCTAATTCAATCCATCAAGTCCAGGATTCGGGCCTCGATCTCCTTGATGCCCTGCAACACGCCCTCTTCGTCATCCATATACATGCCGTGGACATAGAGCACTTTCTTGTCGTCCGACACATCCAGGCTCAGCGTCCCCGGCGTCAGGGTGATGAAGTTGGCCAAGATCGTGATCCCCACATCGCTCTCCAGCTCCAGGGGCACCGCCGTCACCCCGGGCTTGATCCCCAGGCCCGGCGTCGCCACCTCGTAGGCCACCTCCATATTGGACTTAAAGACCTGCCAGAAGAAATACAGCACAAATAGGATCACCCCCGGCACCTTTCGGGCGTATCCGTCAAGGGCCGGTACATGCCGCTGCATCAGGGCCAGACAGATATAGCCAAAGATAAACCCCGTCACGAAGGAGGGTCCCGTAAAGGTCCCTCCCAGGATCATCCACGCCAGGGCCAGCACCAAATTCCATGTAAAAGCTGCCATCACTCACCTCCGTCGTCGATGGATTCAATGGCGTGCTGAATCTCCGACTCCAGCCCCACCGCCTCGATATACTCCGAGGGATTGAGCAGTTGATCGGCCGCTGCCAGGGTCAACTCAAAGAAGGGCTCGCCATAGACTCCCAGGACCACCGTCGAGATGCCCAGGAGAATAATCGGGAAGTACATCACCCAGATATCGGTCGTATTGGGCTCTTCCAAGCGATGCACATTGGGATGGCCCTCCGGCGCCGGACGCCAGAAGGCGTAGAGCCAGATCTTGACCATCGAGTACATCGTCAACAGCCCGGTCACCAGACCGATGGCCACCACGTACCACTCCATGGCCTCCAGACCGGCTCGGATCACCGCGAACTTGGCGAAGAATCCCGACAGGGGCGGCAGGCCACCCAGCGACAGGGCCGGCACGAAGAAGAGGAGCGCCAAAAAGGGCTTTCGCCGATAAATCCCGCCCAACTTCTTGAGCTTATAGGTGCCCATGAGCCGATAGACGACGCCGGCCACCAGGAATAGATTCGTCTTCACGATGATATTGTGGATGATATAGAAGATGCCGCCGGCGATGGCCAATTGACCCACCTCCGGGGGCAGATCGGGGTCCGCCAACAGACCCAGCGCCATCAGCATATAACCAATCTGGCTGATGATATGGATCGACAGGATGCGCCGCATCTCAAATTGCGCCGCCGCCCCCAGCACACCGGTGATCATCGTGATCGCCCCACCCCACAGCAGGATATTGTGGGTAAACTCCACATCCTGGGTGAAGATCAGCGTAAAGAAGCGGAAGAGGGCGTAGGCGCCCACCTTCGTCAACAGGCCGGCAAATAGGGCCGACACCGCCACCGGCGGCGTGTGATACGACGCCGGAAGCCAGAAGAAGAGCGGGAAGGAACCGGCCTTGATGGCGAAGGCCACCAGATACATCGAGGCCACCACCGTCACCATCGGTGACTCCGAGCCCTGAAGCACCTGGGCAATATGCGCCATATTCAACGACCCCACCAGGCCGTAGGTCAGCCCGATGGCCGTCAAAAAGATCATCGACGACACGAGGTTAATGGTCACATATTTGACGGCCCCTTCCATCTGAGAGCGCTTGCCGCCCAGGATCAACAGGGCAAACGACGCCACCAGCATCACCTCAAACCACACGTAGAGGTTGAAGATGTCGCCCGTCAAAAAGGCGCCCGCCACCCCGGCGTGCAATAGGTGCATCAGCGGATAGTAGCCAAACCGCTCATAATCCTCGCCCGTCGTCGCCAGGGAGTACACCACCACCGTAAAGCCCATGATCCCCGTCATCAGGACCATCATGGCCGACAATAAATCGGAGACCAGCACGATGCCAAAGGGCGGCGCAAACCCGCTCATCTCCATGGTGATGATGCCCTGATCCCAGGTCACCATCAACAGCACGATGCCCACCACCAACAACGCCAACGTCCCTCCCACGCCGATGACCCGCTGCGCCAGCGGCGAGCGCCAGGTCACCACCGACAGGGCGGCGGCCATCATCGGCAATAGGACCGGAAGTAGGACCAAGAGTTCCGTATTCATCAGTCGAGCTCCTCGGTCAGATCCGTCGTTCTCATCTCATCCAGATCATCGACGCCCACGATCTCGTAGGCCCGATCGATCAACACCACCGCAAAGGCCAACACCCCAAAGGCGATGACGATCGCCGTCAGAATCAGCGCCTGGGGCAGCGGATCGGCCGACGGCATCACCACCGGGTGGGTATCGCCCACATTGATCAGTGGCGGCGCTCCTTCGCGCATCCCGGCGGCCGTAAAGATCCCCAGGTTGGCCGCGTTGGACAACAGGATCAGCCCGATCACCATTTTCACGATGCTTCGGCGCAATATCATATAAACGGCGGCGGCAAATAACGCCCCCACCACGAAGGCCATCAGAGGTTCCATATCACTCCTCCTCTTCGGCCAATGCCAGCACAATGGCCAGCACCGAACCAATGACGGTCAAATAAACGCCGATGTCGAATACCAGCGGGGTCGACAGGGCGACCTCGCCGAAAAAGGGTATCTCCGGGCGCCACCACAGCGCCGTAAAATAGGGCTTGCCCATCAGCAGCGGCGGTATCCCCGCCAAACAGGCCAGAAGCAACCCCACGCCAAATAGGTCATGCGGCGAAAAGCGCAGCAACTCCTTTGTCTTCTCAGCGTTGAACGCAAAGAGATAGAGCGCGATCGCCCCCGCCGCCACCAGGCCGGCGATGAATCCACCGCCCGGCTCGTTGTGGCCGCGAAGCAGCAAAAACACGGAGAATAAGAGTTGGAGCGGCAACAAAAAGTGGGTTGCCGTCCGCAGAATGAGGGATTGCGATTTTATCACGATTCTTCCCCGTCTTCCGAGGCTTTGAATTTAACCATGGCGTAGACCCCCATCGCCGCCAGGGCCAACACGAAGATCTCGCCCAACGTGTCCAGGGTTCGATAATCCACCAGGATGACGTTGACGATATTGCGGCCGTGCGCCAGGGGCACACTTCCATCGATATGACCCGCCGAGATGGGATTGCCGCCGTACATCGCCGGGTCGTAGAGCGACTCTTGCCCCACGGCCAGCAACAGGGCCGTGATCAACGCCCCCACAAGGAGCGCCACGATCACATCCCGCACCCGAGCCGCCCGGCTCGAGAAACTGACGAATTCGGGCAACCGAAATAGCACCAGCACCAGGAGGATCACCGTCAGGGTCTCCACCAATAGCTGGGTGATCCCCAGATCGGGCGCGCTAAATAAGATATAGATAAGGGCCACCGAGAAGCCGACGACCCCCGTGGACGCCACGGCCCCCAGCCTGGACTGCGTCGTCGTGGCAAATAGGGCCGCCGCCAGCAGTACGCCCACCACCATCACGTGGTAGAACTCGATATCCAGGCTAAAGCTCAGGCTCTGGTCGTAGCGGCTGATAAAGGCATAGCCCACCACGGCCACCATAGTCATCAAGATGGTCGTGATGTAGTGGCGAAGATACCCATTCTGCAAAAAGCGGGTCTGCTTGTTGGCCACCACCGGAAGCCCGCGGTCCATCACCAGGTAGTAGAAGGACTCCGGCCCCCGCTTATAGAGCCAGTCGAGCTTATTCATCAGCCCGCGCACGGCTTCCCACTTGATGAACACACCGACACCGATGACCATGCTGGCGATGCTCATCAGCAGCGCCGGATCCGTAAACCCGTGCCACCAGTAGATCTCAAAGGCTTCCGTGCCCACGCCGTACACCGCCGGCACCACCTGCTGCATGATGCCCTCGTCGATCAAGCTCAGGGCAAAGAAGGCCACCAGCCCCAGGGTCGATAGCACCACCGGGCCCAATAACATCGCCAGCGGCGCCTCATGCGGATCTTTGGGCGTATCCCCTTCCTCCCCGAAAAAGGGCTTGTAGCCCAGCAACAGCGCCACGGCCACGCCCATGATCGCCGTGACCATCGCCAGGGTGAGCATAAAGGCGCTGACGTACTCCGCGTCCATCACGGCGCCCAGCATCAACTCTTTTCCGACAAAGCCGAAGAATCCGATCATGCCGCCCAGCGACAGCGCACCCATGACGGCCGCAAAGAAGGTAAAGGGCATCTTCTTTCTCAGCCCTCCCAGCACCGTCAGGTCCTTGGTGCCCACCTCGTGGTCCACGATGCCGGCGACCATAAACATCGTCGCCTTATACATCGCGTGGGCCAGAAGAAAGATCGCAAACGCCTGCATCGCCGCCTGGGTGCCGATGCCGATGAGCATCGTCAACACGCCCAGCGCCATGATCGTCGAATAGGCCAGCACCTGCTTATAACCCTTGGAGCGCAGCGCCAGGTACATCCCGGTGAACATCGTCACCGCCCCCACCACGGGGAGCACGATCATCCAGAACTCCGTCCCCCCAGCCGCCGGGTGCAACCGGGCCATCAGGTAGATACCCGCCTTGACCATCGTCGCCGAGTGCAAAAAGGCGCTGACCGGCGTCGGTCCCGCCATGGCGTTGGGAAGCCAGAAATGAAAGGGCACCTGCGCTGACTTGGTAAAGCACCCCACCAAAATGAGCACCAACATCGGGATATAGAGGTCGTGCTCCGTGATCGCCGCCGAGTCGTTATAGCCGATGGCGATGATCTCGGTGAGCGAATAACTGCCCGTGATCATGGCCAATAAGATGATGCCGGCGAACATCGCCAGGCCACCACCGACGGTGACCATCATGCTCTGGTGAGCCGCCTTCCGATACTTTTTCACGTCGTGATAATACCCGATGAGCATAAACGAGGTGATGCTCGTCAGCTCCCAGAATACGAACATCGCCACCAGGTTATCGCTCAGCACCAGCCCCAGCATGGACGCCATGAAGGCGATGATGAACACGAAGAACCGGGGGATGTCCTTATCCCCTTTGAGGTAGCCCCCACCGTAGATCAGGATAAACGTGCCGATGCACGTGATCAGCAGCGCAAATAGCAGCGACAGACCGTCCAGGTGGAAGGTCAGATCGATGTCCAACGAGGGGATCCAGGCATATTCAAACTGGATGAGTTGCGCCCTCAGCGCCTCCATCTGCTCCGGGGCCTGGCTCCAATCAAAGCCATCGCCCTGGCGCACAGCGCTCAGATCGACGCTCGTAAAGGCCTCTCGCAGGTCCAGCGCCTGCACATCCCTCAAGAAACTAAAAAAGTAGACGGCCAGCGTCGCCGGCAAGATCGCCAGCAACCAACCCGTCTTATCTCGCGCCAACTGGAAGATCCAAGGAGCGAATATGGCCAGCAAAAACCCGGAAAGAACGGCAAACAGCATGGCGGTATTGATCCCGTCGCTGTGCCCGGACCCCACGGCGTTTAGGTGGCCACAGCCTCTAACTGCTGCCACGGTATGGGACGGGCTTTCTTGTGGTCATCGTCAACATTTCGGCCCGCGATCGCCGCGGAGCGCGGCGACCATAACGGAGCCCATTTGCCTTGGCAAGTCCCTCTAAACCGTTGCTCATCAAGGCCAAATAGCCTTGCCATCCGTCGCGCAGTGGTTATCGCACCACGGCGCTCCGGCGGCCCATTAATAGGATAGCAAAGCTCGGTAAATCACTTTGCCCCCGTCGAAAACCTGCCCGCCCCGGCGCCGCCGCGTCTCATCGAGAAACCCGCCGACCTCACCACCCTCAAGCACCTCGCTATCCCGCTCCACCACGCGAGCGACGCCCCGACTCGCGACAAGCACCGTCCCAGGATGGTTCCGAAGCCATGTTTACGCTTGGTCACGGCCGGGCGTGCCAGTCCCCAGTACCCACCCCCCCTCGGCCCTCCCATACCCGCCCCCAGATCGCTCGCTGAGCGAAAAATAAGGCGCCAGGGGGGTGCCGCTACCCGGTCATCACCCCACAAAAAAGGCACCTCGGGCGGTTCGTGACCCCGTCACCACCCCACAAAAAAGACGCCAGGGGCGTACCGCTACCCGGTCGCCACCCCAAAAAAAAGGCACCTCGGGCGGTTCGTGACCCCGTCACCACCCCTCGACGTAAGCAGGGGCTGTGTGTTTTCTGGCTCACTGGGCGATTACGAATCATCGGGGATACTCGACCAATCTCAACGAGGCACTCCCAACCCCGAGGCCTCTCGCACCCGGTCCATCACCTCTTCCACCACGGGCCGTACCTTTTTTGCGCCCCTGGCCAACACCTCTTCCAGGTAGGCCTCGTCGTCTTTGATGGCCTCGTATTTCTCTCGGTAGGGACCAAAGGTCTCCTCCAGGGCCGCCAGTAGATCCATCTTGGCGTGGCCATACCCGTATCCGCCGGCGCGATAATTGGCCTCCATCTCCTGCACCTCGTCCTCGGAGGCCACCAGCCGATAGAGATCCACCACGGTGCAGCCCTCGGGGTCCTGGGGCTCTTCCAGAGGCGTGGAGTCCGTCTCGATGCTCATCACCTGCTTTTTGAGCCGCTTCTTAGGCGCCAGGGGCTCGATGAGATTGTCGTAGGACTTGGACATCTTCTGGCCATCGACGCCGGGCACGGTGGCGACCTCTTTTCGGACCTTGGCCTCCGGCAATGTGAGGTAGTCGCCATCGAAGGCCT
>CAZMJS010000007.1:0-77942 GCA_964566695.1 uncultured Bradymonadales bacterium
ATCACGCCTGGTTTGCCGGTTTTGCCCCCTACGACGAACCGGAGGTGGCAGTGGCTGTATTTTTGGAGCACGGCGGTGGTGGAAGCTCGGATGCAGCTCCGGTGGCCACAGAGATCATGGAGCGCTACCTGAAGCGCGAAACACCCCAGGTGTTGGAGACGCGAATCGATGGCTCTTATCGTCCTCAGGAGGCGCCATGAAAAAGGGATTGATAGAGCGGGCGATGGTGGCGCTTCGCCGCCTGGATCTACCGCTGGTGGTGATCGCGTCGTTGATCTCGTTGTTGAGCGTCATCAATCTTCGAAGCGCGTCGATGCATGTGGCGGCGTCCTATCATATTTCGCAGATCATGTGGTTCGGAGTGGGCGTGGCGCTGGCGGTCGGGGTAGCGGTGATGGAGACCCGCTTTATCAAGCGGGGGGCTCTATTCTTTTATGGCGTCGTCATCGTGCTGTTGGCAGCGGTGGCTCTCGTGGGGACGGAGATCAATAATTCGCAGAGATGGCTTAATCTGGGGGTATTTATGGTGCAGCCCTCGGAGTTACTCAAACTGGCGGTCATCGTGATGACGGCCAGTTTCTTCGACGATCGGCAAAAGGAAGAGGGCTATCATCTCCATGAACTGTGGAAACCGGCCGGCCTCGTATTGGTGGGAGTACTGTTTGTGATGAACCAGCCCGACCTGGGGACATCGCTATTGATCCTGGCGATTTTTGCGACGATGGTCCTCTTTGAGGGCTTGCGCTGGGAGAGCATGGTGATGTTGGGGTTGGCCGTGGTGGTGGCGCTTCCCTTGGGCTATTCGCTGGTATTGCAGGATTACCAACAGGATCGGGTGCGCTCATTCCTCAATATCGAAGCTGATGCCCAGGGCCAGTCCTGGCAGGTGCGCCAATCGATGATCGCCTTTGGGTCGGGGCAGGTGTGGGGACGCGGCCATGGGCAAGGGACGCAGATCCAAAAGGGGTTTGTGCCGGAGCACCAAAATGATTTTATCGCCGCTCACTGGGCAGAAGAGCGGGGATTCGTGGGCATGGTGGGCCTGTTGATGCTCTATTTTGCCCTGATCGCGGCGATCTTGAATATTTCTCGCAAGGCGAGCACCCGATTCGGAGTGCTTATCGGGGTGGGGATGGCGGCGATGATCTTCTGGCACGTGCTGGTCAACCTTGGGATGGTCCTGGGGGTGCTTCCGGTGGTGGGGCTGACCCTGCCGATCATGAGTTATGGAGGCAGTAGTCTATTGGTGATCTTAATAGGCTTTGGATTGCTATTGAATCTTGGCATACACCGACGGCCGGGGATTTAGATGGACGAGAGAGAACATGTGGCAGACGACGGACGCGCCAATCTGCTCGTTCCCGACGCTCCACGATGGCAAGAGGAGGGCGAGGGCAAGCCAATGGTGCGTCTGCAAGGGGTGCACAAGCGGTTTGGCGACGATGAGCCCGTATTGAGGGGCCTGGATCTCGAGGTCAACCCGGGAGAGATCACGGTGGTCATCGGGTCGTCGGGCTCGGGCAAGAGCGTGCTGCTCAAGCATATGAGTGGCCTATTAATGCCAGACAAGGGCACGGTGGAGTTATTTGGCCAACCCCTTAACGAGCTGAGTGTCCCGGAGGTCGATGAGTTGAGAAAACGGGTGGGCGTGATGTTTCAGAATTACGCGCTTTTTGACTCCATGACGGTGGCCGAGAACGTGGCCTTTCCGCTGGTGGAGCACCGGGCATTGAGTCGGGCGGAGGCGCGCGAGCGGTCGGTAGAGATTCTGGAGGATCTGGGGCTTGGAGAGGCTGTCGATCAGTATCCAGCGACCCTTTCGGGGGGGATGAAAAAGCGCGTGAGCCTGGCTCGAGCCATCGTGTCCAATCCGGAGTTGGTGTTGTTCGATGAGCCGACGACGGGGCTGGACCCGGTGATGATGGAGTTCGTCGACGAGATGATCGAGGATATCACCGAAAAATATGGCCTCACCAGCGTGATCATCAGCCATAATATGGCGACCATTTTCCGAATCGCCGATCGGGTGGCCGTATTATACGACGGCGAGATCATTGCCGCCGGGGAGCCGGAAGAGATCCGCCAGAGTGAGGACCGGCGCATACGCGATTTGGTGCATACCCATGATCGGTCGGACATTCACGTCGAACAGGGCGAGGAATCCCCCGTGGAGGACGACGATGAGGAGTCCACAGGGGAGGTTCAGGACGTGGTGGTGATGGAGCAGGTCTACAAGTCATTTGGCAAGGTCAATGTATTGACCGGAGTTGATTTCAGGGCGCCACGTCGTCAACTGACGACCTTGATCGGGGGCTCAGGGGCCGGCAAGTCGGTGATGATGAAACACCTACTGGGGTTGATGAAGCCCGATCGCGGAGAGGTATCTGTCTTTGGCACGTCCTTGTCGATGATGAAAGAGTCGGCGCTGCAACAAATGCGCACCAAGATCGGGATGCTATTTCAGCACTCCGCACTCTTTGATTCCATGACGGTGCGAGAGAATGTGGCATTTCCATTGGCGGAGCGACGGGTGTGCTCGCGAGGGGAGGCCAATGAGCGGGCCGATGCCCTGCTGGATCGCTTGCAACTGGGCGGAATCGCCGATGCCAATCCGCTGGATTGTTCCAGCGGGCAGCAAAAGCGGGTCAGTTTGGCTCGGGCGCTGGTGACGGAACCGGAGTTGTTGATCTTTGATGAGCCGACGACCGGCCAGGATCCCATCATGTCCAAATACGTGGAAGATATGGTGGTGGAAGTGCAGCGTGACTTTCAGGTCACGACCATCGTCATCAGCCATGACATGGCGTCGGCCTTTCGAACGGCAGATCATATCGCCATGCTCTATCGGGGCGAGATCATCGCTTATGGCACGCCTCAAGAGTTGTCGGCCATCGAGGATGAGCGGGTGCATAATTTCGTCTATGCCGCCGATGTGGCGGCCCAGGAGCGGGCGCGCCAAGAGGGGCGCTCCGGGGCCTAGGAGCCTGTTGCACATAAGCTCCGCATCGTCTCGCCGGCCGATTTTACGCCATACATCGCTCGTATTCCTCCGAATAGCGCTGCTATTACGTCGTCATACGAACGAGTCTGGCATCAAAATCTTCTCGGCGAGGACTCGGTCCGCTATACGCAACAGGCTCCTAGTCGTCATGGTCCGCCGTTCGGGGCGTGAACCGCTGGGCGTCTCGCACGCCATATTTGTCCATGACCCGCTGGAGGGCCTGACTGAGATCGATGTCCAGGGAGTTGGCGAGGGTAATGGTCACGAAGAGAATGTCGCCCAATTCGTCGGCAACGGCGTCCTCGCAGCGATCGCGGTGATCGGCCGGGGGTTTATCGCCGTGACGTTCATTGAGTTCGCGGGCCAGTTCGCCCACTTCTTCGGTGAGCCTGGCCAGATTGGAGAGGGGATGAAAATAACCCTCTTCCCACTGGGAAATCCAGGCGTGGACAGCGCGTTGCTGCTCGGCAAGAGTCGAGGGGGGCGTGGGATCACTCATCGTGGAGGCCTTGGTGTAGTAGTAGATGGGCAATTTACACAAAGAGGGGTTTGGGGCCACAATGGGCTCACTGGAAGTGTGGAAGTGTCGACGGTGGGATGCAAGAGAGGATACGATGAAAATCATCGAAGAAGGCGTCACGGTGTGGGCCACGGAGACGATCCACAAGTCGTCGGGAGAAGGCCGGCAATGCGTGGCGCGTTATGGGGATCATGGAGAGGTGTTGGAGATTTCGGAGGTCATAGACGATGACCAACGGGCCATCAAAGGCAAGGCCGATATCCGCGTGGCCTTTGATAATGGGATCGCCACGGTGGGCATCCACCAGGTGACCACGGAGGAGGTGGGGGCCATCACCCGGGCCATGGGACCGCTGGAGGTGGAATACGAATTTGAGTCCTGGTTGGCTCTATTTCCCGACCTATTGGATGGAGATGCTCAAGAGGTCATCGATGACTTTCTCAGGGAGACAGCGATGCCCCTGGAGAAGGACCTTGTCGACCGGCTTATAAAGGTCTTCGAGGAAATGAAGGCTCGCCGAGATGAAGGGGAATGACGACGGTGGCTTAAATGGGCCGCGCTCGCTAAGATGTAGACATAAATCCATATTGGAAGAACTCCCCCCGCGGAGGACACGTGAAGAATGTATTAGCAGTGGGCCATTGCACGCTGGACCATATTGGGCTGGTGGAGAAGCTGGCGAAGCATGACGAAGAGGTGGATATTCGCACCTATAGTATCCAGGGTGGGGGAACGGCGGCGACGGCGGCGGTGGCTTTGGCGAGATGGGGCGTAGACACGCAATTTGTGGGGAAAGTGGGCGATGATGCCAGGGGCAAACAAATCGTGCACACCCTGCGTGATGAGGGAGTAGATACCTCGGCAGTGGTGTGCCAGTCGGGCGCTATCAGTCAGGCGCGACATGTGATCGCGGAGCGCAATGGCACCATGCGCACGGCCTATTCGACGCCGGGAACGGTGACCCCTCTATCGGCGGACGAGGTCGATGCGACGGTGGTTGATGAGGCGGACCTGGTGGTGGTGGACGGGTGGTGCTCTGGCGCCAAGAGTGAGCTATTGGACCGCGCCAATAAACGGGGCGTGCCGGTCATTTTGGAAGCCGATCACGGACGCAAGGTGGAGGGAAAGAGCGTTCACCATGCGGATGTGGTTGTGGCTTCCGAGCGGGAGGCCAGTGCCTACACGGGGGTGGGTGATCTGGAGGGGATTTGCGCCGCATTTTTGGAGAAGGGACCGCATACGGCCATCGTGACCTTGGGGGATGAAGGGGCGGTAGCGATGAGCCGAGAAGAGGACTATGTACGGCTAGAGGCACCGGCGGTGGAGGTCGTGGATACGACGGGTGCGGGGGATGTCTTCTTGGCGGCCATCGCCTGGGGGTACCTACAGGGGTGGCCGCTGGAGAGGTTGATCGAAGAGGCGAACCGCGCGGCGGCGCATGCCTGTCTGGGGCCGGGAGGCCGTAGCTCCATCATCGAATGGTAATGGAAGGTAGGGGGGTCATCGCCGGCGTCGTCGGCCGTTGTTTTTTCGTCGCCCGCCCTTGGCGTCGGCCATGCGGACGGCCCAAAACTCAGCGTCGCGCATGGTGTCGACGAGACGCTTCTGAGAGGTGATATCCTCTTCAAAGAAGGTCGCATAATCACCAATGACCGATGCATCTGAGCTGGGGTCGCTGCCGCCGAAGGTATTGAGCCCCATAAAAGTGGCGGCTTCCAGGGCAAAATTTTGTTGGATGTCTTGGACGCGAGAGGTATAGACCTGAACGCCGTCGAGGCCGTCGATCTCGAAGATATAATCGCCCATATTAAAGGGGATCTCCAAGTCGTAGGGACGGGCGGCCAGAACGACGCCTCCTTGCTCGCTGAATACGTCGATGACGGAGGTGGCCGAAGGGGTGGTGCGGTGGCTTAGCCAGGCCCATTCCTCATTGAGGTAAAAGTCGTCGATGCGCGGCGCAAAGCCCAGGAGGATGCCGCGGTCGGTGGGAACCTCGACGCCGACAAAGACGTTGAGCTCCGGATAATCGCGTTGAGCGAGCTCTAAGACCTCGGGGCAGCGGGCGGTCTCCATGGTTTCACAGAACGCCACGCCATCGAGTCCGGCGGCTTGCGCCCGGCGAAGGACCTGGTCGGCCGTCAGGGATACGTCGTTGGAGAGCTGAGTCTTTGCGTGAAGATCAATAAGCATGGCAACCGGGCATTAGATGGGATGGGTAATTGCGCACGAAAGTGGGCGTAGGTTTAGCGTTGAAGCGCGATCAGTGCAAGGGGAGCCGACTTAAACGGGATGGGGCTTTTAGTCCAGATAGTGGATCCGCTGGGGGGACGATTCCTCGTCGGGGGCTCGCTGCTCGTCTTGGGAGACGGGATCGTCGGAGGTGTCGTCGGAGGTGTCGTCGGAGGGGCTGTCATCGGGCTCGGTGGTCGCCGAATGGACGTCGATAATATCGTCGTCGCTGCCCTGTGAGAAAGGCGAGGTCGACGAAAAGGGAGAGGCCCCGTCTCCCCGAGCGTCAGGGCCCATATTGGGAGGTGGGCCGAAGCCGGGGCCCGCCATAAAGCCAAAGCCACCATCATCGGCCATGGCCTTTTTGAAACGCTTTTTGGCAATGGCCTTAAAAGGGGCACGGGCCGGAGGGATCAGCAAAAGGATGGCGACGATGTCCGTGAGGACGCCGGGGGTCACCAAAAAGATCCCGGCGATGAGAACGGCCAGGCCGTCGAGAATGCTATCGGCGGGCATGCGGCCGCTATTGAGATCGTCTTGGATATTCTTCCAGGCGCGAGCTCCTTCCAACTTGCCAAGAATGGCCCCTAAAATGGCCGTTCCGATGACGAGAGCCAGGGTGGCCGCCAGTCCGATCTCTTGCCCCAGGGGGATCAGGAGGGCCAGCTCCACGAGGGGAATAATGGTGAACAAGGCGAGAAGTTTGAGAATCACGGGGGCCTGCCTGATCGCCGGGTCGCATTGTCAGGGGCGGCCCGGCGAAGCGAGAGGATGGGTTAGTCGTTGGAAATGGAGTTCCAATCGGCCAGGAATTTCTCGAGGCCAATATCGGTCATGGGGTGGTCGAACATTTTGGAAATCACCGACGGCGGGACGGTGGCGACATCGGCACCCAGGAGAGCGGCCTGCGTGACGTGGCGGGGATGGCGGATGGAGGCCACCAGCACCTGGGTGGTGATATCATCATAGTGACTGTAGGCGGTGACGATCTCATCGATGATGTCCATTCCCTCGTGGCCCAGATCGTCCATGCGACCGATAAAGGGACTGATAAACGTGGCGCCGGCGCGGGCGGCCAACAGGGCCTGGTTGGGCGAAAAGCAAAGCGTGACGTTGGTGTCGATGCCCTCATCGGTGAGGGTCTTGCATGCTTTGAGCCCGTCACGAGTCAGGGGCAGCTTGATGATCACATTGTCGGCCCAGGAGGCGTATTCACGCCCCTCCGTGAGCATGCCCTCGGTGTCGGTGGCGGTGACCTCGGCGGAGACGGGGCCGTCGACGAGTTCGCAGGTTTCGATGATCACTTCTTTGAAATCACGTCCCGATTTGGCGATGAGGCTGGGATTGGTGGTGACGCCATCGAGGATGCCGATGGCGGCGGCGGCGCGGATCTCATCGGTGTCAGCAGTATCTATGAAGAATTTCATGGGCCATGCTCCCGGATTGGGGAAAAATGAGGGGTCAATCGGATCGGTCGATGATTATCATGGCCAAGCCCCGACTTTCAAACTAACATCGAGCCCCTGTCAGAGATTCCAAGGACTGCCATCTGGTCACACCCCCGAGGGGTATGATAACGGGCGGAGACAGATGATGCGTCGAAGCGACTAACCTTGATCGGGAGAAACAACCATGATGGATATTGGTTTTGTCAGAGACCACGCCGAGGCCGTGCAGAAGGCGGCAGAGCAAAAGAATTTCGATGTCGATATTCAAGCCCTGCTGGGGGTGGATGAGCGGCGGCGAGAGCTGATCCAGGAGGTGGAGGCGATTCGGGCCCGCCGAAACGAGGTGGCCGACGCGATTCCCAAAGCCAGCAACGATGAGCGGCCGGCTCTTATCGAAGAAGGACGAGAGCTCAAGGAGCAACTGAGTGGGCTGGAAGATGAGCTGGGCGAGGTGGAGGCGTCCTACGAGTCCCAGTTGTTGATGGTGCCCAATGTGCCGCTGGATGAGGTGCCCGTAGGGGATGACGAGGAGGATAACGAGGTGGTGCGCTACGTAGGGGAGAAGCGCGAATTTGACTTCGTGCCAAAGAGCCACGAGGAACTCGGGGAGTCCCTGGGCATTATCGACAAGGAGCGGGGCATCGGTATGGCCGGATCGCGGGCTTATACGCTGAAAGGAGCGGGAGCGCTCTTGGAGTATGCCGTGATGCGATTGGCGATGGACATCATGGTCGAGCGTGGGTTTACGCCGGTGGTGGGTCCGCTGTTGGTCAACCGAGAGGCCATGGTGGGCACGGGATTTTTCCCCTACGGCGAAGAAGACACCTACCACATCGAGAAGGATGGCAAGTATCTGGTGGGGACCAGTGAGGTCTTTTTGGTGAGCATGCATCGCGACGAGATCGTTGAACAAGAGGACCTGCCCTTTTTCTATACGGGCTATTCTCCCTGCTTTCGGCGGGAGGCTGGCAGTGCCGGTCGCGATGTTCGCGGCGTCTACCGGGTCCACCAATTCACCAAGGTGGAACAGGTCGTTATCTGCGAGGCCGACCCCGAAATATCCCGTCAGGTTCACGAGAGCTTGCTGGGGAATTCCGAGGAATTGATGAAGCGCCTAGAGCTTCCCTACCGGGTGTCCGTGGCGTGTACCGGAGAGACGGGTCTTGGTCAGGTTCTCAAAAATGAGATCGAGACCTGGATGCCCTCGCGAGAGAAGTATTCGGAGACCCATTCCTGCTCCAGCCTCTATGATTATCAGGCCCGACGCAGCGGCATTCGCTACCGGGATGAGGATGGAGAGATGACCTATTGCTACACCCTCAATAATACAATGGCTGCCAGCCCGCGGATTCTGATCCCGATTCTGGAACACTATCAGAACGAGGATGGTACGGTGACGGTGCCAGAAGCGCTGAAGCCCTATATGTACGGCATCGAGGTCATTCGACCCGAATAAGGGCTCTGTCGGCGTTCAAGGTGAGCCGAGGTCGACGCCATGGGGCGCGTCGCCCTCGGCTCGGGTGGACGCGGCCTGAATGGGTCCACCTTCGGGGGTGGAGGGAAAGCGCGAGTAGACGAGGTAAATGAGGGGAGGGAGAATGATCAGATCAGCGAGGACGGCGCTGGCGACGGTGATCCCCGTCAGGATGCCAAATTGCTGGGTGGGAACAAAATCGCTGAAGGTCAGCACGCTCATGCCAATCAGGAGCAGCAGGCTGGTCAATAAGATGGCCCGACCGGCGCCGTAGTAGGTGTAGAGAATAGCCTTTTTGAGATCGTCGTGGCGCTTCTTTTCTTCGATGAAGCGGGCGAAGAAGTGGATGGAGTCATCGACGGCGATGCCCAGGCTGATAGCGAAGATGATGATGGTGGTCGTGTTGAGGTTGATGCCCGCCATGCCCATATAGCCATAGGCGATGAAGAGGGGGAGGGTATTGGGCAAGAGGCTGATGATACCAATTTTGAGGGATCGGAAGACCAGGGTCATCAATATAAAGATGACGGCAATGGCGATCAGGAGGCTCACCATGAGGTCGCGGATGAAGGAATTGAGCGACGCGGAGGCCACGTAGGCGTCGCCGGTAAGGATGAAGTCGGTGCCTGTATCCCGGAAGTAATGGGCTAATTGTTCTTCCAGCTCGTCGGCGAGTTGAAGGTGAGAATTGGCACCGGAGTCGGCGACACGCAGGAGTATGCGGGCGTTTCGAAAGTCGTCGGTGACGAAGTTGCTGAGACCTCCCTGGGTGTCGGGGGCGTCGCTGATGATGAGAAGGAGCTGCTCCAGTTGAGCCGTATTGTCTGGGAGCTCAAATCGCTGGTCGACATCGCCGGTGACAGCGACGCGTGCCGTTTGCAGGTAATCGACGTAGGACTCCGTGGAGAGCACGATGGATTTGTCATTGGCCAACGACTGCACGGCATGAACGGCGGCGTAGATCTCGGGGTCCTTGAAGTGGTCGCGCTCGCTGGCCTCCAGGCTGATCTCGAAGGGGAGAATACCGCCGAGTTCGCGCTCGATTTCCTGAGTGGCCTGGAAGGTGGGGTGATCCTCGTCGAAGACCTCCAAAATGGTGGTATCGATGTTTACGCGGGTGCCCTGGATAGCGACGGTGCCGGCGACGAGAAGCCCCAGGGTGATCACCGTCCAGGGGCGCGCCAGAAGGCGCTTGCCGACGCTCATCAGGAGGCGTTCCAGGAGGGGAGGTGTCTGCTCATCGCCCCGCTGTGAGGGGTCCGGGGTGCGTCCGCGACGGGCGGGTTTGAGAAAGGTCAGGGCCGAAGAAAGTAGAAGCAGGGTTCCTATATAGGCGAACATCACGCCGACGGCGGCCTGCCAGCCGAAGTCACGCAAAATCTGTGTCTGGGCGGTCAATAGACTGAGAAAACCAATGGCGGTCGTCCCCGTGGTCAACAGGCAGGCGGCTCCGGTGTGACGGACCATCGCTCGCACGGCCTCCTTGTGCGATTTGCCGACCTCCACCTCCTCGGTATGGCGGGTGATCATGTGAATGCTGTCGGAGATCCCGATGACGAAGATCAGGGTAGGCAGCACGTTATTGATGATATTGATATTGGATCCGGTGACGACCAGAAGGGCCACCGTGGCAGTGAGGGCGAAGACCACTGTGGCCAGGGGCAGCACGTAGCCGCTGGGTCGTCGAAAGAGGTAGAGCAGAATCAGAAAGAAGATAAAGGCCGTCAGCGGCACAAAAGTGACCTGTTCCTGTCGCAGGTGATCGACGATGGTGACCCGCAGCGGAGGGATGCCCTCGATTTGGATGCTTACGTCGTCGGGAAATGCGTATTGGTCGACCAGGTTCTGGAGGTCGTCGACCATGGCGCTGAGATCCTCTACCTCCTGAAGATCGCGCTGAAACCAGGCGCCGATGAGTGCCATGGAGCCATCGTGATTGATGAGTCGGCCGGCGATGAGCGGCTCGTCGACGGCAAATCGCTTGAGATCATCGACCTGCTGGTCCGTGACGGGGGGGCCATGAAGCGGGCGGCCATCGCTGTGAGTGAGCACCATGCTCAGGCTTCCCAGGTGAGGTTCGGCACTGAGGGAGTCTGGCCTCGGCAGGGCAATGGTGGCCAGTGATTGGGCTTCGTCGATCTGGGGATGGAGTCCTAGCTCATAGGTGAGGTCGCGCATGGGTCCCAGGACCTCGGGGTCCCATAGATCATCGCCTTTGATGAGAATGGTGGCCGCGTTATCCTCGCGACCAAAGCGCTCGGCGAAGACCTCGCGATATTCATGAGCATCATCGGTGGACTCGAAGAGTTGCTGGGGCGTGAAGTTAAACTCTAATTGAGGCACAGCGACCAGGCAGACGACAAAGAATAGCCCCAACAGGGCCAGGATGATATGACGCCTGGCGAGGATAAGTCGGGCCACAAATTCGAACATAGCTGCCTGCACGCAAATGGGTTAAAAGACCAGCGAAATAGGACCTGAAGGTGTACTCACCTATGGGAATTTCAAGTAAAAGGACCGGATGCGCAAGGGGAGGGAGGCATGTGGGTGATGCACAGGGAGAGGTATGGAGACAATGAAAAGACGGGCAATCATGGCGGTGGATGTGGGATCTCACCGCACAGGGGTGGCGGTCTCCGATGACGAACGGCGCATGGCTCTTCCATTGGAGACGATCGAGACACGAGCTCTCAATGAAGTCGCCGACCGCCTTCGGGAATTGATCGATGACTATGGGGTGGGGCATGTCGTGGTGGGGTGGCCCGTGGATATGGAGGGTCGGCGCGGCCGGTCTACCGATCGGGTTGAAGTGTTGATTGAGCACCTAAAGCAGCGCTTGATGCGGGCGGGTTTGGAGATACCCCTGGAGACATGGGATGAGCGGATGAGCTCGTCATCTGCGGATCGCCTTCTGATCGAGGCCGATGTCTCTCGGCAGCGGCGAAAGGAGGCGATCGATCAGGTGGCAGCGACCAAGATCTTGGAGGGCTATTTGGGCCGTCTGAATTTTGAGAAAGGCCAGCGATGAAATGGGCACTGAAGTGGGCAGCAGCAATCGGCTCGGCGGCGCTGGTGGTCATATGTGTGGTCGGCGTCATGTTGGGACTGAAATATCAGCAGTTTTTGGATACGCCAGTATTGGAGGAAGGTGAGATGGAACTGCTGGTCATCCCTCCGGGAACGCCGTGGCCAGGGGTGGTAGAGCGCGTGGAGGGAACGGGGCTTGTGGATCGAGGCCTATTCTTTGATGCTTGGGGACGCCATACGTCGTTGGCCGACGAGGTTCGGGCCGGGCAATTCCATCTCGAAGGTCCCATGGACCTGGGTGAATTGGCCGAGTTATTGAAGAAGGGAGGTCGCGCGGAAGATGTGGTGCTGACGCTGCCGGAGGGGCTGAATATTTTCGAGGTGGCCGATCGCATCGAGAGCGCTGGGTTGGACTCGCGCCAAGCGGCCTTGGAGGTGCTTCAAAGCCCAGAGCGTTTTGAGGTGGTGCCCGACGAGAGCCCGAGCCTGGAAGGCTATCTCTATCCCGAGACCTACCGGTTTTCGGAGGATGCCGGGGCGGAGGCCGTGATCGGGCGGCTGGTCCAAGAGTGGGAGAGGCGAAGCGACGTGTTGCACGCTCATCCCGAACGCCTCGAAGAGGTGTACGAAGCGTTGGGGCTCGATGTCCATGGCCTGGTGATTCTGGCGTCTCTCATCGAAAAGGAAGCCACCCTGACCTCCGAGATGGCCAAGATCTCGCGTGTCTTCCACAACCGACTCCACCGGGGCATGCAACTCCAGACCGATCCGACCTGCGTCTACGGTGAAGATAGCTATCGGGAGCGACCGTCGCCCCAGAATTGCCGAGATCCCCTCAATGCCTATAGCACCTATGTGATCGATGGACTGCCGCCGGGGCCCATCGCCAATCCCAGTGAGCGGGCGCTGGAGGCGGCCCTATTTCCCAGCGACCAACCGGAGCACGCGGACTATCTCTATTTCGTGGCTAAACGGGATGGGACGGGGGGCCATCACTTCACGACGAATTATCGGGACCACCGTCAAGCCATCGACCGTTACTTAAGGCGCTGAGGCGGCGACGGGGACGAAGAGAATGTCAAATCTCACCTCCGCGACGCCGGAAATCTCGGGGGCGTCAAAGCTCCATTGCTGGCGAATGGTGTCAGTGATGCAGGACTCCACGGACTCCGACTGAAGGGTGGAATCGCGTATCACCGCCGCTTGAACGTCGCCGGAGGAGCCGGAGATGGAAAATTGAAGGTCCACCTCACCGCCCAGCGACGGGGTCTCTTCCAGAGCTGGTGCATAGCACTGGTGGAACAGATCTCGGTGGTCGCGCAGGTGGGCGGAGATGTCGGAGGCGTCTAGGCTGCGGTGGACGCGCAGGGTCTCCAGGATGGGCAGCGCCAGGGGGATGGGCTCCGCCGGGGCACTGGCGTGGTCGGTATCCACGTCGGGTGCCAGGTTGAGTCGTTGCAGGCCGTCATCGGAGAGGTGAAGGAAGGCGGTTAAGGAGCCGAGGCCGATGAGGATGCCTATGAGCAAGGTGACGAAGGCCAGTAGACCCGCCAGGGCCGGTGCGCAGCCGGAGGATTGTTCGGAGTCAGCCATAGATGTGGGAGCCGGGGCCAGAGAAAAGAGCAATGAGGGTTTGGTGCTGAGCCTATGATGAGTGATAGTGGTGGTAGCAGTCGAGGACGGATTAGCAAAAGCCAAGGAGTGGATGGCCATGACGAGCGACGGTGGTGGCATGGTAAACTGGAATCAACTGGCGCTCAATACGGGGGTGACGGCGCTGGCCGGGTTTCTGGCGCGCGAGCTCGGCGTACGTAGCTTTATGGTGCGCCCCGATAAAGGGGTCATATCCCTGGATCCCGGTGATCGCGGGAGGGTGACTGTCTTCGATGAGTTCTGGGAGACCGGTTCGGCCTGGGGCTCCGATCAAGCATTGACCAACCGGGCCCGAGTCATGGAGCAATGGCATGAGGTGAGCCGTGAGATGGCCCATGATACGTCAGTGGTGGAGACGGCGCCCGGATTTCGCAGCGAGTTCTTTGCGGTGGGACAAGAAAGCACATGGGGGGCCGTCGTGATAACAGGTTTTATGTTAAATGAGGAGGCTGCGGAGCGATTGGCGGCTCTGCGGGAGGCGATGCCCGATCATGTCGAGGCGAAGATCGACGAGGGAGGTGGACCGCTCATCCCACAGCTCAAGCGACAAGACCGTCGGTGGGTGGCCCGGGCCGGACAAGAGATGGCGCGACGGTTGGGTGCGGCGTTGAGTTCCGACGAGATCGGCGTGGACGCCGAGGGGGAACGGTTTATGGGCATGATCGGTGGGAGCCGGGCCATGAAGCGGGTGTTTCGCGATATCGCAAAGGTGGCCACCAGTGAGGCCACGGTGTTGATCACCGGCGAAAACGGCACGGGAAAGGAGTTGGTGGCGCGGGCGATCCATCGCCGAAGCCGTCGGCGAGACGCACCATTTTTGGCGGTCAATTGCGCCGCTATCCCAGAGGACCTGATCACCAGCGAGCTCTTCGGCCACGTCAAGGGCGCGTTTTCTGGTGCTCATCAGGATCGGCGAGGGTTATTCGAGGCCGCCGATGGCGGGACTCTATTGCTCGACGAGATCGGCGATATGGATCCCATGTTGCAGACCAAATTGCTGCGGGTCCTTCAAGAGGGCACGCTGGTGCGGGTGGGGGATACGGAGGTTCGTCGCGTCGATGTCCGGGTGCTATGCGCCACCAACTGCGATCTGGAGAAAGAGGTAAGGAGCGGGCAGTTTCGACGCGATCTCTACTATCGGATTCGAGTGATCGAGTTGGCCCTCCCAGCACTGAGGGCACGGCGAAGCGATATCAATCGATTGGCGCGTTTCTTTTTGGGGCGAGCGGCGCGACGCCATGAACGGGGACCGAAGCGGCTCAGCCAGGCCTGCATGGCGGCTCTAAAAGCCTATGATTGGCCGGGAAATGTGAGGGAGTTGGAAAATGAGATCGAGCGATTGGTCATTTTGGCGGGCGATGAGGAAGTCATTGAGCCGGCGTTGGTGAGCGACCGAATTGCTGACAGCGGAGAACCGGAACCGACGTTGGCGTTTGAGGGCTACGAGTTGCCGGAGGCTCTGGAGTGGGTGGAGAAGACGATGATTCTCGATGGACTTCAGCAGACGGGATGGAATAAGACCCAGACGGCGAAGAATCTAGGGGTGTCGCGGCGAAATCTGATCCGAAAAGTATCGAAATATGAGTTGGAAAAGCATCGCACGGATTAAGTGCTTTCTCCTGAGTTTGGGAGTGATCACCATGGGGTGGGTGGGATCGGCGGTGGCCGACGATACCCCGTCTTTGGAGACGGACGAGCGGTTTCGCGTCGACGCCGTTCTCGTGGAGGGGTTGGTGAGAACCCATCGGGATGTGGTGGAGAGGGAGCTGCTATTTGAGGAAGGGGATTGGACGACGCGAGAGGAGATCGAGGAGAGTGTCCAGCGCTTGAGAAATACGGATATCTTCGAGCGGGTGGAGTATACGCTCGTCGATCGGGCGATCGGCGCCGCCGATGACGAGGAGGCGACGTCCGAAGCCAGGGTGGTTCGCCTGAGACTCGATGAGCGGTGGACATTGACGGCATTTTTCCAGTTTGGTCAGGGAGGCGATACGTTCCGAATCATGGTGGGCGCCCAGGACGTCAATTTTCGCGGCACCTACCGGCACGTGGGTGGGACCTATTCACGGCTCGGCGACGCCAATTCGGTATCGATGTGGTATCGGGATCCGCGCTTCTTGGGGGGACGACAGAAGTTGTCTCTGCGCGGCGACATCAACCGTCGGCTATTTACCTTTTTTGATGGCGAGGGGCAGATCGACGGGGGGTATCTGCGGGATCGCCAACGAGCAGTGGTGGGGCTGGAGCGCGAGCTCGCCCCTCGACGAGAGGTCGGCGGCCATGCCTCATTTGCCACCAATCGATTTAGTTATGATCAGGTCGATGAGGGTCGGGTGGAAGGTCAGGAGGCCCGTGGAGGATTGGCGCCCTCGTCGGAGGTGTTGCGCCTGGGCGTCTCAGGCAAGCTGGGTCGCATCGATCGACGGGGGTTTTTGCGGCGAGGGACGGCGGCGCGGGCGCGATTCGATCAAAACGTGCAGTGGGGCATTGAGCAGCGTTGGTCGCAGCGGTGGGCCTTTGAGGTGACTCATTTTGCGGAGTTGCCTCGAGAGACGACGTTGGGGTTGCGGGGGGAGTTGGGGTTTCGGACCACGGACATGGTCCACGAGCACTTTTTTGCCGGGGGGCTGGACGCCGTGCGGGGAACGATGGATATGAGGCACCGCGGGCCGCATCACTGGTTGGGTAACGTGGAGTTGCGGGTGCCCGTGGTGCGAAATGACTGGTTGGTGGTGGAGCAGGCGACCTTTATGGACGCCGTGGGGGTTAGCGAATACGCCGATCAGGTACTGGATCTCAGTGCGGCGACCACTGGGGTGGGGGCGCGGGTGATCTTTCGTGACTTGCACGCCATGATCATCCGGGTGGATTATGCCTTTCCCATCTGGGGGGCCGATGGCCCGGCGTTGAGCTTTGGGGCCGGCCACTTCTTCTAGCTCCTATAATGGTGGTGGACTAGCGAGCGGGATCGGCGACGCGGGGGTCAAAATCGGGGTCGCCCTGAAGGAATTGATAGGCCCCGTAGGATCCGATTACCCGTTTGGAATAGTTGCGGGTCTCCAGAAAGGGGATGTCTTCGACCCACAGGGCAATTTCATCGTTGGGCTGGCGCCGAAGCCAGCTATTGATGCGACCAGCCCCGGCGTTGTAGGCGGCGGTGATCATCACGGGGTGGCCCTCGTAGCGACGGGAAAGGGAGGCCATATGGTCGATGCCGATGGGGATATTGATGGCGGCCTGTTGGAGGTTTTCGATGGTGGCCTGGCCATCGATGATATGGTCGTGTTCTCGTGCCGTGGCAGGCATCAGTTGCATGAGACCGACGGCGCCGGCCCAGGAGATAATATCCTCGATAAAGGCCGATTCCTCGCGCATGATGGCGCTGGCCAAGCCGGGATGAACCAATTGCTGATCCGCCTGGGGACCAAATTCACCGGTGGCCTGTTGGAGTTGGTCGCCATAGGGATCGGGCCAGGCGATATGCCACCGGGATAGGCGACCCTGGGGAGGCATGGACCAGGGGCGACCGTCGATGCGGCGACGGGCGATATTGTGGCTCTTGTCATACTCCCCGGCGTGGTGGCAGAGGGTGGCCAGGCGCCACTGGTCGCGAGGCGAGGTGTCTTCTCGTTGGCGCAGGCGGGCCGATTCGACTTCGCAGGCGCCCTGGAGGTGACCCACGGAGGCCAAGATGGCGGCTCCGCTGTGTTCAAAATCGTCATCAAACCACCGGCGTGGGAGTTCGTCGAAACCAGCGAGGAGATCCTCGGGCTGGCGATCGTTTTGCTCCATGCGCAACCGGCTGAGGTAGCCATAGAAGCTAAAGGGGTATTTGACCCATGCCAATTGCCAATAATCGGTGGCCTCATCAACGCGGTCCAGGCGCAGATGAGCCATGGCGACGAAATACTCCAGGCGGCCCTGGCTGAAGTATTCCTTGTCCCAATCAGGCAGCGGCAGAGCGGTGACGGCATCGATAAATGCTTGGTAGTGGCCGTCGCGAAAGAGGTCCTCGTAGACCTCCCAGGCCATCTCGTGGATCATGTCTTCGTGGGGATATTCCTCAAGGGCCTGGAGGAGGAGCTCTTCTTCGCGTTCGCGCTGCCCGTCCTCTCTGGCGCGCTCGATGCGAGCCAAGAAGAAGAGGGCGTCGTCGGCGTGGCTGCGATAGGGGTAGTCCTCGAATAGGGTGGTGAAGAAGGACTGGGCCTCGTCGAGGCGACCGCGCTGATAGTTTCGATTGCCGACGGCGTAGAGGCTTCGTACGCGTTGGTCTTCATTGGCGTCGTCGGTGCATCGAGAGATGATCTGGCGATAGATGTCTTCGGCGCGTTGGAATCGGCGCAGTCGGAAGTGACTTCGAGCCTCTCGAAAGTCGGCGCGGCACTGGTCGACGGTGTCCAGATCGTCGCGATCGATGGCGTCCAGTTGGGCGAGGGCCTCTTCAAAGCGGACGTCCCTGGCAAGCTGATTTGCTCGCTGGAGGCGGGAGGTGGCGGAGGGGGAGGCCTGGAGACGCTCCAGCTCATCGGCGTGGTCTTCATCGATGCAGCGACCGTAGGTGAGGTCGAAGAGTTGGGCGTCGATATCGTCCAGTTGGCTAAGCGTATCGATCAGGAAGGGACAGACCTCGTCGGGCTCGTCGATGGCCAGGGCCTGTTCGGCGACGTCGAGGTCGGGCTGGCCCTGACGATCGGTCTGAATCTGGGCTAGGCGAAAGTGGCCGTCGCGATAACCCGCTTTCAGCGCATCGGTGGCCATGGCCAGGTCGATCAGGTCTTGATCGCCGCCTTCTGTAGCGGTCATGGAGGCGTCTACGGCCCGAGTCCACAAGAAGCTCTGCAGGGGTTCGATGAGTGAGGCGGCTTCGGCATAGAGGTCCGCAGCTCGCTCCCATTGCTCATCCTGTTGAAAGCTGAAGGCGGCGTAGACCAACCACAGTCCGTGCTCGTCGTCATCGGCTTGCTCTCGGGCATGAGCCAGAAGGAGTTCAGCGGCCCGTGAAAAATCGCCGTCGTTGAGGGCGTTTTCGGCATCAAGGCAGGCACTGTCCTCGCAGTGGACGCGTGGGAGGAGTTGTTCGGTCGGATCCTCGAGGGCGGTGTGCGCCTGGGCGGAAAGACCGGCGCCGAAGAGGCATAATGCAAAGGAGAGGAGGCCGACGGTCGCTGAGGAGGGAGGCGTGGTCATGGGGGAGGCCATACGTGCGGGGGGCAAGGCGAGGGCTCACCACAAGACGCCGTTGGCGCGAAAGGCGAGCCCGAGGAAAAAGCGATGGTCATGCAGGCGTTGGGCGTCGTCGGGCCCAAGGGTCAAGCTGGTCCATGTGCGTCGATATTGGGCGT
Organism: uncultured Bradymonadales bacterium; assembly: GCA_964566695.1. Classification (GTDB taxonomy): domain Bacteria; phylum Myxococcota_A; class Bradymonadia; order Bradymonadales; family Bradymonadaceae; genus SLJM01. The sequence goes on from CAZMJS010000007.1 coordinate 18,698, forward strand.
TGAGCCATAGGGAGCGACCCCGGTTGGGAGAGCTTAAGGGGAGGTCAAAACCACCGCTTAGGCTCGTGGCGATTCCCAGGCTGGCGTCGATATCGCCGTCGCTGGCTCGACCGTAGCGAAGGCCGAAGCCCACCTCGGCATGAAGCGATGCCAGAAAGTGGCTCATCAGGCCTTCCGAAAGCAGGGCCAGATAAAAGGGATGGACCGCAAAGGTGGATTGGAGCCCGTGGACCTGGACTCGGTTGTCGGAGTCGCCGAGACGGGCCACGTCGTAGACCAGGCTGTGGTCGGCCAGGTACATGGGGAAGGACGTTCTCAACCGAGCTTCGGAGCCCCAACCACGGTCGACGTCGTCGGAGGAAGATAGGACCGGTCCCCCTCGGAGACTCGCTTCCTTAAAGGATCCATTGAAAGGACGAGGGGCCTGGTCGACAAGGTCCGGTGTCGGCGGAGGCGGTTCCCCATAAGCCGTTCCCTGAACAGGGGGCAGCACCAATACTAATAAGCCGACAAAGAGCCCTGAGAGGAGCGCCGTCGATTGTTTGAAAGAGGTCAATGGCATCGACAGTTGCGAAAGAGGGAGTGGTTGCTCTAGGATGCGCGATTGCAACGAGCGCTGTGGATTCTCGCAGCGGATACTGGCACACGAGCGTGAGGGTGTAAATGTCATTTTCGAAGTCACAAACAGCGGCGCTGGCCTTATTGGTAGGGTTGGGAGCGGTCACTCAGTTGGCCTGCTACAACACCTACACGATCGATAATAACGAGCTGTCGAAGCTCGAAGCCTCGGTCGAGCGATACGAGACGGTGGAGGTTCTGGCGGACTGCCCGGAACAAGAGGCGTCTGAAGAAGCCAACGTTGGAGGCCTGCACGGGCAGATGTATGCGGCGGCCGACGATATGGATGAGGGAGCGGTCAGCGACGGCATGATCAAGCGCGTGGAGGAGGATGACCTGCGCGGATGCACGCTCGTGCCTGTTTCCACGGTCAACGCCCTGACGGTGTTGACGGCCGACGGTCGACGGGAGCGCGTGACACCCTTTAACTTCGCGATGGACGAGGTTCAGCTCGTCTCGCCGGAGTATAACCTCCTGCTGTCTTTGGACAACGTGGAGGGGGCGGAGGTGCGCGAGTTTAGCACCTGGAAGACCGTGGGCACGATTGCTGGCGTCACCTTGCTTACCGTGGGCGGGTTTGTCGGGATCAGCGTTCTGGCACCGGAAGAAGAAGGATTCTAGAGCGGGTCGGGCGACCACCAAACGTTCGACGGGGACGAAAGGACTGACCGCGCTAGCCCGATAATAAGGGGTAGCGCGGTCGTTTATTTGGGGGGCGACAACAGCGGGATTGATTCCATGCTTAGTGGGTGCTAATCTCTGCATTGATATGTCAAGTTTTTAGGCCCTGGTGATCGCTCGAGTGGGTGGGTCGTGCGCCCCGGCGGGGCGCCAATCTGATGACCGAGAGGACGATGATGGATAGGTGGATGACGCGATGGTTTCTCGTGGTGTCGGTGGGTGCGTTAGCGCTGGCGGGGTGCAGTGATGCCTCGTCAGATAGCGACGGCAGTTGGGGAGGAGAGGAATCAGCAGAGGTCAATCAGTTCATCATGGTGCCCGCGGGCGGGACAGAGATCGAGGGAGAGGTGACCGATGCCGTGGAGGTAGAAGTCTTTCTCTACGACCGGGACAATGGCGATCCGGCGGCCAACGAAGCGGTTTCTTTCAGCTTTATGGACCTCGATGAAGACGATAGCCGCCCGATGATTTCGTCGGGCACGGTGTATACGGAGTCCGATGGCAGTGCCGCGGTGGACGTGGTGTTCAACAACGAAGAGGGGGGCTGGACGCTCAAGGCCGACCACGACTCATCGAATAGCGTCGAGTTCGATCTGCTATCCCTGCCGGCCACCACGGGAGAGATCGGCGTCAGTCTGGTCAACCCCTCGTCGACCATCATGGAGTTGGTCGACATCGACGTACGCGTGTACCGCGAAGACTATTTTAATTGCGGTCAGTTTCAACCGTTGGCAGCACCTCAAATCGATCCCATCGATGAGGACTACGCAGCCTTCACCAGCACGGACGTGTCGTTTGAAGGGTTGAGTACCCATCATCGGTATACGGTGACGGCGACAGCCCGTGGCGATCATGGACAGATCGCTGCCGGCGCCTGCTCCGATTCGCTAATGGTGGCCGAGGATGAGGTGACGAGCACGGAGCTCATTCTCCAGCTCGTTCCCCTGAACCCAACGGGGGTATACGACGTCACCAGTAACTGGGATTTTACCGAGGCCTTGGCCGACAGCGGGCCGGCGGGATCGATTATCGTCAGTGTGCTGGATATCTTCGAGAACCCCGGCCAAGCGCTCTACGATGAGATCATCAACCTGGTCTCCAACTTGGTGGGCGGGATCATCAGCGGGACCATCGACACCTTTTTAGGCCTGACGGGGTTGGATTCGGCGTTCCAGAATATGATCAATGACTTTATCGATGGCAACGATAGCCTGTCGCAGATTCGCGATGCCGGTCAAGATTTACGCAATGTCGTCGCCGATCTGGAGGTGCAGAGCGAGCTATCGATCGGCAAATTGGCCCAGGATTTCGAATTCCGAGGTCAGGACAACTGGTTGGGCATCGTGTTGTACTGGACCTGGGATTGCGATGATGATGCGCCGGATGACTGCGGGGCTATTGAGCTGACGGCCGACGGCGACGGGGAGATCGCTGACCTCGGGGTACTCAGTTCCACCTGGACGGGACGAGTGGCGGCGTACAATCAATTACAAATCGATCAGCACCCCGTCAGTTTGCGCTACGGGCGATTGATTCTCCACATCCTCAATGAAGTGATGCTCCCGGCGATCACCGATGGTAACGCCAATTCGATGAGTGAGGCCTTCGGTTATTGGTTGGGCTGCGGCTCATTGGCCGATACCCTGATCCCCGGTGGGTCCGTGGAAGCGCTGGGCTTTGAGTTGGAGGCTCAGACCATCGAAGATTTCTGTGAGACGGCGGTGTCGACGGTCTTTGGCTTTGCCGATATTCTCATCAATAGCTTGGAATTTGATATGGGTCTAAGCGTTGGAGGAGATGGTGTGCTGGTCGAACAAACATCCAACGGCGTGGTAGACGCCATTGTTGACGGGTATTATGGTGGTGTCATCGAAGAGACGGATGACGACACCGACCAGGTGAGCACCACGTCTTCCTTCGAGGCCTACTGGGAAGCGGAGCGACGTTCCCCATAAGAGCACCCACAACGCTGTATTGAGGCAACCATGAAATTGATCTGCGCCGGGATGACGGATGTCGGTTGTGCCCGGGACCACAACGAAGATGATTTTTATCTCTCCGAAGGCAGCGAGGCATTGTGCATCGTCGCCGATGGAATGGGAGGGCACCAATCGGGAGAGGTGGCCAGTGCGCTGGCGATCCGAGCGATTGTGGATTATTACCGAGAGACGATTCCCGAAAATGGGGAAGACTACGCGTCGGAAGTGGTCAATGGCGAAGCCCGCGATTTGCATCAACATCGCCTGGAAGAGGCGCTCCAGATGGCCAACCGGGAGGTCTTTGAGGCGGCCGAAGGCGAAGAAGCGTTTGATGGCATGGGCACGACCATCGTGTCGGGGTATTTTACCGACGAGGGGTTGTACCGAGCTCATATCGGCGATTCCCGGGCGTATCGCTATCGCGACGGGGAGTTGACGCAGTTGACGCCCGATCACTCCTTGGCCAATGAGTACGTGCGCATGGGTATCTTGGCGAAAGAAGACGTGGAGTTCTTTCCCTACAAAAACGTCATCACCCGGGCCTGTGGCCTGGCCGATGAAGTAGAGATCGATGCTGCCTTTGAGCCCTACGAGGTCGGGGACCTGTTTATCTTTTGTAGTGACGGGCTCACCGATATGGTGAGGGATCAGCAATTGGTGGAGCTGATCGAAGCGGAAGACGATATCGATACGTTGTGTCAGCAATTGGTGGACCAGGCCAATGCCAACGGTGGAAACGACAATATCACGGTGATCTTGGCGAAGGTCGTCGACGACTAACTAACTAGAGAGGGGCCATGCAACGAGCGGATAGGCGCAGTAGAGACGATGGACGACGTCGACGATGCTGGGCTGGGCTGGGCATGGCCGTAAGTTGGAAGGCCCCGCGCTACCGGCAATTCTACGATTATTGGGGCGGCGATTTGAGCGGTTTCTGGCGGTTGGACGCCGGTCAGTTGGAGGAGGCGGAGGCCTTTGATTTTTTGACGGCGTCTCAACGAACGCACCTGGAAGCGATTCGCGCCGGGGGACGGCGGCGGTTTGTGGAGAGGGTTAATGATTGGCCTGGGGAACTCGCGGTCGTCGGCGAGCGGGCATACCCAAAGCGTTTGATGGCGATGAAAAAACCGCCCGCGGCGCTGCACATCGTGGGCAACGCCGGGCTGTTGAGAGAGGCGGGGATAGCGGTGGTGGGGAGTCGAGAGATCACGGTGGAGGCGGCGGTGACGGCGCGGCAATTGCTGAGACCTCTGGAGGCCCGCGGCGTGACCATCATCAGCGGTGGGGCATTGGGCGCCGATGGAGTGGCCCATCGCTGCTCGGTGGAGGGGCGATGCAAGACGGTGGTGGTGCTTCCAAGCGGCGTCGATCGGCCATCGCCGCGAAGCCACTCGGGGTTGTTTCGAGATATATTGAGGGGAGGCGGTACACTCATCAGCGAGTACCCGCCGGGGACGTCGGTTCGCCCCTATCATTTTCGGCGCCGAAACGGGGTGATCGCCGCGTTGAGTTACGGGGTGTGGGTGATTCGAGCAGGCGAGGCCAGCGGGACGATGCTGACGGTGGAGGCCGCCCGAGGCTTGGAAAGGCCTCTGGCAGCGATGCCCGGATCGCCGGGCGAACGCGATAGTGAGGGCTGCCTGGCCATGATCCGAGATGGAGCCACGCTGATCAGTTCTGGCCAACAGTTGTGGGAGTGGTGGAGGGATGTGGCTCCGGAGCAGTGGCAGGAGATGGAGGTGAGCAGAGCGGACGATCAGGCGTCGGCCTCGGAGGGATGTCCCTTTCTGTCGGCGGCCCGGCGCATAGACGCTGGAGGGCGTGGATTCTCGTTGGAAGCTCTGGTACGTGAGGTAGACGCGCCGGCGGCCACCGTTCAGGGGGCCTTGCTCAAACATGAATTGGCCGGGCTCATCGAACGCCAGGGCGGAGGCGATCGCTATTGTTTCTGCTAGGTGGCGTCTCGCCGGGGTTGAAGGGGGATCGGCGACGTGCGATAACTCACCAAGGACGTAGAACGGAGGCGGAGAATGCATCGATACAAATTGATGGCGCCCGGACCGACAGCGGTTCCGGAGTCCGCGCGATTGGCGATGGCGCAGGCGTTGATTCATCACCGAAGCGACGATTATCGAGCCTTGATGGCGGAGGTCCAGGCGGACCTCAAGTGGCTATTCGGTACGGAGAAGGAGGTATTATTGGTCACCTCCAGCGGCACCGGTGCATTTGAGGCGGCACTGACCAATTTCAGCTCCCCCGGAGATAAGGTGCTCTGCGTCGGGGGCGGGAAGTTTGGTAGTCGATGGGGAGAGATGGCCCGCTGTTATGGCATGGAAGTTGTCGATGTGGAGCTGGAGTGGGGACGCGCGCTTCGTCCCTCACGGTTGGCCTCCGAACTGGAAAAGCATGACGACGTGGCCATGGTGACGCTCACGGCGAGCGAGACATCGACGGGCGTATTTCATCCGGTGAAAGAGTTGGTGGAGGTGGTCCGAGATGGCTCGGATGCACTGATGGCGGTCGATGGAATCACGGCGGTCGGTGTGCATCCGTTGGACATGGACGCGTGGGGAATCGACCTGTTGGTGGCGGGGTCTCAGAAGGCGTTCGCCATCCCCCCGGGGCTGGGAATGATCGGGGTGTCGAGGAGGGCCTGGCAACGGGGTGATGAGGGGGCTTGTCACCCCAATTACTATTTTGATCTCCGCCGCGAGAGGGAGCGTCAGCGAGACCAGCAGACGGCCTTCACACCGGCGATTTCGGTGTCCGTGGCGCTGCGAGAGGTCCTCCGAATGATGAGGCGCGAGGGACGGGAGGCGATCTACGAGCGCCATCGTCAACTGTCAGCAGCCACACGGGCGGGGTTGGAAGCGCTGGACCTGGACGTGCTCAGCGAGCGTCACTCCCACGCAGTAAGCGCCGCGCTGGTTCCATCCGAGGTGGCAGCGGGAGACGTGGTCCAACGCATGAGGACGCAGCATGGCATCGTTATTGCGGGCGGGCAGAAGCACCTAAAGGGGCGATTGATACGCATTGGACACCTGGGCTTTGTGGAGCCTGCCGATATTCGAATGACCCTCGGGGCCATGGAAGAGGTGCTACGCGGACTCGGTCAGTCGGTGACACCGGGACGTGCTTTGGCGGCGGCCCAGCGGGTTTTTGCAGAGGGTTAAAGGAAAGGCCTATGTCAAAGAAAAAGCGGAGCAAAAGCGAGCCCAGGCAACCGCGTGGGGATGAATCGGTCTCCGAGCGGGAAGGGGAACACCTGTACGACGATTGGGATGATCTGGCGACGGATCCACCGGATCCGTCGCGGGTGGAGCGTGCGCTGGAGGGGATCATTCCAGACATCGTCAAGCGAGGAGTCGATGGGCTGATCAGCGAAGATGGCATACGATCCTTGGTCAAAGACCGAGGACTACCCAAGGAGGCGGTGGGCTTCATCGTCGGTCAGGTGGACGCGACGAAGCGCGAGGTATTGCGCATTGTGTCCAAGGAAATGAGGCTTTTTTTAGAGAATGTGGATCTGGGAGGCGAGCTGACCAAAATATTGACCAGTGTGAGCTTCGAGATCCGCACGGAGGTGCGATTTATCCCCAACGATGCGTCCGTCCGTCCTCAAGTAAAGAATCGCGTCAAGGTGCGGGGGGCCGAAGGTGAGGGCGCGGAGCCACCGTCGGAGATCGCCGAGGACGCCGCTGACCAGGCGGAAGAGGGCGGTGATGAGGAGAAGGGCACCTCGTTTAGGGATCGGTGGCGCTTTCGGCGTCGAAGTCCGCAGACCGACGAGGGGCAGACCCAGGGAGAGGAAGGGGGTGGCGACGAAGAGTCAGAGGCAGAGGACATAGAGCCTCAGGGATGATGGCCTCGCCACACCTCAACGCGATCAATCACAGGGGGGGTTCCAGAGGGCCTCCCAAGGGGATCGGTCGGGGCATGGGAGATGCGACGGATGATATCGAGGTCTTGGCAATGGCCAAAGATGGTGTGGTGGCCGTCGAGCTCTGGCATCGGCGCTTCGGTGATCAAGAATTGACTGCCCGAGGCCTGATCGCCATCGCGGGCGGTACTGAGAATACCGGGTCGGTCGTGAGATAGATCCGGTGAAGATTCAATGGGGAGGTGATAACCCGGACCAAGGTCACCGCGTCCTGTGGGATCTCCAGCTTGAATCAGTCGCCCCGGAAGAACCCGGTGAAATGGCACATCATCGTAGTAGGGAGATTCGTTGATCCGGTCGGTGCGAGGATCGATATAGGGCAGTTCCCCGGTGGCGAGGCCGACGAAGTTGGCGACCGTTTGAGGCGCGTAGTGGGTCTTGAGGTGGCACACAATGGATCCCAGGGAAGTATAGAACGTAGCCCAGATGGGATCATCTGGATCGCCGGGAAGGGAGTCCAAGATCGCGGCCTGTGTTCGGGAGTCGGGAGGTCCAACACGCTTAGGTTGCTCGATGCTCTCCAGGGGGGATTGGAAATCATCGGCGTCAGCCGTCTCTACGGGCCGGGGTGACGAGCTACATCCCCCAAGGGATAGGACCCATGAGGCCATAAGAAAGGCAACGATATAGGCGCGGAGGCAGAGCACGTGTGGAGCTGTGGGCGCGAAAGGAGCGATGGGCCCGCAGCATGGCGGACCCATCGAGGTCGTTGCGGAGGGGTCGTGGACGATATCAGTCCAGAGGGTTGGCTTGAATGCGCAACTCGAGGGTCAAGGTGATGGTCGCCGAACCGGAGGGAGGCAGCGGGCTGCCTTCGGGGATGGTCGGTTTGGTCGATGGCAGAGCCGTGAATTGGAATTGCTTAAATAATTCGGACGTCGGCTCCAGGTTCTCTTCGGCCACGGGGGCATCTCCTTCGGGATTGGCGCCGGCCTCGATGGACGGGATGGTGGCGAGCTCGATGGCCTCGTCATCGTCGATGGATGAGGTGCCAAGGGGGGCGACGTGGAGGTCTATTTCGGGAAGATCGAAGTTAAGGGTGTTGCCCTGAACGCCATAGCCAATGGAGGTGATATTGAGGCTTCGGAGGCGCTGACCGATGTCGGCGAGTTCCTCATTTCCAGAGGCCTCAATGATGTCGACGTCGATGGCCTGTTCCAGGGTCGCCAGTTCGATATCTGCGGGCGCTTCGCCGTCTTGGTCGCACTCTGAGCCATCGGGGCAAAGCTCGTCGGCATCGATCGTAAAAGTCAGTGGGATGCTCTCGTGGTAGGTGATGGTCGTGGCGTCGTCGTCCAGGAGTCCACAGGCCAGAGCACTGAAGGCCAGAAGAAGGAGCATAAAAGTCAGGGAGCGTCGCATGGCAAAGACCTCGGGGGAAAAGAGCGATCAGACGAATGACAATATAGGTCGTCTGGCGGGGCAACCAAATCAAACGACGTGGTATAGAAGTAGCAAATGGGCGATGGACATACAAGAAATGGCGCCGTGGAAAGGTAACCCATCTTTCGATAGACTAAGATTCTGGGGGAAGTCAGGCACGGTGGACGATGGTCCCAAGATCGTCGGTAAAATTGGTTTTGGACGAGGCCCCAAGGGTGATGAACGATTGGCTCCAACAACAACTGGCGGGATTGGACGATGCGGATCCCCCCCCGATACGACGATGGAATGGCAAGCGCCTGTTGGGTGACGATAGGCAACGACCACTGCGCGTAGGAGAAGCGTTGCTCATCTGGATCGACGGGCGTCACCAGACAGAGATGGGTGCCCTGGTCCGCGGATTACGCCGGTGGGTGGCCTCGGTGGATCCAGAGGGGGATTCCACGGCCGTGACGGATGGTTCGCAAGCGTTGGCGATGGCGATGGATGTCGGCAGAGCAGGGACGGACGTGGCAGGACGGCGCTCCGCGGTGGTCAATGCCATCGCCGCGCTGGTGGAGGCCGTGGCCGGAGAGTCGGCAGTGGTGTGGGTCGTGGAATACGGAGGGCGATTGTCGGCCTTCGAGGAGCGATTGCTTTGGGGGGTAAGACAGCTCGGAAGGGACGGTAGGGCCTCCGAATTCTGGGTGAGCCAGGGAACGGCACTTCCGGAAGATGCAGCGGTGGCGGTCCTGGACCGAGGCCCATTATTCGAGGGGCAGATGAAGCGATGGGTTCAGCGGGGAGGGGTGCTAAAACGCCTGGTTGAGCGGTGCGACGGGGATGAACAGAGGTTGGAGGCGCTGCTGTCGGGGGTGGGACCGGCCGTGGAGCATCTGTGGTGGCATAAGTTAGAGGCTGCCTCCAGGGAAGAGCGCCAGGTTTTGGCCGTCCTCGGGATTGCCGGTCAGAGCCTGGAGGTAGGGTTCTTGTCGACCGTGGTGGGGCGGCGCGTGACTTCCCATCTGCGGCATCTGGAGAAGCAAGGGGTGGTGTCCACGGAATTACACGGGGGGCGGGTGATGGTCCAGATTGTCCCAGAGGCGCTCCAGGAGCACTTACGGGTCGGACTCGATGCCGAGGAGGCCCGGCGATGGCATGGTCGTCTGGCCGAGGTCGGTGCTCGGGGGGGAGAGGTCGGGGCGAGCTTTGTCGCCGAGCATGCGTTGGAGGCAGATCGCGACGAACTGGCGAAAATATATGGCCTTCGAGGGGCCCGCGAACTCATGCGGCACGGTCGTTGGCAGAGGGCGCAGGAACTCCTGGTGCGCCTGCAGGAAGAAGGGAGGCTCGATCCCTCGGACGAACGAGAGGCGATGGAGTTGAGATTGCGGTTGGCCTTGGCCAACGAAGAATGGGAGAAGGGACTGCGCTGGGCCGGCAAACTCGCCGACGGGGAGGGAGACCAGGTGGGCGCGAAAATAGCGCTGGCCAATTGTCATCGGCGCCTGGGAAACCAGGGCAAAGCGCGGACGATTTATCGCGAGTTATGGCAGCACCCAGAGGCAACGAGGGAGCTAAAATTGGCCGCCGGCGTGGGGATGTCGGAACTGGACTTTGAGCGCGGTGACCACGAAGGCGTTCATCGACGGATGAATGTGTTGAAAGCGTTGGATGAGGATATCGGTGAGGTAACAAAGGCGGGGCTGGACCTGATCTCTTTGGGGGCCAAGGTGGCTGTATTTGAGGGGCGCCTAACGGCTGCGGAGGAGTCGTTCGAGAAGGCACGCCAACGTGCGACGGAGCTTGGGGTTCAGCGCGAGGTCTGGCGTGCGAGAATCAATCTCGGGATGGTGGCCGTGCAGAAGAGGCGGTTCAGGGAAGCCCGTCAACGACTGGAGTCTGTGTGGGAGGATGGTGGAAGACGCCTGGGCGGGCTGGAGATTGCGTGCCGACTCAATTTGGGAATCGTCGCCCAACGTCAAGGCGATTATGATGATGCGCTGACTCACTATCGGACGGTAGTGGCCGAAGGAAGACGCCGTGGCGACGAGCGGGCGATGCGAGTGGCGACCCATAATCTGGCGACGGTCTATCAAGATTTGGGGGCCTTCGACCAGGTCGAGCGATTATTGGAGTCGAGCTCCGATGGGGAGGGTTTTGCTCATCATTGGCGGGAGATGGTGCGTGCGCAGAATGCCTGGGGCCGGGGAGATTGGGATGAAGCCCTTTGGCGATTGGAGGCCGCGGACCGAGCGCTGGACGAGCAGCGCAAGCTCTACGGAAAGGAGATGGTTCTCCGAAGAGCGATGGTTCATGGGTGTCTCGGTGAATTAGAGGCGGCCAGGCGCCTGGAGATGAGCGTGGAAGCAACGACGCCTCAGGAGCATAGTATAGCTCAATGGTTAGACGTGTACCTGCGCCTGAAGGAGGGGAGCTCACCGGATGTTGATCGGTGGCGCGATGCGATAGAGCGTCTGGAGGATGTGGGGCAACGCCAGGACGCCATGATGGCTCGCTGGCAATTGATCGATGGGTTGAAGCGGCGTGGTGACGAGGGAAGAGCCCGGCGGTGGTTACAGGAGTCGGTGAGGCGACTGGAGAACGCGGCGGCGTCCATTCCGTCGACGTACCGGGATGGGTTTTTACGGGTCTACAGCCACCGACAATTATTGGAGGAGGCGGGTAGGTCAGTGCCCGGAGCGCCAACCGTGCCCATGGCAACGACGGCTCATGGGTCGATGACGAGCGATGCACTCGATCGAAGCAGTGAGGCTTATCGGCGGTGGCGCCAGAGCTTTCCGACCATCGTGGGACAGGATCGCCGGCTGATCGACGTTCTCCGAGTGGTTGAACGGGTGTCCTGTGGCGACCATTCGGTGCTCATTACTGGTGAATCGGGCACGGGAAAAGAGTTGATTGCCGACGCTATTCACCAACGCAGCGAGCGCCGCGACGGGCCGTTGATCAAGGTCAACTGCGCCGCATTCGTGGACGATTTGCTGGCCAGCGAGTTATTCGGCCACGAAAAGGGGGCGTTTACCGGAGCTGTGGCGTCTCGGGAGGGGCGTTTTGAAAGGGCTGATGGGGGAACCATCTTCCTGGACGAGATCGGGGATATATCGCCAAAGACGCAGGTGGCCTTGTTGCGCGTCCTGCAGCGGGGAAGGTTCGAGAAAGTGGGTGGGGAGCAGGCCCGCCAAGTCGATGTGCGGGTGGTGGCGGCGACCCACCGTGATTTGGAGGAGTTGGTGGAGACCGGGGCGTTTCGCCTGGATCTCTATTATCGCCTCAAGGGGGTTTGCATCGAATTGCCGGCGCTGCGTGAGCGCCGGCAGGATATTCCGGCGCTGGTGGCTCATTTCGCCGAGGGATTTAGTGAGAACGGGGAAGCACCTGAATTTGATGAGGAGGTCCTGCAATTTTTAGCGAGGTATCGCTGGCCCGGCAATATTCGGGAGTTGAGGCACCTGGTGCGAAGCGCGCTTGTGTTCTGCGACGAGGAGCGGGTGACCATGGAGACCATGGCCTATCTCCGTCAATTTTTTGGGGATTCCGATATGCAACAGGATCTGCCACCCATCGATGTCGGCGAAACGTCTTGGACGTCGCCCATGGTCAACGACAACAAGCCGGTTGCAAAGGAATTGGAGGTGGGCCAGACAGAGGACGTGCTGGCGGAGAAAGTTGTTTCTGATGGTCGCTGTTTGTCAGACTTAAAAAAGCGGTTGGAGAAAAAATGCATCCAGAGAGCGCTTCGACAAACCGGTGGTAATATCACGCACGCGGCAAAAATATTGCAGATGAATCGGCCCCGTCTGAGTCAGATCGTCAATGGCGATCCGGAGTTATTGGAACTCAAAAAGGAATTGGTGAGCTAATGAACGATCGACGGAAGATAGGAATTGTCGCAGCTTCGGTGGTACTCTTGGGCGCGGTGGCGGTCGGATGTGGAGAGAGCTCGTGGTCCGAGAGCGACGAGGCGTTAGACCTTCGCCAGAGCGGCCAGAGCTTTGTGTCGGCCATGCCTCAGATGTCGTTGCGAGGGCTGGAAAATATCGACGATGGCGTCCACCTGGAAACGATGGAATTATATATCAGCGAGATCCGTCTGGAGGGACTGGACGGGCAGCCCGCTGTGGTGGGGGGGCCCTATTGGTTAGAGGTCGATTTGGCCAGCGGTGAGAGCCAGGTGGCGGGTCAACCCCTGGTTATGGAGCCGTCGCAAGCCTATGGAGTGGAGCTTGATGTAGGCAGCGAAGACGCCTGTGAAAGCCAGCCAGGGATCGCCATCCAGGGAATGGTGCGAGCAGATGGCACCGGGGGCGATGAAAGCGACGGAAATCCCCTGCCCTTACCGGCCGATGGGAAGGAAGCGCTGACGTCCCATTGGGTGGACTTTGTATACCAGCATCACGAGGTATGGACGGCGAGCCTGGAGTCAGTGGAGGTCAATGCGTCCGCTGAGAGCTTTGAGTTCAGGGTGGACGTCGATGGGTGGGCCAATACGGTGGTGCCGTCGGCGCTGGAGGGGCTGGGGTCCAGCGCGATAAACAGCGATGAGCCCCTGGATCTGAGTCAGGAATTGCCCGGTCTCGATGTCGATCCGGGGCCAGCGGCGTTTTTTGAAGGGGCGTCGATGAGCGGCGGTAGCTGGTGAGTGAAGACGCTATCCCTTGAGGAGAAATTCGGCCGCGCTATAGGGGTCGAGTTGACCGGTAGAAACTCGGTCGACGAGAGTGGAAAAACCAGTGGCTTCGATACGCTCTTGGAAGAGGAATTCCCATTCTGTTCGGGCGATGGCGCGCACCAGGTGCGATGCCTGACGACGACGGCGTTGTGGCCCATGATCGATGGCCGCGCGGCGCTCCTCAATGCTGTCCATGAGGTCGTCCAGGCCTTGGCCCTGGTCGGCTCGCGTCGGGTGGATGGGCGGCGACGAACCATGGGTGTCGCTCTGCCGGTTCAGCGATAGCATGGTCTTGATCTGTCGGCGAAGTTGCTTACTCCCCGGCAGGTCCGATTTGTTGAGGACGAAGATGTCGGCGATCTCCATCAGGCCGGCTTTGTCGGCCTGGATATCATCGCCGAGGCCGGGAACGAGGACCACCAGACTGGTGTCTGCCAGGCGGACAATCTCCACTTCATCTTGGCCAACGCCGACGGTTTCGACGATCACGATATCGTAGCCCATGGCATCCATGACCTGAACCATGGCGGGCGTGGACCGGGAGAGACCGCCGAGATGACCACGGGTGGCCACGGAACGAATGAAGACGTCGGGATCGCCAGCGTGATCCTGCATGCGCACCCGGTCTCCGAGGATGGCGCCGCCGGAGAAGGGGCTGGTGGGATCGATGGCGATGCAACCGACGCTTAAGTCCATAGCCCGGAAGCGATGGATCAATTGGTTGACCAGGGTGGATTTGCCGCTTCCGGGGTTTCCTGTGACACCGAGGATAAAGGCCTGCCCGCTTTGCTTCATCAGTGACGATAGGATGGGGCGAGCCGAAGGGGCGCGGTCATCGATGAGGCGCATCAGTCGGGCGGCGGCACGGATCTGACCCTTTTCGATGGCTTGCAAGAGTTGGTCGGGGTGCATGGCGGTGTGGCCCTAGGAGATCAAGAGAGGAGGCCCTGGGGGCGGGTCCATTGCTGGAGCTGGCGGCTGGCGGCGAAGAGATGAGAGACGGGATACTCCAGGGTATACCCATATCCCCCATGGATCTGGAGGGCCTCGTCGGTGACGCGGGTGGCGGTTCGAAGAAGCCGGTCGAGGAGTTCCGCGGGTTGAAGCGACGGTATGGGAGAGGTGGTCTCAGCGGTCTCGGCGGCATGTAGCCAAAGGCTCCAGCGGTCGGCGGACACCCGGGCGGCCATCTCGGAGAGTTTGAAGCGAATGGCTTGAAACTGGTTGATGGGCTGGCCAAATTGCTGGCGGTCCCCCGAATATTCCAGTCCCTCCTGGAGGGCGCGGTGCGCCAGGCCCAGGGCGAGAGCGCCCAGATATAGGGCCAATCTCGGCCGGTGTTGGACGCCCAGACCGTCTTCGCTGCGCGGGGCGAGGTCTGCAATTCGGATATGGGAAAAGCCGAGCTCTGGTGTGCTCCAAGAGGCGTCATCGGTGCGCTCGGTCGCCCAACGACCGCCATGGAAGCGGTGATAGCGAAGGGTCGGCCCTTGGGCCTGAGAGGTGGCCGCGAGGAGTGCGCCGGAGGCCAACTGCAAGGGCATCGGCGTGAGATCGCCTTCGTTGTCGGCGGCGGGCACGGAGGCCGCCAGGCGAAGGGTTAGCACCAACGCTAGATCAGGGGAGTGGCGGGCGATTTCCTCAATGGCGATGCAAGCTTCCAGATCGCCCAGACCAGCGCCACCCTGCTCGGCGGGGGTGGTGAGCTGGAAGATGCCCAAATCGCGTAATTGCTGGCAGTCCCCGTCCCAGGAGTCGGCGTCGAAAGCGAGAGGCAAGGTCTGCTTGAGCCCCTCAGAGGCCAGGCGACGAAGGGTGTCGCGAAGCATGATCTGAGATTCATCGAGGGCGAGGTTCATGGGCTTTGCTCCTGGTCGGCGGTGCGGCCATATTTCTCATCACAGGCCCGACGGGCAAAGGCGATGATCTCGGTGGTCGCCGTGCCGGGGGTGAAGATTTTTTCAACGCCGGCCTCCAATAGGTCGGGGATGTCACCCTCCGGGATGATGCCGCCACCGAAGACAAAGATATCGTCTGCCCCTTGCTGTCGGAGTAATTGGATGACCCGTGGCATCAGGGTGTTGTGAGCCCCGGAGAGAATGGAAAGACCGATGCCATCGACGTCTTCCTGGAGCGCGGTCTGCACGAGGGCCTCCGGGGTTTGGTGGAGGCCGCTATAGATGACCTCAAAGCCGGCGTCGCGAAGGGCGCGGGCGACGACCTTGGCGCCGCGATCGTGGCCATCGAGTCCGGGCTTTCCAACGAGAATGCGATAGGTGGTGGGTGCGTCCTGGGGGGTAGACATGGGGTAGCTCCAAGGGGCGTTTGAGGCGAGCGTGGATAACCATTGACGTTGGCTACAGTCCGCGACGGATAAGGTCGCGGGCGATGACCAGTCGTTGAATTTCGTTGGTACCCTCGTAGATGCGGGTGACGCGGACATCTTCCAGTAATTTGGCGGCTCGCGCCATGTCGGGGTGGCCCGACGGCAGAGGGAGTCGGGCGTGAACCGCCTCGATGAGCGATTGGGCGGCCTCGGAGGCCAGCATTTTGGCCATGCTGGCCTGGCGGGTAAACCCCTGTTGGCCCTGCTCTTTGAGCCAGGCGGCGCGTAGCGTGATGGCTCGGGCGGAGGCCACATCGGCCCAGAGGCCGGACAGTTGCTGTCGCTCCGGAGCGTCGAGATGACGCTGAGCGAGCTCCCAGGCAGCATTGGCGATGCCCAGGGATTGGCTGGCAATCCCGATTCGACCACCATCGAGGGCCATCATAGCGATGGGGAAGCCATCGCCCAACTCGCCGATCAGGGCGTCATTGGAGACCTCGACGCCGTCAAAGGAGAGCGCCACCGTATTGGAGGCGTGTTGGCCGAGCTTTTCCTCGGGGGCTCCGACCTCGATGCCCGGGCTTTGAGGGTCGACAGCGAATAGGCTGATCGTGTCGTCGGTTTTGGCCCACACGAGATAGACGTGAGCGTGGGCCCCGCTGGTGATCCAGGCTTTGGTGCCCGAAATGACCCATTCAGATCCCTGACGGGTTGCCCGGGTGCGCATTCCCGCTGCGTCAGAGCCGCTACCTGGTTCACTGAGGCAGAAGGCGCCGCTGGAGGCGTCGCCACCGGTCAGCGGTGGAATGAGGGCTTGTTGAAGCGATGGAGAGGCAAAGGCCTCCAAGACTTCGCCGACCATATTATTGACCGCCATGGTCACGGCGACGGCAGGGTCTGCTTCAGCGATGGCCGTGACGGCCAGGCTGTAGGCGACAACGCCGGCGCTGGAGCCGCCCAGGTCGGAAGAGATATTGACACCCATCAGCCCATTTTGAGCGAGCTTTCGGAGGATCTTGAGGGGAAACGTCCCCTGCCGGTGATGCTCCAAGCTGGCGGGGCGAACGACCTCGTCGGCCAGGGATTTCGCGCGTTCGACGATGGCTCGGCGGTCGGCGTTGAGGGTGAGATTCATGATCAACAACCCTTGAAGTCGGGGGCTCGTTTTTCGACGAAGGCGGTCATGCCCTCCAGGCGGTCCTCAGTTTGCCAGAGCCCGGCGAAGGCGTCGACCTCTTGCTCCAGTGCGGCGTCCAACGGAAGCTGGCGGCCGCGGTGCATGACCTCTTTGGCCCGGGCGATGGCCACGGGCCCCTTGGAAGCGATGGAGGTGGCGACGCCATGGACGTTTTCCAATAGCTCATCGTCGGAGAAGACATCGAGGACGAGACCGATGGTCTGGGCTTGGTGGGCGTCGACCTGATCGCCGGTAAAGACCATGGCGCGTGCCCGCTGCCAGCCGATGCGACGACCCAGACGTTGGGTGCCACCGAAGCCGGGGATGATACCCAGGCCCACTTCGGGCAGTCCGAGGCGGGCACTCTCGGCGGCGTAGATGAGGTCGCAGCCCAAAGCCAGTTCCAAGCCACCGCCGAGGGCAAAGCCGTTGACGGCCGCCAGGGTGGGCACCGGAAGGGCCTCAATGGCATTGATCGCCCGATGGCCGAGCTTGCCAAATTGAAGGGCCTCATCATCGCTCATGGCTTTCATGGCGGCGATGTCGGCCCCGGCGACGAAGGCTCGCCCATTACCGGTGATCACCACCGCCCGCAGTTCGGGGCGTTCTGCCAGGTCGGTGGCGGCTTGATGGAGATCGCGAAGGACGGACTCATTGAGTGCGTTGAGGGCCTTGGGTCGATCGATGGTCAAGGTGGCGATGCCATCGTCGTCGATGGATGTCTTCAGGTGTTCCAATTCCAGCATAAAAGGGCTCCAGTCTTGGGAGAAGGGGGCGGCGATGGGATCATTCGTAGGTATAGAAGCCACGGCCTGCTTTTCGGCCCACCCAACCGGCGTCCACGTAGTTTCGAAGCAGGGGGCACGGCCGATACTTGGGGTCTCCCAGGTTGTCGTGGAGGACCTCCAGAATCGACAGGCAGGTGTCGAGGCCAATAAAGTCGGCCAGGGTCAACGGGCCCATGGGTTGGTTGGTGCCGAGTTTCATGGCGGCGTCGATATCCTCGGCAGTCGCCAGGCCTTCCTGAAGGGCGAAGACGGCTTCGTTGATCATCGGCATCAGGATGCGGTTGACGATAAACCCCGGCGTGTCCTTGGAGAAGACGGCCCTCTTGCCCATGGTATCGACCACCTCTTGGATGGCCTGCGAGGTTTCTTCACTGGTGGCCAGGCCCTCGATCAATTCCACGAGCTTCATGATGGGCACGGGGTTCATAAAATGCATGCCAATAAAGCGATCGGGGCGCGAGGTGGCAGCCGCCATGCGGGTGATGGAGATACTGGAAGTATTGGAGGCCAGAATGGCCTTGTCGGAAGCGATCTCATCGAGGGTGGAGAAAAGCTCTAATTTGGCGTCCAAGTTCTCGACGATGGCCTCGACGATCAGGTCGCAGGACCCAAAACTCTTAAGGTCTGCGGTGGTCTGCAGGCGGTTGATGGAGGCGTCGCGGTCTTCCTCGCTCAGGCGATCCTTGGACACCAATTTGGCGAGGCTTTTTTGGATAGCCTCGTGACCGGCCTCGAGGGCTTCGGCGTCGCGGTCATATAGGGTGACGTCATAGCCTGACATGGCAGCGACCTGAGCAATGCCGTGGCCCATTTGCCCGGCGCCGATGACTCCAATGGATTCGATGGTCGAGCTCATACGAAATACCTCTCAATTGGCTGGTATAGGGGTAGTATGGAAGGTCCTAATGATGGCGCGATGTCTAGCATGGGGCGCGCTGGGGAATCAAATGGCTGGGGTCATCACGGGGGGGGCTGACGACCGTTGGGAGGGGAAGAATCTGGCCACCGATGAAATTTTATGCAAAGCTGGGCACGTCGGAAAGATAGTGGTGAGAGGTAGGCTTCATGGCGATGTGTCCAAAATGTCAGCACGTGGGCGAGGAGTTATTTACGCCGTGTCCCACGGGCCATGCCTATTTTTTGATCAAGGAAAAACACGCCAAGAACCATGGGGGAGATCCCTGGTTGGGTCGGCAACTGGGGGGGCGCTTTGTCATCGAGTCCGTGCTCGGTGAGGGCTCAATGGGCAAGGTCTACCGGGCCTATCAGAGTCAGGTGGATCGCAAAGTGGCCATCAAGCTCTTTAATTTAAGCGATGGTGATGAGGGGACGAGAGGCCCGGCGGATCGGGATCGCTTTGTTCAAGAGGCCAGGGTGCTGGCCAAGTTGTCGCATCCCAACTGCGTGACCCTCTATGATTTTGGGTACGATGAGAGCAGCGGGTTTCTCTATATCGCCATGGAGTACGTCGGAGGAGTGTCGCTGCGGCGAGCTGTGCGGCGAGGGCTCAAGCAGGACGCGACCATAGAGGTGGTGCGCCAGGTGTTGATGGCCCTTCGCGAGGCGCATGCGCTCGATATCGTGCACCGGGATTTAAAACCGGAGAATATCATCCTGTCCTATCGCGCGACGAGCGATGAGCAGATCGTTAAGGTGCTTGATTTTGGGATTGCCAAATTATTGGGCAAGGACCCGGGGCGACGCACCAAGGCGGGGCTTCTTTTTGGAACGCCGGCCTATATGAGCCCCGAACAATGTCGGGGAGAGACCGACGTGACCCCGGCCAGCGATATCTACTCGTTGGGATGCGTGATATTTGAAATGCTCTCCGGAAGCTTGCCTTTTGGCGCTGATATTCCTCAGGAGATGGTCCACCAGCATCAACACGAGGAAGTCCCCCCGCTGGTGGGGCGAAAGGGCCAGCCCATCGATGAAGAGCTGGAGCGTTTTGTGAGGCGTTGCATGGCCAAGGCGCCGGAAGATCGATTCGTCGATGCGGCCCAGGCGTTGAGGGTGTTTGAGGAGTGGGTGGGTGACGCAGCGAGCACGGTGCGCCTGGCCAAAGGAGTCAGCCGTCTGGAGGGGAAAGGGGCGCCCAAAGTGAGCGTTCCCGGCAATCGGATCTCCGGGGCAAAACTCGACCCCACCGGTGAGTGGCGGGTCAAGGATGTCTTACAGGAGATGGAGCAAAGCGAGTCTAGCTCATCGCCGGATCGGGAGACACCTCGGGGGGCCGGTACATCATCGCCGGGCCGTGGCGGCGGGATCAAGGAGACCCAGTCGGGCAAGCCAGCCCCCCGTCGAGCGCCGGCCGGGGACTCCGGCCACATCGTATTGGTGGTGGCGTCTGTGCTGGCCGTTTTGTTGCTAGTCGGTCTCGGGGCGGCGGTGGTTTACCTTCAATTTTTCGGTTGAGTGGCGCACATCAAGGAGGGTCCACGGTGAGAACCAACTTTCCAATGGTGTCATTGTCCGCCATGCGCTCGTGAGCACGCTCGACATCTGTGATGGGGATGAACTCGTCGATGACGGGCGTTAGCGTACCCTCTTCAAAGAGGGGCCAGACGCGCCGAGTGAGCTCGTCGATGAGCTGGGCCTTAAAGCATGCACGTCGGCTGCGGAGAACGGAGCCGATCACCTGAAGCCGCCGCATCAGCAAGCGATCCAATGGCAGAGAGGCCTGACGGCCGCCGAGGAGACCGATGATGACGAGTCGCCCACCGCGGTTGAGAAGGTGCAGGTTGTCGGTGAAGTAGCTCGCGCCGACGGGGTCGAGGATCACGTCCACTCCGCGTCCATCCGACAGTAGTTGGATATGGGTGGCAAAGGACTGGGAATGGCGGTCGATCGCGGCATCGATGCCGAGGCGCCGCAAAAAGTCGAGCTTGGGCTCGCTGGCCGTGCCAAAGACGGTGATGTCGAAAGCCTTGCATAGCTGGATGGCTGCCGTGCCAACGCCGGAGGCAGCGGCGTGCACCAGTGCTGTGTCACCGGCCTGGAGGCCGGCTTCCATGAATAGGTTGAGGTAGGCGGTGGCGAAAACCTCGGGGAGGGCGGCGGCCTCTGCAACGCGAAGGGAGTCCGGTACGGGCAGTAGATGTGAGGCCGGGACGGTGACGTACTCGGCGTAGCCACCGCCGGCGAGAAGGGCGCAGGCTGGCTGTCGAGGTTCCCAATGGGTGACGGCGTCACCGACTTCTTCGATGTGGCCGGCCGCTTCCAGCCCGAGGATCGACGAGGCTCCGTCTGGGGGCGGATAGAGGCCGCGCCGTTGCAGGAGATCGGCTCGGTTGCAGGCGGTGGCTTCGACGCGCAAGAGGACTTCGTGGGCTTCTGGCCTCGGTTTGGGGCACTCGCTCCATTGGAGGGAGTCGCCGTCAATGGTGATGGCTTTCATGGCTCCAGGCTCCCCTCTGTTAAGGGTGATGATTGACCGGCCTACGCAGATAACTAAGGTTGGTCACCAGCCAATGAATGACAACCCAAGGTAATAGCTACGTGAGGGCGAGACGGGATGAAGATTATCATCAGCCATCAGAATACAGACTTTGATGCTCTGGGCTCCATGTTGGCGGCCCAGAAATTGTATGAGGATCACCAGATGGTGCTCAGCAGCTCCGTCAGCCCTCTGGTCCAGGATTATCTGGCCCTCCATCGCGATTGGCTCCGGCCGCTGAGCCGCAGCCAATTAAGCCAGGAAGAGGTTGAAGAAGTGGTGGTGGTCGATACCCAGGACAGTCGGCGTGTGCGCGAATTTTCTAAGGCCATCGAGGCAGCGTCGCGGGTGATCGTCATCGATCATCACACCCCTGGGGAGCACGACCTGGAGGCCGATGAGGCTCAGGTGGAGCCCGTGGGGGCCTGTGGCACGTTATTGGTGGAGTCTCTGGAGGTGGAGGCGAAGTCGCTGACGGTGGAGGAGGCAACGCTCATATTGCTGGGGATCTACGCCGATACAGGAAAGTTATGCTTTCCCTCGACGACCGCCCGGGATATGCGGGCTTCGGCCTATCTGAGGGAGCAGGGGGCTTCCCTGCCGGTGATCAATCGCTATCTACAGAAGGAGTATACTCCGGCCCAACAACAACTCTTGGTGGGGTTGATCGGAGCCATGGAGCAGATCACTCGGCAGGGCATCGATATTGGCGTAGTGGCCTACGAAACCCAAGACTACGTCAAAGGAGCTGCCCTGGTGGTGGAACGCCTCATGCAGTTAATGGGGATGGACGCGTGCTTTGCGGTGCTGCGCGAGGAAGGAGATTCGGTCAGTCAGTTGATCGGCCGAAGCAATTCCCGGCAGGTGGATGCGTCGGTGGTGGCCGCCAAATTTGGCGGTGGTGGCCATCCGTCGGCGGCGGCCGCTCGGACCTCAACCTCGTCCTTTAAAGAGATGGTTGAGGGGCTCAAGCAGTTTTTGAAGGAGCTGGAGTTGGCGCCGCTGGAAGTGCGTGATGTGATGTCATCGCCGGTGCGCACGGTGCCTCACGATATGACGCTTCGGGAGTTAGAGGCCTGCTTAAAATTGAGGCAAATCTCGGGGGTCCCCGTCACACGCGAGGGGGAGTTAGCGGGGGTGGTGTCCCAGCGTGATGTGGCCAAAGCCGTGGATCGCGGTGATTGGGAAGTGCCCGTGGCGGGATTTATGAGTCACCACGTCAAAACGGTGTCTCCCAGGCAGTCCATCGAGGAGGCGCTGGCGGTGATGACGGAGCACGATATTGGCCGATTACCGGTGATGAGCGAGGGGGATATCAAGGGTATTATCAGCCGGTCCGATGTCATCGACCGCCTCTACGAAGATGGTCTGACCTGAAAAACTGGGTTGTCAGAGGCGTCGGGCTATGAATAAATAGTGGGAGATTGGAAATTGGGTTTCGGACGGATGATACGGGGTTTGATATGGCAGCAAAGCGACGCAGAAAATCGAAGCGAAAGGCGGCGAAGAAAAAGAAGGAGCAGGAGAAGTCCAAAAAGTTTGTGATCACCCTGGTGGTGGTGGGCGTGCTGGTGGTGATCGCCTTTGCGGCGCTGCGCTATTTCGCCGGTGGTGGAGTGATGGCTTAGAATTTCTGGGGTGGGCTTAACCCTTGATGCCGGTGGCGGCCTCGTCGGTCGACAGGGTGAGGGGAAGTTGGACGTGGTCCGGTAGATCGCGGTGGATGAAGGCGTCGATTTCTTTGAGGAATCGGCGTCTTTCTTCGCCCTGACGAAAGTCCCGGTCGGTGACATCGATCTTGATGACCTGAGTTCCGTATTTGCGACGCGCTACCTGGGCGAAGGTTTCGTAGTAGCCGTTGAGGCCACTGAGGAAGTCGGCGGTAATGCCCTGTTCCTCGGCGCGGCCCCGGCTGGCGATGCGCCGAAGCAGCACCTCCACATTCGGGGTATGGAGGAGGATGATGCGATCGGGCTGGCGAATATTCTGGTTGAAGCGCTGAAAGTAGTCGAAATAGAGATCCAACTCGGAATCCGTCATATGTCCCAAGCCATGGAGGTATTTGGCGAATACTTCTGGGTCCTCCATCAGGGTCCGATCCTGGACGCAAGAGCGGGGGAGGCTGTCGATCTGGGCATGGTGCTCCACGCGGCGCAGCAAAAACTCCATCTGGAGGGTAAAACTCCAGCGCGTCATATCACCATAATATTGACGCAGAAAGCGGTTCTCCACCACCGGTTCGTGGAAGAGTTCGCAGTCAAAATGACGAGCGACGATTTTAGCGGCCGTGCTCTTTCCGGCGCCAATATTACCGGCGAAGGCGATGAAGAGTCGTGGTCGCGTGGCGTGTTCCATGGGGGGAGCTCTAAGCTGGAGGGTAACCCGAAGCTAGGTCGTTAACGGTGGCCAAACTTTAAATGGAAGGAACGTCGTGGGGCAACCGGGGAAATGGAAATAGGTCAGGGATCATTCGATATCGGTGGATTGAAGGCCATCGGCTAACTCGTCGGCCAAATCTGGCAGGGTTTCGATGATGTGGCGGACCAGGTAACTCTGAATGACGAGGGCCGTGCTAAAGACGAGAAATTGAAGGGTCTTGTCGTGGAGCACGGGGTTGCGCGGGATGAGCGATTGAGAGGCAGGCGAGGTGGTCAGCGATTGAAGGAGCCGACCAATGGGCGACGAGGAGGTCGGGGGATCGCGCAGAAAGCGGCCCTGGGTCATGGGGCCCAGGGTTTTGAAGCGGTCAGGGATATGAGCCTCTTCCAGGTAATCGAGGTGATCGTCGACCGTCATGGCCTCGTCTGGGGAATCGGGGTGGTGGAGTGCCGCCAGATCCGTCAGAAGTCGGAGCAGGTAGTTACCGGTGGTCTCTTTGAAGCGATCGAGTTCACCGGGACCGACGCCCGCGCGATGGGCAGCGACGCGGGGATCGAGCCAATCGGCCATTTGGAAGAGGGATCGCAGAAATTGGGCGTCCTCGACCAGAGGCGATGCCAAGAGGATGGAGGCCGTGGTGTCGCGGCCGTGGCGTTGGTCATGCCAGTCGACGAATTCGAAGAGCAGACGGGCGTTGGGGTCGTAGCGAAAGGCGCGGTTGAGGCTCCAGTTCGTCAGCGTGACCAGGTGGCCCTGGAGGTGCTCGACGGCGCTGGGATCGCGCAGGTGATCGACGGCGCGGTCTTTGATGCGCCGGCCGACGGCGGTGGCTCCCTGTCGCAGTGCGCGGGCTGCGCGGCCGGCGGCGCGGCGTGTCAGGTCGCGGGGGCTGGGAAGCTGAGAAGGGGGCTGGTCCTCGCTCATCGGGGTCTCCATACAAGCGGCTCAAGGAGCAAAAACCATGGCAGGGCAGGGCTGAGCCCCACTTGTCGAGCCATGGCTGGTGACTAGTGTTCGATGGGCGATGATAGTTCGCCCAATAAGAGGACGCGATGGCGGTTGACGTCGAGGGACGCAGGGGCCACAACGGACGGTACGATTACTGGCACAGGTGGCGATGTCAACGCGGTCCACGGGATGGCGAGACCGCCTGGTGCGATAGATGAGAGGATACTGAATCAATGGCTGACAAAGAGAATGACGATATGACGCAAGAATTGGCGAGCAATCGGGAGCAGTTGGCGCTGTTACCTCTTCGAAATACGGTGCTCTTTCCAAAGGTCGTGGTCCCGCTGGCCGTCGGTCGGCCAAAGAGCGTAAAGCTTATCGAGGAAGCGGTGCAGGACGAGACGCCGATCGCCGTGCTGACGCAAAAGGAGGCGTCGGTCGACGATCCGACCACCGAAGATCTATATCAGGTGGGGACGGTGGCTCGCATCCTCAAGGTCGTCAAAATTGCCGACGACAATTATAGCGTGATCATCCAGGGGCAAAAGCGCATTCGCCTGGACTCCATGGTGCAGGAAGAGCCGTATTTTCTGGGGGACTTCGAGGTCATCGATGCCCCTCCTGAGCCCACGGCCGAGGAGCGCGTCGAGATCGAGGCCTTATTTCGCAACCTCAAGAGCACGGCCAAGCAGGTGGTCAAATTCATTCCAGAGATGCCCAAGGAGGCCTCTCAGATGGTCGAGGGCGTCGATGACCCCGGCCAGCTATGCGACTTTGTGGCCGCCAACATGGACATTGAGCCAGAGGAAAAGCAGGAAATTCTGGAGACGGTCGAGTTGGAAGAGCGGTTGACCAAGGTGGTGACACTCCTATCCCGTCAACTGGAAGTGCTCCGTGTTAGCGACAAGATTCAGAGCCAGATCAAAGAAGAGATCGACAAGAATCAGCGCGAATATTACCTGCGCCAGCAGCTCAAGGCGATCAAGGAACAACTCGGCGAGATGGACGGGGAGGGAGGCGACCTCGACGATTTGGCCGACAAAATTGATACCAAGGAGCTCCCCGAAGAGGTGGAGGAGACCTGCCGAAAACAGCTCAATCGGTTGCGACGGATGCAACCGGCCTCCAGTGAATATGGGGTGACGCGCAATTATGTGGAGACGCTTCTGGACGTGCCCTGGATGGATCAGACCCAGGACAAACTAGATATCCAAGAGGCCCGAAAGATCCTCGATGAGGATCATTATGACCTGGACAAGGTCAAAAAGCGCATCGTGGAGTACCTGGCGGTCCGCAAGCTCAAAAACGATATGAAAGGGCCTATCCTATGCCTGGTGGGTCCTCCCGGCGTGGGAAAGACGAGTCTTGGCCGAAGCGTGGCCCGAGCCCTGGGGCGAAAATTCGTGCGCATCAGCCTGGGCGGGATCACCGATGAGTCTGAGATTCGCGGCCACCGACGAACCTATGTGGGAGCGTTGCCGGGACGAATTGTGCAAGGACTTCGCAAGGCGGAGACCAATAACCCGGTGTTCATGCTCGACGAAATTGACAAGATCGGCCGAGACTTTCGAGGGGATCCGTCGGCGGCGTTGTTGGAGGTGCTGGACCCCGAGCAGAATAAAGAGTTCTCCGATCACTATCTGGAGATCCCCGTTGATTTGTCGAACGTCCTATTCGTGGCCACGGCCAATATGCTCGACCCCATTTCGGCGCCGCTTCGCGACCGCATGGATGTCATTGAGATTCCAGGCTACACGGCGCACGACAAGCGCCACATCGCCCGCCAGTACCTGATTCCGAATTCATTGGAGGGGCATGGGATCACCGAAGAGCACCTGGAATTGGATGACGAGGCCCTGGAGAAGATCGTTCGCAACTACACGCGAGAGGCCGGGGTGCGTAATCTGGAGCGCCGGATCGACGAAATCACCCGCGGCGTGGCCGTGAAGGTGGCAGAAGCCGTCGAGAAGGCAGACAAAGGCGAGGATGTCGACGAGGTGCGAGAGCATGTGGACGCCGACAAGGTGTCTGACTATCTGGGCCCCGAGAAGTTTCAGTATGAAGTGGCACAGCGCACGGCTCACCCTGGGGTGGCGACCGGTCTGGCATGGACGGCGGCCGGCGGGGACATCCTATTTATCGAGTCTACCAAGATGCCCGGCAAAGGTGAGTTGGTCCTCACGGGGCAACTTGGCGACGTCATGAAGGAGTCGGTGAGGGCGGCGTTGAGCTATATCCGCAGTCGCGCCGAGGAGTTCCGCATCGAGAAGAAGTTCATGAGCAATCATGACCTTCATATTCACGTGCCGGCCGGGGCGATTCCCAAGGACGGCCCATCGGCAGGGATTACGATGTATATCTCCTTGCTGAGTCTGCTGACGAATATCAAGATCCGCTCCGATGTGGCCATGAGTGGCGAGATCACGCTGCGAGGAAATATCCTGCCCGTCGGTGGCATCAAGGAAAAGGTTCTGGCCGCTCACCGTTCGGACATCAAACGGGTGGTTCTTCCATCGCGAAACGAAAAAGATATGGTGGACGTCTCTGAGGAGATCAAAGAAGAGCTGGAGTTTCATTTTGTGGAACACGTCAGTGAGCTTCCTGAGTTAGTCTTCGAGGAAGGGGATTGGGAGTTTGACGAGGCGGTCACAGCGTCGAGCGATGACAAGGACGCGACGGAGTCCTGATCGCTGCTCTGGACGCATGAGGCCATAAAAAAACCCCGCTCAGTGATTTGCTGAGCGGGGTTTTTTTGGGGGGCAACTATTCATGTGAGGAATTCAACGTCCATGATCTCCATGAAGCGGTCCCCTTGAGGCGCTTTGATGGTGGTCTCTTCGCCGATGGATTTACCGATGAGGGCGCGAGCGATGGGGCTTTTGTAGGAGATCTTATTTTCCTTGATATCGCTCTCATCGTCGCCGACGATCTGGTAGGTCAACTCCTCGTCCTCATCGATATCGTAGAGGGTAACGGTGGCGCCAAAGACCACGCGATCACCGCTTAGGGTCGCCGGGTCAATGACCTCGGCCTGGGCAAGTTTTCCCTGGATCTCGCGGATGCGGCCCTCGACGAAGCCCTGTCGGTCCTTGGCAGCGTCGTACTCGGCATTTTCGCTGAGGTCACCGTGGGCGCGGGCTTCTTTGATGTCTTCGACAACCTTGGGGCGCTCCTTGGTCTTGAGCCGGTCCAGTTCTTCTTTGAGCTGCTTGTGGCCGGCTTTGGTCATGGGGATCGACGGCATGCTTACTCCTTGAATAAAAAGGGTGATTCACAAAAGAACGCCCCCACCAAGGGATGTTGGCAGGGGGGCTATGACTGATTCGCAGTTGGAACGGGGCGTGCGCTTGGCTTATTCCCTGACCGCGCAGACCCGGGCCGGGGAGTATGGGACAAGAAGTGGGTGGAATGCAATCAGTGATGGTCAAAGTCGCCGGCGTGGAGGCGATCCCAGTAGGAGATGAGGGCCGCACGGATTTTGCCGGAGAGGAGCACGACGCCGATGATATTGGGGAAGGCCATGGAGAGCAGCATAAGGTCCGAAAAGTCCAGGACATTGCTGAGGCTGGAGACGGAGCCCAGGAAAATAAAGACCAAAAAGATCAAGCGATAGGTCATGGACTCGCGCACGCCGAAGAGGAAAGACCAGCAGCGCTCGCCGTAATAGGACCAGGAGATCATGGTGCTGAAGGCAAAGAGGACCACGGCGATGGACAGGAGGTAGGGGAACCAGCCGATGACGGTGCCGAAAGCGGCCGACGTCAGGGCGATATCATCGAGTCCAGCCGTGGCCGGATCGGCGTAGACGCCGGTGATGACGATCACGCTTCCCGTCATAAAGCACACCAGGAGGGTGTCGATGGCGGGCTCCAAAAGGGCCACAAAGCCCTCTCGGACGGGCTCTTTGGTCTTGGCCGCGGAGTGGGCGATGGCTGCCGAGCCGATCCCGGCTTCACTGGAGAAGACGGCGCGTTGAATGCCGACGATGAGGACGCCCACCAGGCCACCCATGCCGGCCTGAGGGTCAAAGGCCTCACTGATGATGATCCAGGTGGCGGCGGGGATCTGGTCGTAGTTGATCAATAGGATATAGGAGGCTGCCAGGACATAGAGCAGGCACATGGCCGGGACGATTTTGGAGGCGACCTGGCCGATGCGCTTGATGCCACCGACGATGACGATGGCGACCAGGATCACCATGAGGATGCCGAAGAGCCAGCTACGTGGCTGGACGCCGCCGTCGATGGGGGCGGCGTTTTGGACCTGGATGTCTTCGTGGACGGCCCAGTCGAGGTCGCGATTGGCGACGGTGCCGACTTCGATGGTCGCCAGGGCGCCGGCGTCCAGATTGTAGCCCGGTCCCGTCTCACGGGCCTGGATCTCAATAGAGACGGCGTAGAGACCGCCGTCGACAGCGGTCCAGTCGTCGTCCCCGATCTCCAGGTGGCCCAGGTCGTCGACGTGGTGGGTGGGCAGGGGGTGGTAATGGCGGGTGCGATCGTCGTCGATGGGGGCTGCCAAGCGCACGCGATGGGTCGGCTCGTCGATGGTGATGGGTTGGTCGCTGATGAGATCGGCCGTGCCGTGGGCTCGTTCTCCCTCTAGCCAGGGAACGAGGTCAGTCATGGCGGAGTAGCTCTGGTTGGCCTGGAACATATTTCCGGCACCAAAGGAGGCGCCGATGCAGAGGATGGCAAAGATGACGGCCAGGTATTTGCCGAGCATGGGGCGCCCGATTTCGGCGAGGCCGTCTCGTAGGTAGACCATGGGGCCGCCCTGGACGACGCCGTCCTCATCGACCTTGCGGTACATCTGACCCAGGGTGCACTCGGCGAATTTGGAGGCCATGCCGAAGACGGCTGCGAACATCATCCAGAAGACAGCGCCGGGCCCACCGATGCTGACCGCGATGGCCACGCCGGCGATATTGCCCAGGCCCACGGTGGCGCTGAGGGCGGTGCTCAGGGCTTGAAAGTGACTGACTTCGCCGGGGTCGTTGGGGTCGTCGTATTTGCCGCGCAGGACATTGACGGCGTGGCGAACGCCCCGGAGGTTGATGAAGTCGAAGCGAAAGGTGAAGTAGATGGCGCCCGAGATAAGGACGAGGACCACCAGTGGCATCTCGGTCAAAAAGTCCCACAGTCCCGCCAGAAGTTCGGGAGCGCTTCCAAAGGCGACGGCCGACATGGCGTCGACAATCGTGCCAAAATAGTCGTCAATTTGACCGAGATCCCCGTCGCTGGAGATGGCCACGAAGACCGAGAAGATGATGATGATGGCCACAGCGAGACCGCTGCGCTGTTTGGCGCTGAGGAAGGGCTTCATCGACGACACTCCGCAGTCTGGGATCGATCGGGAGCCTTGCTCCGGACCGGTGGACGCTTTCAATATGCAGGATCGCCATTATCTACGGCGTCGCAGAAGATGCAACCAGATGGGAGGGCGGGCTTAAAAGCGCCGAAAGTGAATACCCAGGTGCACCCGGACGGAGGCCAAGTGAGGAAAGTCAGCGGGGCGCGTCATCGGAGCGTGGCCTTCCAGAGCGGCGCCGATGGAGTAACGCCGGTTGGCGCGGTAGTCGACGCCGAGGGTGGCGCGCAGGCTCAAGGGATCGCCCCCGGGATTGGTCGACGACGGTGGAGAGAGGGGGTGCGCGACCACGGAGAGGCCCACGTAGGGAACGTAGATCAGGATATCGAGGGCGTAGCGCAGACCAAGGGCTGCCGACCACACCGAGTTCGATTCCAGGGTGGCGTCGTCGAGGGTCCGCGAGGGGTGGTAACTAAAGGAAGTATCGGCGGTGAAACGCCAGAAGTCGTTGATCAAAAAGACGCCGCCGACGGAGGCCGCCGGCCCCCACCAACCGAAGCTGGAGGGGGCGGTTTCGTAAATGGCGTTGGCCCCGACGCCAGTCCAGACCTGTCCCTCCGAGGGGAAGGCCTGGGCCGATAGGGGAAGGCAGGTCAGCAGGCAGGCCAAGAGCAGGCCGACCCATTGAAGGGACCCTCGGCGTGGGAGGAGAGGCGATGAACGGGGGGTAGGCATGGAATGACCATCCATATAGAAGTGGTTGACACCCAAAAGGGCGACTTATATGGTCCGCTCCCACTCAATTTTGGGTGCGCCACAAATTCAGTGAAGGCGAGCGGGCTCAGGTTAAGGAGAGCATGCATGTCAATCAAGATTAAGAATCGAGACGAGGAGCCCCAGGACGAGCCGACGGCTCCACAAGGAGGCGCCGTGCCTCCCGGGGGGGCTCCGGGCAGTAACCTCGATGGCTTCGAGCGCGCGACGTTCATGGCAGCGGCGTGGATAGAAAATAACCGACCGCTCTTTTTTGCGCTTATCGGTCTGACGGCACTGGCCGGCATCGGTATCGCTCTGGGCGTGGTCTATGTGCGCGGCCAGCAGCAAGAGGCGTCGGACCGGTTGAGTGAAGGGCTGGCGGCCTATGAGGTTCCGGTAGAGGGATCGCCAGAGTTGGAAGCGATCCGCAGCCAGCCTGAGTTTCCAGAGCCCTCGCGTATTTTTGATACGGAGGAAGAGCGATGGAATGCCGTCTATTCGGCGGCCGCCTCCACCCTGGAAGATTTTGACGGGGGGCCCATCGCAGTCAGCGCCCGGCTGACAAAGGCGTCGGCGGCGCTGAATCTGGGCGATTACGCAGAAGCGCAGCAGCTTTATGAGCAAGTGCTCGAGGCGTCGGGCGCCTCCTCGGAGTTTCAGGCGACCGCTCAGATGGGGTTGGCCAATACGAAATCCAGCCAGGGCGAAATGGATGGGGCGGCCGACGCCTGGCAGGCCTTCGCCGACCTGATGCCAGAGCGCCAGCACTACGCGGACTTTGAGCTGGCTCGGATGACCGAGCGCCACGCCCGGGCCGAAGAAGATGAAGGACGCTTGGAGGAAGCGCGCGCGCTCTACGAAGCGTTTCTGGAAGAGCACGGCGATACCAGCCCCTATGCCGATGAAGTGGAACGTCGCAAGGCGTTGCTCTGATGGTCGGGGAGGCATGCCCCGTCGAGTCGATTATGCGGGTCTCAAAAGTGGAATGACACTGTGAATCAATCGTTGCAGAGTTCGTTAGGGCGAGCGTGGCCAAGTGTCGCGCTCGCTTTATTTGTAGGCATCAGCGCTTGTTCGACCCCCGGCCCAGGGGCGTCGAGCCAGCCCGCCGATCAGCCGGAATTGAGGGTGGACGTCAAGTGGCGCTTGGACGTGGCCTCCGATCGGCTCTGGGAGCTCAATCCCCGAGAGTTGGGAGAACCGGTTCTGTCACCCGGCGGGGATATGGCGGTGGGAACGAGCCACGGGTGGGTCTATCGGTTGCACCCGGAATCTGGCGATATTCGTTGGGGTAAGCCGGTGGACGGCAGTGTCGAGGCCGCGCCTCGACTGGCGGCGGGGATGATGTTCGTCGGCACGGACAACGCCGAGGTGGTGGCCCTGGATTGGCGCGACGGCAGTGAGCGGTGGCGCTTCGAAACCCAGGATGCCGTAGAGATGACGCCCACCTTTGAGGGCGGTCAGTTATTTGTCACCGATAGCGGCGATCGCCTCTATGCACTGGATGCCGCCAGCGGTGAGCTGAGCTGGGACGTCGGTCGTGAGAGACCGGAGTTCTTCACGCTCAAAGGAGGCGGGCAGCCCCTGGTCAGCGACGGGGTGGTTTATGTCGGGTTTTCCGACGGGGTGTTGGTGGCTTACCACACCGATGGGGGCGACGAGATCTGGGCGGTGGAATTGGGCGATGAAGGAGGCGAGTTTGGCGATATCGACCTGCCCCTGGTGGAATGGGGCGACAATCTGGTCACCATCTCTCACTCCGGCGGCGTCTATGGCATCGATCGAGAAAGCGGTGCCATCGATTGGCACGCCGACGTGACCGATGTGTCGGGCATGGACTTTTATGGGGGGTGGTTATTCGCTGCCACGGCCACCGGCCAGGTGGTCACGATCGATGCTCGAAGTGGCGATACCTACTGGCGTTTCGATCTGCCCGATAACGCGTCGGCCATGGACGTGAGCCTTGCCGGAGGGGTGGTGGCCGTGACATCTCAAGATGGCCCCATGTATTGGCTGCGCGTGACCAACGGGGCGTTGGTGACGAAGTGGGCACCGGGGCGAGGTTTTCAGCGAGCCCCTATCTTCGACGAGCGCTTCGGCTACGCCATGTCCGATCAGGGGTATCTTTACGGGTTTACGATCGCCTATTAAGGCAAGAGGGGGGCGGCGGCTCGCCACGGTGGCTCGCCTCTGCGCTCAGAGGTGAAAGGTCAGTCCGTCTTTGGCGACCACGGTATCGGGGAAATATTCCTTGGCCAGGTGACCCACGTCATCGAGCACGTCGTCTGTGCTCGAGGGGTCGTGGTGGAAAAGGCACAGGGTGTCGACGTCCGCCATGGAGGCCAGTTTAGTGGCGATGCGCACGGTGGAATGCCCATAGCCCTGGGTGGGAACAGGCATGGAGGTGTAGTGCTCCTCGGTGTACATGGCATCGTGAATCAGGAGATCGGCCCCTCGGGAGAACTCGGCGAGGCGTTGGTCGCCGTGGACATAGCCCTCGGTATCGGTGGCGTAGACGACGGTCGTATCCTCGACGCACAATCGATAGAGGTTCACCCCTGATTTGGGGTGATTGTATCCCCGCAGGCAGTCAATTCGGATGTCCACGTCTTCTGGGTCGGGTAGCCGGGGAGCGTCCGCTGGTGCCTGGGGCCGCAAAATCAGAGGCTCGTCGCTTCCCTGAAGGTAGAAAAGGGAGTCCGCTTCCGAGATGTCGTAGAAATTCTTCTGGGCCCCCATTTCATGGAGCGCCACCGGGTAGAAGGGAGAGCGAACCAGGTGCTCAATGGTCTTCTGAAAACTGGCGAAGTAGCCGCTTCGCGGTCCCACCAGATGGATGGTCGATGAAGGATGGAAAATCGGGGGAAAGTAGGGAAGCCCGATGAGGTGGTCGAAGTGAGAGTGGGAGAAGATGATGGAGGTATTGACCGCCTGTTCCCGGGCCAGGTGATCGCCGAGCATCTGAGCGCCGTAATTGATGATGCCACTGCCAGCATCAAAGAAAATCTGGCGGTTTTCGGTCTCCAACAGCACGCAGGATGTGTGTCCGCCGTAGGTCTCGAAGCCGGGGCCGGACACCGGGTAGCTGCCGCGAGAGCCAAGTATCGTCACCTTGATATTGCTGGGCATGAAGTAGGCCTCGCCGCGATTGGTGCGTAGTGGATGTGGAGATGTGGTAGGACGTTGCTTCTGCTGATGAAGCACTCCAAAGTATAGCAAGCGCCAATTTTTGGCGTCAAGTTAGGCATCGCCTAAGTGATGGGCGGCGTGGACAGAGGTGATGATGGAAGGGTGGCTTATCGACATGGGTGATCCGGCGGGATCGATGGCGCTGGGGATCGGTCTGTGGGTGTCCCTGACGGTGGTATGGTGGGGGGCCACTGCAGATAACAGGTGGAGCGTGGTGGCGTGGTGGGGATGGACCGTGGCGGCGGCGTTGGCCGGGGGGGTGGCAATCACGGCCCTTCGTGGAGAACTGGGCCTGTCGTCCAGGGGGGGAGCGTTGGGGGTGTTGGTGCTCTGGGGAGGGGCGTGGACGATGAGCGTGTGGCGAGGGGGCGATCGGCTAAACGCATGTTGGAGAACCTTTGATGCACTGACACCGGGGTTATTGCTGGGCCTGGCATCGGCCCGGGTGGGCTGTCTGTTGGATGGGTGCGATGTTGGCCGGCCAACGGATATGCCCTGGGCGGTAGCGCACGCCGATGGAACCCGGGCCTTCGATGCGCATGTGCTGCACTACGAGGTATCCCCTCTGGCCCAGACAACGGCGTCGGTGCACCCGCTGGGTCTTTACCTGGCCCTCTGGGGGGGCATCTGCGCCGGATTGGGGCTGTGGTATCGATGGCGCAGTCGGCGAGCCGGGTTGGCGACGGTGGTGGCGCTGGTTACCTTCGGGGTGGGTGGATTTGCGATCGAGTGGCTTCGGGAACCGTCGATGGCGATGGTGGTGGGTGACGTCCTGGCATACCCATGGTTATATCTGGGCGGCTCAGCGCTGGTGATGGTAGGATGGAAGGCGAGCAGGAAACGAAGTGCATGCGTTAAGTGAGGAGGAGAGAGGTGTCCACATTGGCCGGCCGCGCGCTCATCGGAACCTGCGGGTGGTCCTACGATGATTGGGAGGAGGTGTTTTATCCGGCGCGGTTGGCCAAGCGCGATCGGTTGGCCCATTACGCCCAGAGCTTTCGCACCGTCGAGATCGACTCCACGTTTTATGCCGTGCCCCGATTGAGCACCGTGCAGGGGTGGCGCCAGCGAAGCCCGGAGGGCTTTCGGTTTAGCGCCAAATTCCCGCGGGAGATTACTCACGAGCGCCGGCTGCGTGGCGGCGGGGAGCGGGCCGTGGAATTTGTGGAGACCATGTCAGAGCTCGGCGACAAGTTGGGGCCCTTATTGATCCAACTCCCGCCATCGATGACGGTCCGAGATATGGGGGTGTTGGAGGCCTTTTTCGAGGGGCTTCCAGACGGGTTTAGCTATGCCCTGGAAGTGCGCCATCCGTCATGGCTCGTCGAATCCTTTGCGACGCTTCTAAAGCGCTGGAAGGTCTCCATGGTGCTGAGTGACGGTCCGCACTTGCCGCGCGTGTGGCGGGTGACCTCCAGGGTGGTTTATATCCGCTGGCTTGGACACTGGGGGGCGTTTGATAGCTACGACCGGGTTCAGCGAGCCTATCACGACGACCTGGATTGGTGGGTGCCACGGATCGAGCATGCGCTGGGTCACGGGGCCACGGTGATGGGCTACGTCAATAATAATTACGCCGGCTATTCCCCGGCGGTGGCCCAGGCGCTGAGCCGGCGCTTGGCCACCGATGATCCCTCCGGTAATTGACATCTCAAGGCGGTATACGGCATAAGACCGCCAGCCGGTGGCCCTAACTCATAACGACGGGTGTGTCGATGTACGCCAATATATTTGAGCTGAATAAATGCCTGAAAGACTGTATCTCCTATTGTGAGCAATACCCGGACCGGGAGCATTCCCAGTTTTACGGGCCTCTGCTCAGAGACGCCCAGCGCCAGCTCAACCAGAGCACGGAACGGGCCAATAAGGAATTTGCCCACTGGCGTCATGAAAACCGCGACGACATGTTGGCCTGGAAACATCTATCCAAGGAATTGGCGGCCACCCAGCGCGACTTGCGCCGGGTCAATGCCATCGGGTTCTTCGATCAGAAGGTCGACTATTGGGACCGAGAGCAGTTGTTGACGGCCGTGCGCGAGATGCTGACCTACCTCAAAAAGCGCAGCGACGATATCGACTTTGCGGCCAAGCGCATCAAGGCGCTTGAGAGGCAGCGCTCCAAGGCGCAGTCCGAGGTCTCGGAGGCCGATCACGCGCTGGGTGAGTACGTGCGATTTTCCAAGATGCGCTCGGAAGCGCTGATGACCACGAAAGACACCATCGCCAATTTTCGCAAGACCCTGCGGCGGGAGTTGACGGTGGCCGACGACGATTATCAGGGCATTCGTTGGCCTCAGCAGGTGTCGCCGGACAATCAATTATTGTCTTAAGCTGATACGCGTGGGGGGATATGGAGGTGTCTCGCCCCGATTCGTCGGGGACGAGGCGCTTTTTTGTTGACATGGCGAGCAAAATGTTTAGCCTATCCTAAAGTTCGTATTAGCAAGCACGCTGTGCGTCATTAGTTAAGGCTTTGGGATGGCGATGAAGAGATTGGGAGAAGAATTAGTGTGGTGGGGGATCGTGGCAATGGTCTTGGCGTGGACAGTGGGTTGCGACGGGCCATCGCAGGAGCGCGCGGCGGAGGGACCCCTGGAGGTGGTGACCACGACGACGATACTCGCCGATTTGGTGGACGAGATCGGAGGAGATGACGTGGAGGTGACGAGCCTGGTTGGCATCGGTGCCGATCCCCATGTCTACCAGCCACGGCCCGGAGATGCCCGCGAGATCGCCAGCAGCGATGCCGTGGTCATCAATGGGTTGATGCTCGAGGGATGGATCGAGGATCTGGTGAGAAACGCCGGCGGCGAGCGTCCGGTCATCGTCGGGGGGGATGCCGTGGACGAAGATGCGCTATTGCGGGTGGAAGGCGCCATCGATCCCCATATTTGGTTCGACGTCTCCATGTGGCAGGCCGTCAGCGCGCACGTGGCGGAGCATCTCATCGCGTTGGCCGAAGAGCGAGGCGAGGCGGATGTAGCGGCGTCGATGCAACAGCGGCATCAGAGCTATGATGAGCGCCTGACGGCGTTGCACAAATGGGTGGGAGAGCAAATAGGCTCCATACCGGCCTCCAGGCGCGTGTTGGTGACCAGCCACGACGCCTTCAACTATTTTGGGGAGGCCTACGATATCGAGGTGACGGCCGTGCAGGGATTGAGCACGGAGCAGGAGGCCAGCCAGCGCGATGTGGCCAATATCGTGGACATCGTTCGAGATCGGGGGGCCACGGCGGTGTTTACGGAGACCTCCGTCAATCCCAGGCTCATCGAGCAGGTGGCCCGAGAGGCCGGCGTAGAGGTCGATGGGCCCCTATACTCCGACAGCGTGGGCCCCGCGGATTCGGACGCCCATAATTATGTGGGGATGGTGGAATCCAATGTGGCGATGATCGTTGGAGGGTTGGGAGGAGAGGCGCCGGAGTTTGGTCATGAGTGACGTGGCAATACGAGCCATCGATATAAGCATGGCTTACGATCAGGAATGGGTGGTGGAAGACGTCAGCTTTGAGCTGCCGTCGGGGGTTCTGGCGGCCGTGATCGGCCCCAATGGAGCGGGGAAGTCCACATTGATCAAGGGCATGGTGGGGGCCAAAGAGGTGGACCGAGGTAGCATTGAATTGTTGGGAAAAGCGGCAAAGCAAGGGCGCCAAGACGTGACCTACGTGCCCCAACGGGGGGCGGTGGATTGGGATTTTCCGATCACGGCGGGGTCGGTGGTGCGCCAGGGACGCTACGGGTCCACGGGCCTGCTGGGGCGATCCAAATCACGGGACCGACGCGCCGTCGCTGAGGCGATGGAGGCCGTGGAGGTCACGGATCTGGCGGATCGGCAAATCGGGGCGTTGTCGGGCGGGCAGCGACAGCGGGTATTTCTGGCGCGCGCCCTGGCGCAGGGCGGTGATCTCTACGTGCTCGACGAGCCCTTCGCGGGGGTCGATGTAGCCACGGAGGCGGCGATCGTGGAGGTGCTCAAAGACCTTCGCGACGAAGGCAAGACAGTGGTGGTGGTGCATCACGACTTATCGACGGTCCGCCAGTATTTCGACGCGCTGATCCTGCTCAATCGGCGGCTGGTGGCCGCCGGTCCGACCCAGGAGGTCTTTCGACGAGAGACCCTCAAAGAGACCTACGGTGGAAAGGTAGCGATCGTGGACGGGTCCGATGAGGTTGGTCAACGATGAGTCGTCGCCGTCTATATCTGGAGCGCGCCCAGGAGTTCTTTTATTTTGAGTACGACTTCGTGGCCTACGCCCTGGGGTCGTCGATATTGGTGGGGGTGGTCTGCGGTCTGGTGGGCACCTTTTTGGTGTTGCGGGGGTTGGCGCTGCTGGGCGATGCCGCCGGTCACGCGACCCTTCCCGGCGTGGCCGGGGCCTTTCTATTGGTGGGGCACCAGAATCCCTTGGCGTTACTCGCAGGAGCCCTGGTCGGAGGGGGCGTGGGAGCGCTGACGGTGGGGGCCATTAGCCGAGGGCCTCGGGTGCGTTCCGACGCCGCGATCGGGATCGTATTATCGGTCTTCTTCGGCGCGGGCATCGTGATGTTGGCCTATATCCAGGGGATGGAGACCGGGCGCCAGGCGGGGTTGGAAGATTTTTTGTTCGGTAACGCCGCCGCCGTGACGCCCTCTCAATTCTGGCTCCTGATAGCTGTGGGGGCATTATTGTGCGCCGTGGTGGCCTGGGTATTTCGCCCGCTGTCGATCCTGGTATTTGACGAGGATTACGCGCGAAGTCTGGGGATCGAAACGAGGCGTCTGGAGATGCTCCTTCTGGGGGCGCTGTCGGTGGCCGTGGTGGTGTCGATTCAGGCCGTGGGGGTGATTCTGGTGGCGGCGATGCTGATCATTCCCCCGTCGACGGCTCGTTATCTGACGCCCAGGCTCTCCGGGGTCGTGATGTGGTCGATGGGCCTGGGAGCGCTTAGCGGCGCCCTGGGAGCCATGATTTCCTATGTGTTTGAAGGGGTCGCCACCGGGCCAGCGATGGTGTTGGTGGCCACCTTATGGTTCATATTAGCCCTCATTTGGGGCCCCCAGAGGGGGCTTTGGAGTCGCCGACGTCGCCAGGGAGGGCAGCGATGAGCTGGCTTATCGAACCCTGGGGATGGGGCGACTGGATGTGGCGAGGCATGGTGACGGTACACCTGGTGGCCATTACCTGTGCCGTGCTGGGCGTATTTTTATACCTGCGGCGCATGTCGTTGATCGCCGATGCGTTGGCGCACGTGGCCCTGCCGGGCATCGTGCTGGCATTTATGGTCAGCGGATCGCTCAATCCGTGGGTGATGATCCTGGGGGCCGTGGCGGTAGGCGTGGGGTCGTCGATGGCCATACAAGGCCTGGCCGACCAACCAAATATTCGCTCCGATGCGGCCATTGGCGTGGTATTTACGTCGCTCTTCGCCCTGGGGGTGATCTTGCTATCGACGGTGGTAAGGGACGCCCATATCGACACCCACTGCATGTTATTTGGGGATTTATTGGGCGTCAGTGATCGGGCGATGTTCCTGGTGGGGCTCGTGGCCCCGGTGACGCTGGGGCTGGTGGTCATATTTTACCGATGGCTGGAGGCCAGCAGCTTCGATCCGCGCTACGCAGCGTCCATTGGTATCCCCGTGGGCCTCGTCAACTATGGATTGATGACGGCGGTGACGGTGACGGCCGTGGCGGGCTTCGAAGCGGTAGGGGCGATTTTGGTGATCGCCCTGATCATCGTCCCGGGAGCCACGGCGCATCTGCTCTCGGATCGGCTGGGGGTGATGATGGCCTGGAGCGTGGCCCACGCGGTGGTATCATCCTGGGTGGGGATGTACGCCGCGATCTGGTTCAATACGTCGGCCGCCGGGGCGATTGTGGTCGTGGGGGGCATTCTGTACGGCGTGGCCTTTTTGATGGCCCCTACGCACGGACGGCTGTGGCGACGACTGCGCCGACGCCACCGACGCCACCCGGGGCACGGCGAGCATTGATGACGGCCCTTTTGCCCCAAGGGGTCATCTAGTAGACAGGTACTATCGTGGGGGAGACCCACGAGCGTCGAGTGCTCTGTGTTCGCTACCCGCACCCATAGGCAGGACGCATGCCAACCACGTCGGTCGAAAATTATCTCAAGGCGATTTATAGCGCTCAGCAAGAGGAGGGAGAGCGTGTCAAGACCAAGAAGATTGCCGAATCCCTGGAGGTGTCCCGACCGTCGGTGTCGGGGATGCTCAAAAGCCTATCGCAGGAGGGGCTCGTCGATTATCAGCCCTACAAAGGCGCGCGGCTAACGGACCAGGGCGAAAAGACGGCCCTGCGGGTGATCCGTAACCATCGCCTCATCGAGGTTTTTTTGGTCCACGTGCTGGGATATTCCTGGGACGAGGTGCACGACGAGGCCGAGCGGTTGGAGCACGCCGTCAGCGACGACCTGGTCAGTCGCATCGACGCCTACCTCAATCATCCGCGCTTTGACCCCCATGGCGATCCCATCCCCACCGCCGAAGGGCGGTTGGAGCGCCGAGAGATGCACCATTTAAGCGATATGAAGGCCGGTGAAGAAGCCCTGTTGGAGCGCGTTATGGATCAGGATCCCCAGGTGCTTCGCTACCTTGATCGCATGGGGCTTCGGCCGGGGTCCGAGTTGACCATCGAGGAAGTGCTGGACTTTGATGGTCAGATGTTCCTGGAGGTCAATGGTCAGGAAGTGGTGGTCAGTCAGCGATTGGCAACGATGATGTTGGTGACGCCCATCGAGGGGGGAGGCTCTTCATGAGCGATGACGAATCATCGTTGCTCATTTACGACGGGGACTGCGGGTTTTGCACCTATTGGGCCCAGCGATGGCGTCAGCGAAGCGACGGGAAGATGAGCATCGCCCCGCTGCAAGAGGATCCGTCGCGACCCGACGAGATCGCCATCGCCGATCTGGAAAGTGCGGTCCATCTGGTGGAGGGCGATGCGATCTACCGCGGCGCAGAGGCAGTATTTAAGGTGTTGGCATATGGGCGTGGACTGGGGTGGATGTTATGGGTCTATCGCCACGTGCCGGGCTGGGGGCGTCTGATGGACTGGGGGTATCAGTGGGTGGCGGATCATCGTCCGCTGGTGTCCAGGTGGACGCGGTGGATGCGCCGATCTTGAGGTTGGCCGGGGCCGTTGCGCATCCACCAACAGCCGACTAGAGATGAGTGGGGCGAGCGATGGACGACGGAGTTCTAGCAGCAAAGGAAAGCATTTGGCGATGATTTTGGATTGGGAAGGCGATGATTGGTCGGCCGCCCTGGTCGACAGCCCTGCGGGCGTCCTCGACGGTCGGGCGGTGGCAAAGGCCGTGCGTCGACGCGTCAGAGGTGGGGTAAAGGCCCTAAAAGAGCGGGGCCTATGTCCCCGTCTGGCGGTGGTGCAGGTTGGCGAAGACGAGGCCAGCAGCATCTATATTCGTCATAAGCAGCGTGCTTGTGAGGACGTAGGGATGGTGGGGGAGCACTATCATTTGCCGGGAAATATCGACCAAACGGCGTTGAGGCAGCGGCTCCGCGAGCTCAATGATAGCGACGACGTCCACGGGGTGTTATTGCAGCTTCCCCTGCCGGATCACCTCGATAGCGCGGCCGTGATGCCCTATGTCGACCCCACGAAGGACGTCGACGGGTTCCACCCGACGAATCTAGGGGCGCTGATGACCCGACGAGGGCTTCTGGAGCCCTGCACGCCCCGGGGCATTCTACGCCTGCTAAGGGCGGCCAGCATCGACCCGCGGGGGATGCAGGCGGCCGTGATCGGTCGCAGCGTTATCGTGGGCCGACCCATGGGCTTAATGCTGACGCGGGCCGACGCCACGGTCACCATCTGTCATCGCCATACGACCAACCTGGAAGAGGTGGTGCGTCGCTCGGAGCTCATCGTGGTGGCCACGGGGGTTCCTGGCCTCATCAAAGGCCACTGGATTGGCTCCGGGGCCACCGTGGTGGACGTGGGGATCACCCGTCTTCCCTCGGGGCTCAGCGGGGATGTGGAGTACGAAGAAGCTCGGCAGCGAGCGCGGTGGATCACCCCCGTTCCCGGGGGCGTAGGACCGATGACGGTGGCGATGTTGATGGAAAATACCTTGAAGGCGGCGTGCATCGCCCAGGAGTGGGTGATCCGCGGTGACGAAGCGCTGGATGCAGAGAGCGTGGGCCTTCACTATGGGCATTCACGTCGCGGAGAGTTAACCTGGCTTAGTCCGGAAGGACGTTGAGGAGATAAGTGCCATGGGATCATCGAAAGAAGAACTCAAGCAGGTGCCGCTTCACGGCTTTCACATCGATAAGCGGGCCAGTATGACCCCCTTTGCGGGCTACGAGATGCCCGTCAAATACGACTCTATCCGCGATGAGCACCACGCGGTCCGTCGGGGCGCCGGCTTATTCGATGTGAGCCATATGGGTCGGGTGGAAGTGCGGGGCGACGGCGCCATCGAAGAAGTGGACCGGTTGATGACCCATCATATCGGTGGCTTGGCCGTGGGACAGGCGCGCTACACCGTGATGTGCAACGAAGCGGGAGGCATCATCGATGATCTGGTGGTGTATCGCCTGGGCGAGGACAGGCTACTTTTGTGCATCAACGCCGCCAACCGCGCCCGGGATATGTCGCATATAAAGGGGCAGTTGAGTGATGACGTGACCATCGATGACCAGAGCGATGACACCGTTCAACTAGCCCTTCAGGGGCCACAAGCTGAAGCAATACTTCAGGGGTTATGCAAGCAGGACTTGAGCGATATAGCCTTTTTCAGGGCCCGGGAAGTGGAGATGGACGTCGGTGAAGGGCTCGTGGCACGCACGGGTTATACCGGGGAGGATGGGTTTGAATTATATCTGGGCATCGACACCGGCAAAGAGTTGGCGCGGCGTCTCGCAGCCCATCCGGAGGTGACGCTATGCGGCCTCGGGTGTCGGGATACCTTGCGATTGGAGGCTGGTTTATTGCTCCACGGATCGGATATCTCCGAGGAAACCAACCCCCTGGAGGCCGGCCTGGGCTGGCTGGTCAAATTCGATCGAGGGCCCGAATTCGTGGGGCAAGACGCATTGGAGGCCATCGCCGAAGAAGGAACCCAACGGCGTCTGATCGGTCTTCGCTTAACGGAGCGGGGCGTGCTCCGGGGAGGCTATGCCATCGAATTTGAGGGAAAAGGGATCGGTTACTTGACCAGCGGTGGGGTGGCGCCGACGCTTGAAGCGAGCATTGGACTGGGCTACATCGAGCAAGCGGTCGGTGACGTCAAGGATGTGGACATCAATATCCGCGGGCGACGACGCCAAGCTCAGGTCGTGGACGTGCCGTTTTATCGACGACCGAAATCAAGCAAATAATCTGACCCAAGGCTCCGGAGAGGCCCCATGGATTTGGAATTACCGGAAAATTATCGCTATTCGACCCAGCATGAGTGGGCCGATCGTTCAGGAGATACGGTGATCGTGGGGATCACCAACCACGCCCAGGATGCGCTGGGCGATATCGTCTTTGTGGAATTGCCGGCCATCGGTGAAGTCTTTGAGGCGGGCGACGATATTGGGGTTGTGGAGAGCATCAAGGCGGTCTCCGACATCTATTCGCCGATCGGCGGCGAGGTCATCGAGGTCAATGAGGAGTTGGAGACGGCGCCGGAGATGATCAACGAAAGCCCTTACGATCGAGGTTGGATCCTCAAGCTAAAGATCAGCGACGACGGGCAGTGGGATGCCCTGATGGATGCCGATGACTACGAAACCTACCTGGAAGAGGAAGCCTGAGCATGAGCTACCTGCCCCATACGCAAGGCGATGTGGAATCGATGCTGGATGCCATCGGGGTGTCCTCGGTGGAGGAACTCTTTGAGTCCATCCCGGCGCCGCTC
Source organism: uncultured Bradymonadales bacterium (assembly GCA_964566695.1). Lineage (GTDB taxonomy): Bacteria > Myxococcota_A > Bradymonadia > Bradymonadales > Bradymonadaceae > SLJM01. The sequence continues at coordinate 62,148 of CAZMJS010000007.1, forward strand.
CGAGAGGCGGCGGAGGCCATGGACCTGCCGGCACCGATGAGCGAAATACAGCTCAAAAAGCATGTGTCGGAGCTGGCCGCCAAAAATGGCGTGAAGGGCAGGGGGTTGACCTCGTTGCTCGGGGCCGGATGCTACGATCACGTGGTGCCCGAGGCGCTCAATCAATTATTGTTGCGCGCCGAATATATGACGTCCTACACCCCGTATCAGGCGGAAATCAGCCAGGGGACGACGAAGTCTATCTTCGAGTTTCAGTCGATGGTGGCAGAACTGCTGGGGATGCCGATCGCCAACGCCTCGATGTACGACGGGGCTCACGCGGCTGCCGAGGCGGCGCTGATGGCCCAGCGAACCTTCCGACGCCAGCCGCGCGACCACGTATGGGTGGCCGGCAATTGCCATCCGGAGACGCGGGAGGTGATGAAGACCTATCTGGCTTCTCAGGACGATACCTATCGCGAATTCGGGTTTGATGAAGAGAGCGGTCGAGTGGATGTAGCGGCCCTGGCGTCGGCGATGGAGTCGCCGGAGAGGGCAGCCTGCATCGTCATCCAGACGCCCAACTTTTTTGGCGTGCTGGAAGACCCCACGGAATTGGTGGAGTGGGCCCATGAACGGGGGATTTTGGTGGTGGCGACATTCTATGAGCCCCACGCTTTTGCCCTCAGTCGAGCGCCCGGAGAGTTCGGGGCCGATATATGTGCCGGAGAGGGCATGGGGCTGGGGATCGGGCAGGCCTTCGGGGGGCCGGCGCTGGGCATCTTTGCGGCCAGAGAAAAACATCTTCGGGCCATGCCCGGTCGGTTGTCGGGGCGCACGGAGGACGTGGAGGGGCGGGAGGGCTTTGTCCTTACGCTGTCGACGCGAGAACAGCATATCCGCCGCGAGCGAGCGACCAGTAATATCTGCACCAACCAGGGGTTGATGGCGCTGGCGGCCGCCATCTACCTGAGCCTCCTGGGCAAGGGAGGGCTCAAAGAGTCGGCCCATCTCAATATGTCCAAGGCCAGCTATGCCCTGGACCAATTGGAGACCCGAGCGGGGGCCAGGCGAGCCTTTAGCGCTCCCTTCTTCAATGAATTCGTTGTGGAGTTGCCCCGCCCGGCCCGCCAGGTGGTGGACCATTGCCTGGAATCGGATGTGATTCCAGGGCTTGATTTGAGCCTCATGGGCGATCGATGGGCCTCGCATTTGCTGGTGGCCGTGACGGAGATGGACGAACGGGAAGCCATCGATCGCGTGGTCGATGAGGTATGCCAAGCGCTGGCGGTCTGAGCGGTGGGCAAGCTGGACATCATGGATGAGAATTAGCGAGTCGGGGGGCAGTTGCCTGGCTTTCCACACTACTTGTGACACGAGGAGATGCGATGCTGGAATACGATGGCGGTGCTCTTTATGGCGAGGGGTTGTTGAGTTCTGAGGCGATGGACAGTCAGGCGCGGCGGACACGGCGGCTGGCGGCCTCTGAGGCGCTCCTGGAACGGCTGGATAGCTCGGAGCTTGGCTTCGACGAGGCGCCGGATACGGAGACGGCTCCCATTGAGGCCTTCGCCAAAGAGCGGCTCAGCGAAGAGTGGACCGACCAGGTAGTGATTGGCATTGGCGGGTCGAGCCTGGGCGCTGAGGCCGTGCTCCGCAGCGCTCGCCCCCATCACCGGAGGGGCTTGCGCACCCATTTTGCCGACAATCTCGATCCGGAGTCCGTGGATCGGCTCTTCTCTCAACTGGATCTGCGGACCACCTTATTGGTGGTGGTGACCAAGAGTGGAACGACCATCGAGACGATGAGCCAATTCTGGATCGCTCGACAACTCCTGGAAGAGGCGGTGGGCGCCAAGAGGGCGCATCGCCATGTGGTGGCGATCACAGATCCAGAGGACGGGGCCTTGAGACGCCTGGTGAACCAGGAGGGGTGGTATAGTTTTGATATTCCCCCCAACGTGGGAGGCCGATTTAGCGTACTGACCCCGGTGGGCTTGGTGCCTCTGGCGCTCGCTGGCTACCCCATCGAGCCCCTCCTGAAGGGGGCGCGCCAGGTGCGCGATCGCTACGCAACGGCGGAAGAAATCGCCGATAGCCTGGGGCGCATGGCAGACGAAGCGCTGGCCCTGGCGGAGGCGGGCTATGGGCAGGTGGTGATGATGACCTATGGCGATCGCCTGGTGGGTCTGGTGGATTGGTTTCGCCAATTGTGGGCCGAAAGTCTGGGGAAAGCCCATCAGCGAGACGGGGAGCAGGTCCACCGGGGTATCACGCCGGTCTTCGCCCGCGGGGTGGTGGACCAGCACAGTCAGGTCCAATTGTATATGGAGGGGCCGAAGGACAAATGGGTCTGTTTCCTGGAGGTCGAAGAATTTGCCCGCGATCGGCGAGTGCCTGATTCACCGGCGTTACCGGAAGGGCTGGAGCACCTCGGGGGCACCTCGGTGTCGGATATCTTCGCCGCCGAATTGGAGGGCACGCGGAGGGCCCTTCAGGAGTCGGGGCGACCGACGGCCTCCTGGCGCTTCCAGAAAGTGGTGCCCAAAAGCGTCGGTGGCTTTCTCTACGCCTGGCAGATGATCACCGGGGTGGCCGGCGAACTATGGCAGGTCAATGCATTCGATCAACCCGGGGTGGAGCTGGGCAAGAAGATCGCCCACGGTCTGCTTGGACGCGAAGAATACGGGGACTTGGCGGCCAAACGACCTCGCCGACGGACCGTAAAGGTACCTCTGGTGGAGTGATGGTGGACAAAGCGTCGAACGGGGTTTTGCAATCGGGGTTGGCCTTTGGTTTAATAGGTAGTAAGGACCCTCGTAGATCCGACAATTCGACTGGTTACGCAAAGGCCCGAACTTGCCGCTGGAATCAGCCGCAATAGGGCGCTAGCCGACCCCGTAGGAGACACCCTGCTCGCGTGTAGCAGCCAGGCGCGGCGAGATTGAGCGCAGCATCCCCTCAAGGGGCGCGGTGAGTAAAAAAGGCGATCATGGCAAATGACAACACAGTGATCACGGTCATTCGACCGATGCCAGAAGAGACGTCGTCGAACACGGAAGCCTGCCTGGTCGTGATGAACGGCACAGACCTGGGGAAGAAATACCCTCTGGAGCAAGAAGAGACAGTGATCGGTCGGTCCAGCAAGGTCGATATTCAGGTCGACGAGGAATCGATCTCGCGAAATCACGCGGTATTCGTCAAAGGCCCCGACCAGGTTCGCGTGCGCGACCTCAAATCGACGAATGGCACCTTCGTCAACGATCGGCCCGTCGAGGAGCTGTCTCTGGAATCGGGCGATCTGGTCAAGGTGGGGCGAAAGCTATTTAAATTTCTCAGCGGCGAGGGGATGGAGTCGGCCTACCACGACGAGATCTATCGCCTGACCACCACCGATGGCCTCACCCAGGTGCATAATAAGCGCTATTTTCTCCAGGAGATGGAGAGGGAGTTGAGTCGCTGCCTTCGCTATAGCCGGGACCTGTCGGTGGTGATGATGGACATTGACCACTTCAAACCGGTAAATGATAAATACGGCCACTTAGCGGGCGATCATATCCTCAAACAGTGTGCGCAGACCATTCAGCGCTCGATTCGACGCGACGACATCTTTGCGCGCTACGGCGGCGAGGAGTTCGTGTTATTGCTCCCCGAGATCGACAAGTCGCGGGCCATCGTGGCCGCCGAGAAGATTCGAAAGGAGATCGAGTCCAAGGTATTTCGCTTCGATGGGCTCACGATCGCGATCACCCTGTCGATGGGGGTGGCCGATATCCAGGAGTATCTAAACCGCAATGAAGCCGATGGCGGCGGGGGCCGCCACGAGGTCAACCCCTTTGCGTTCATCAAGATCGCCGATGAACGCCTCTACAAGGCCAAGGAAGGGGGCCGAAATCAGGTGGTGGGGTAAGTAACCAGTTCGTTTGGAGGGGGTCAGGTCAGGCGGTGGAGTTTGATGAGGTTGGTCTCCGTGCCTCCACCGGCGGGTGAGCCCATGACGACGACCAACTCGTCGCCCGGTTCGCAATCGCGTTCCTTGTACATCAGCTTTTCCACGCGCTGGAGCATGCCGTCCGTGCTGTGAAGCATACGGATCTGGTAGGGCTCCACCCCCCAGAAGAGGGCCATCTGGTGGTAGACCCGCTCGCTGGGGGTGCAGGCGATGATGGGCTTTTCGGGGCGATAGGTCATCATCAACCGGGCGGTGGAGCCGGAGTTGGTCAAGACGACGATGCCGCGCACGTTGAGATCCTCGGCGGCGATGGTGGCGGCGCGGGCCACGGCGTTGGGAAAGGTTTTTAGGTGGCTGATGAATTCGGGCTCCGGGAGGTGCCGATAGGCCTTGCTGGTCTCCACCTCTTTGATGATGGAGGACATCATGCGCACCGATTCTACGGGGTATTTGCCCATGGCGGTTTCGCCGGAGAGCATGACGGCGTCTGTGCCATCGAGGATGGCGTTGGCGACGTCCGAGGCTTCGGCGCGGGTGGGGCGAAAGTTTTCGGTCATCGACTCCAGCATCTGGGTGGCCGTAATGGAGATGCAGCCCATCTCGTTGGCGTTGACGATGGCCTGCTTCTGGAGCATGGGCACTTCCTGGGGAGGAAGCTCCACGCCCAGATCGCCGCGGGCGATCATGATGCCATCGGAGACGGCGATGATGTCCTCCAACTCGGCGATGGCCTGGGGCTTTTCGATCTTGGAGATGATCAGCGTCTCGCGGTCGTCGTCCGTTTCGGCGTCAATCTGAGAGCGCAGCTGGTGAATATCGAGGGCGGAGCGAACGAAACTCAGGGCCACGTAGTCCACGCCCAATTGAAGGCCAAAGGAGAGGTCGCGGCGATCCTTTTCGGTCATGCTGGGCGCCGAGACGGCGGCCGTGGGCAGGTTGATGCCCTTATTATTGCTGAGGACGCCGCCAACTTCCACGCGGGTCAGGACCTCTCCGGCGTTGACCTCGATGACGCGCAGGCGCAACAGCCCGTCGTCGAGCAGCAATATATCGCCGCTGTCCACGTCATCGCTGAGGTTGGGATAGGTCGTCGACACCCGGGTCTCATCGCCGATGACCGTATCATCGGTGGTGATGGTGAAGGTCTCGTCGCGGTGAAGCTGGATGGACCCTTCCTCGAAGGTGCCGACGCGGATCTTTGGGCCCTGGAGGTCCTGGAGGATGGCCACCGATTTTCCCAATTCCTTGGAGGCCTGGCGGACCACCTCGTAGGTCTCTCGGTGGTCTTCGTGGGTGCCGTGGGAGAAATTAAGGCGTGCCACGTTCATCCCGGCCAGGATCATCTCTTCGATGACCTCCGGGGAATTGGAGGCCGGGCCGAGGGTGCAGATAATTTTGGCGTGTGTCATGGGGCGAAGCCGGGGTTGGAAAAATCGTCCGTGAGACTCGCCACAACTTAGGAGCAGGGGTGGGGTAATGCAATCGGCAATCAGGCGCGTCGCAGGCCTCAGCCCGAGGACTCAGCGGCGGGTTCCGAAGACGGTGTGGGCTCAGCGGGGATGCGCTCCTGCAGGTGGTGGAGGTGCTCGCCCAGTTGATCGAGGGTGCGCTGATTCTCCAGGTGAAGGCTCTGGCCGTACATCCAGCCGCCGATGGCGCTTATAAGCGCTGCCGGGAGGCGCCCGCGAAGCCAGCTTCCCCCGCCGGCGCTCAGCCCCAACCGGGCGCCCGCCAGGGTGGATTGGACCACCGTGGAGCTGTCTCGGCGAAGGCCCTGCAATTGCTGAAAGGCCCCGCCGATACGGGCGCTGGCGGCCCGAAATTCCTGGCGTCGAAGGTGGGCCTCAATGCGCAAGATTTCTTGGGCGATGGCGCCGACTTGTTCCTCAAATTGACCGGGTGCCTGCTGTAGTGAGGACATGGGATATCTCCGTGCCAGGTTGGAAGCGTGAGTCAGGAGGCTAGACCACACCCGTCGAGGGCGAGAATGTCAAGGCATGCACAAAAAAGCCCTCTGCGATGGGTCGCAGAGGGCTTGGGTTTTTCAAAATGGAGCCGATGGGGATCGAACCCACGACCTCGTGACTGCCAGTCACGCGCTCTCCCAGCTGAGCTACGGCCCCGAATGGGAAGTCGACGTCGCCGTCGAGGGACGGGACTTATGCCCAGTCATCGGTGGTTTGTCAACCGAAAATTTGTGATGGGTGGTGGACGGAGGGCTGATGGTGGGCGGATTCGATATAGGGGTGGGCAGCAAGAAGCAACAAACCCCGCAAAACCTGAGTGGTTCTGCGGGGTTTGTCTGCATGGAGCCGATGGGGATCGAACCCACGACCTCGTGACTGCCAGTCACGCGCTCTCCCAGCTGAGCTACGGCCCCGAATGGGATTGGCTTCGCTGCCAACGAGGGGGGTTATAGGGTCGCCGGCGGAGGCTGTCAACCCGGGTTGGGAAAAAATGGGGGAGGCGTTGGCTACTAGGAGCCTGTTGCACATAAGCTCCGCATCGTCTCGCCGGCCGATTTTACGCCATACATCGCTCGTATTCCTCCGAATAGCGCTGCTATTACGTCGTCATACGAACGAGTCTGGCATCAAAATCTTCTCGGCGAGGACTCGGTCCGCTATACGCAACAGGCTCCTAGGGGGAGGAGGTCACGGTGTCGACGAATTTTTGAACGAAGGGGTCGTCGGGGAATTGCTCTCGAAGGGGCTCGAAGGCCTCGTCGGGGGACTGGCCGTCTTTGACGTCCAGGCGGGCGCCGGCGATGGCCAGATAGGTCTCATCGTCGATGAAGGAGGAGGCTTGATCGAGAAATTGCCGTCGAAGCTCGACGTCCATGGCCTGGGAGTGCTGGATGCGCCATCGATGAAAGCTCTCCAGATCGTAATCGGTGAGTTGACGGTGGAGGGGAAAGCGGTTCCGAATGAGCTCGGCCAGGCGATAGCGCTGAAGGAGATCGACGACGGCCAGGGGTTGGTCGATATGCCATCGGCCCTGGTCGTCGATGAGGCGATACTCCACGAGGGCGTCCAGGAGATGGCCGCAGGATTCGCGGTAGAGGTCATAGTCAGGACCGGGATCGGTGAGGGCGTCGCCGAAGGAGATGCGGCCAGCGGCGAGATCGTCGGTGAGCTCCTCCAGTCCGTCCAGGCATTGGTCATAGATGGGCTGAGCCACGACGTGGAAGCCGTCGGGACCGACGACGGGCAGGATTTCATCGGCCAGGTAGGGCAGGAGATTCGCCGGATCCTGACCCTCCTCAGTCAGAACGGGGTTCTCGACGCGAAATTGATTGGCGTTGGTCAAAAATAGGGCCTCGAAGAAGAGGTCGATCTCCTCCTGGACCAACTCGCTATCTGGCTCGCCGTAGAATTGTTGGCGCTCACGATGCAGTCGGTCTTCGTCGATGGTGATGGGGGGAAAGTCCAGGCCCGCATCGAGCTCAGCCTGCTGTTTCTGGGTCCAATCGGTGGGCCCCGTGGGGCTGACGAAAAGCATCAACAGGCCGATGACGGCGATGGCCAACGCGATGAGGGAACCAATAATAAGGCCGCGCGCTGGCGCTGGCGTGGAGGGCGGAGAAAGATCGGACATAGAAGCTCCCGAGGGAGGGGCTGCGATATGAATAAAGCGGAGGCTCGATCGGTTTGTAGACGACGAACCTCCTGAGCGTTGGACTTCATAATAGGAGCTGGGAAAAGAAAGTGCCACGGTCCGATGCGTTGGATGGTTAAGAGATATTGCAACTAAGTTGCAATTGACATTCAGAGCCAAGGGGCCATGTTCAGGGTTCCGTTGCGCGCTAGCAGGGATTCGTCGATGAGTGCAGATCACCAAGAACACCAGCCCTGGGGAAGCGAGCTAAGTGGTCCCCCGATATGGGTGTGGGTGCTGCTATCTGTGGTGGGCCACGTGTTGGTGCTTGCGATGATCGCGCTGCTGAGTCCGCACGTGGACATACAACGCTTCGACGACGACACCTTTTATGTCGAGGTAGAGAGGGATGAATTCCGCGAGCCCCCTCCGCTGATGGAGCCCGAAGAGGAAGAACCGGAGGAAGAGGAAGAGCCGGAAGAGGTGGAGGAAGAAGAGGAACCAGAACCCGAGCCGGAACCGGAACCCGAGCCGGAACCCGAGCCGGAACCTGAACCGGAACCTGAACCAGAACCCGAGCCGGAACCTGAACCGGAAGAATTGCAGCAAGAGGACGATCCGGAAGACGATTTGGAAGAGGAAGAGCCGGAAGTCGAGCAACCAATGCGACTGGAGGGATTTACGCGAGACGACGCTGAGGCCACGGAAGACGGGGAGCCCGGCGTCGCCGAAAGGCGAGCCGGCGATCCCGAGGGCGAGGGAGATATCAGGCGCACCGATGGCGATGGCGAAGGCGATACCGCCCCCTCATCCCCACCGACCCCGGCGAAGGTAATTCGAGAGGTCGAGGGGGATTACCCGGTGCAGGCGCGTCGACGCGGGATCGAGGGAGCGGTTGTCGCCCTGCTGGAGATCGATGAGGAGGGGAGAGTGGTGAAGGTGCGGATCCTCGATGGACCCGGTTATGGGCTCGAAGAGGCAGCGAAAGAAGCGTTCTACGAGTGGCGATTCGAGCCGGCCACCGAGGATGGCGAGCCCGTGGCGAGCACGGAGCGCGTCACTCACGAATTTAGTCTCCGATAATTCGATCACTTATTTTATCGCCAGGGGTGGAACTCGCTTCACCCCTCCGCTATGCTGGGGGAGCAAGCAGTCACGGTATATGGGTGGTTATAGAAGGTCCAGTGCAGTGCCTCTGTGTTAATGTTCAGTGACCCTCGGCGATTCGTCTAAGTGCTTGAATTGCCTTTGGATAATGGGTGTATTCGATGGGTTTTCCATTGATGCAGCCGGTAGGTGCTGAACAAAATCGAGGATTTTTCTTGCGGTCTGGTGGAGTGTTCAGTATGGTTATGTTCAGTGTTTCATTGATGAGCCTCCAAGGACGGAGAAGGCGTTATGGTTCAGAGACTAGAAACGAGTACGGTCGGCAATCGGCGTCGCGATGTGGACGAGATCTTGTCGCGTAAGCGACCGAATGGCCAGGTTCTTCCGCCCGATTTTATTCATGGCGAGGTCCCTGTGGCGACGCTCTACGAGCATTTCGAGGCCTCTTGGATCGAGCGTGCTCTATTCGTCGTGCTCGACGGCCCGACGGTGACGGTAGGCCGATTCGACGACTATTTTTTGCATATCCAGCAATGGGATGGGGACGAAGCCATTGGGTGGGCCACGGCGATAAAAGAGGTTCGGGACAGGCGAATCGGTCTGGTCGTCGATGGAACGCCGGTGCTGGAAGATCTCACCACCACCCTGAATATGAGTCGCGAGCAGCTCTGGGGGCTGGAGCGTCGACTATTGGGAGTTCGGCGTGACGGTGTACTGAGGTGCCGCGGACGAGAGGACCGGCTTCAGCGTGGACGAACGGACCTGCTCAGCCTGATCTGCCTGGTCGGTGAGCCGTGATGAGCGCGGAGTAGGCACCACGGGAGATTGATTTTGGGGTGGGTCGTCCCATATTGAGGTCCGTCGATTGGATGCCTTCAGCGGGACGATGGCGTGAGTGGAAGTAATCAGTATCGAGGGGAGGTGTGGAGCCGCCGCACGGAGCCGATTCCGAAGGATGAGCGGCCGGTGATCGACGTGGTGATCCCGGCACTCAACGAGGAGAAGAGCCTGCCTCTTATATTGGGGGACATGCCCGAGGGGTGGGTTCGCAAGGTGGTGGTGGCCGATAATGGAAGTGAGGACGGCACGGCCGACGTCGCCAGGCAAGGGGGAGCGGTGGTGGTTCGGGAAGACGAGAAGGGCTACGGAGCGGCCTGCCTGGCTGGGCTGGCCCATCTGCGGGCCGATCCGCCGGAGATCGTGGTATTTATGGACGGCGATTATAGCGATCACCCCGAAGAATTGAGCCGGGTGGTACAACCGATCATCGCCGATGGGGTGGATATGGTCATCGGCAGTCGAATGCTGGGGGAGCGCGAGCCCGGGGCGTTATTGGTTCAGGCGCGCTTTGGGAATTGGCTGTCCTGCCGATTGATGGAGTTGGCCTTTGGGTACCGATTTACTGATCTGGGCCCATTTCGGGCGATCACCTGGCGAGCCCTGGAGGGGCTGCAGATGAGGGATCGCAATTTTGGGTGGACCGTGGAGATGCAAGCGCGAGCGGCGCGACGAGGTCTTCGATGCGTGGAGGTGCCCGTCAGTTATCGTCGGCGCGTGGGTCAATCGAAGGTCACGGGCACGGTCAGCGGCAGCGTGAACGCGGGGATCAAGATCTTATATACCATTGGCCGGGAGTATCTATTGGACAAGGCAGGCGACTATGGCTGAACAGAGGCCTGAGAGCGATACGTTGGTCGTCGTCTTTGGCAAGCCGGCGGTCCCGGGGAGAGTTAAGACGCGGCTCGCCGAAGGCATCGGCGAGGAGGCGGCCGCCGAGGGGTATCGGGCCTTTTTTTGCGATGTGGTGGAGATGGCGGGGCGGGTTTGCCGCGACCGGGGCTGGGAGCTGGCCCTGGCGTGGCCGGGCGAGGCCCAAGACCCGTTGGCGGCCTTTGCCGTGGACACCGCCGCCGCAAGGCTTGTGCCCCAGGGCCCTGGCCACATCGGCGAGCGCATGGAGCGGGCGATCGCCCGGGGATTAGAGCGCGGCTACTCCCGGGTGATCATCATCGGCAGTGATTCCCCCAGCCTGGGGGAGAAGCACCTGGTGGAGGCGCAGGAGGCCTTGAACGAGCGAGACCTGGTATTCGGACCCAGCTTTGACGGTGGTTATTACCTGGTGGGATGCATCGGGAGGGGTTCCTGGCGATCCATCTTTGAGGATATTTCCTGGAGTACCCCCCGCGTCATGGGGGAGACGCTGCGTCGGGCCAGGGAGGGGGATCTCTTGTACGAGTTATTGGAGTTTTGGTACGATATCGACCGGCCCGAAGACCTCGCGGTGGCGCGATACCATCTCTTGGAGTATATGGGTCGAGGTCGGTCGTCGCGGGCCCGACGAACTCGCGCCTGGCTGGAAGGATTGGAATCGAAGTTAGTGGATTGAATGGATAGTCTCTAGCGCTTGGGAGCGCACGTGGCAGACAAAGGTGTACGGCAATGTTCGGCAGGCACGATCCTGTTTCGCGAGGGCGAGACGGGCGATCGGATGTACGTCATTAAGTCCGGTTCGGTTCGTATCACGAAGCAAATACACGATACGGAGGTAGTGGTCGAGAATCTGGGGGCCGGCGAATTCTGCGGAGAGTTGGCGATGCTCGACGCAGAGGAGAGACCGGTGACGGCGGTGGTAGTGGAAGATGCGTCGTTAATTCAGGTTAAGTCGGCGCAATTTGAGGACATGATCCGAGGCAATACGGATATCGCCCTTCGCATGCTCAAGAAGCTGACGAAGCGGCTGACGGAGTCCCAATATCGGGTCAGTAATTTGATCCTTCGCAGCAATGAAGCCCGGGTCCTTCACCAATTGCGCGCGGAAGCGAAGCGACAGGATTCGAGCCTGGAGGTGTCAACGCCTCTACCAGAGGATCTGGCGGACGTGCTGGCCATGGAGATCGGCGAGCTAAAGGAAATCCTATCTAAGCTCGTCAAGAGGGAGCTTATCACCATCGACGGTCAGGGGCATTTCCAGGTCGTCGATCCGGTGGCCTTTGATCGCTACCTGAGGTACCTCGAGTTGGACGATCGCTTTTCATTTTGATGACGTCGAAGCGGATCGCAATCAAGCCGGGCCGGCGAGAGACCTCGCAAGGCCCGGTTTTTTTTATGGACGGTCATGGAGATGGGCGATGAACTACGAGGATCTGGTAAGCCGATTATTTGAGACGACGAGATTTGGGATCAAGCCGGGGCTGGCGCGCATGCAGCGAGCGCTGCGGGAGGAGGGCCTTGATGAGCCGTCCTTTGATGTGATCACCGTGGCTGGAACCAATGGAAAGGGGTCGGTGGCGTCTCGGCTGGCGGCTTATTTGCAGCATCGCGGTCATCGGGTGGGGCTATATACCAGCCCTCATTTGGTGGGGTTGAGGGAGCGCTTCCGGGTGGACGGAATGCCGCTGGCAGAGGACCAGGTTCAGGAGGCCTTGGAGAGGGTCATCGAAACCTACCGGCGAGAAGACGAGGACGACGAGAAGGGACTGACCTTTTTTGAGCTGACGACGCTTTGTGCCATGGTGCTATTTGAGCGCCAAGAGGTGGACGTGGCGGTGATGGAGGTGGGGCTGGGAGGGAGGTTGGACGCCGTCAACGCCGTAGAGCCGCAGACATCGGTGATCACGGCCATCGATCGGGACCACGAAGCCTATCTGGGCGAGGATATCGCGTCCATCGCCGGCGAAAAGGCCGGTGTGTTGAGGACGCAGGTGCCGGCGGTGATAGCCCCTCAGAGCCACGAGGAGGCGCGTCAACGGCTTATGGAAAAGGTTCGCCACCTCGGGGCCAGTCCAGCGGTGATCGCCGATGTCGCGGAGGCTTCGGCTTCTCTCGAGGAAATGCACCAGTGGACGGCGAGGATGGCCGCTCAATTGTGGATGGGAGAAGAGGTGGAAGACGAGTCCTGGGAGTCATCTCAGGTCCACTGGAGGTGGCCGGGCCGACGGGATCGGTGGCGATTGGGCGAGCGAACCATCTGGGTGGACGCGGCCCACAACCCCGCGGGGATCCAATCGCTGAGGGAGTGGATCGCGTGCGGTGACGCCGAGATTGAGGGAGTCATCTGGGGCGGCATGGCGGACAAGGATGAAGAGGGGATTGAGGCATTTCTAGAGGCACTGGGGGTGCCGGTGTGGGCCGTGGAGTTAGAGGCTCAACGGGGACGCGACGCACAGGAACTCAAGGCCGTGGTGCCAGAGACATTGTGGCGCGGTGCGTCCCAATGTGATCGGGCCTTGGAGAGGGCCACGGGGCAGGTCGAGGGAGAGCTGCTGGCCTTTGGTTCGGTCTATCTGCTGGGAGAGTTGTGGAGGGCCATCGGCGGCTCGGTAGACGAACTTCGGACCTATCAGGAGTAGGGGGCGCTGATTGAGACTGCGCCGGCGGTGCTTATCCTACCCATGAGCGGATGGCGTCCCAGCACAGGAGAGTCCCCATGGCGGATACACCGGAATTTGAGAGCAGTCCCGAGAAGACGGCCTATCACGCCAATAAGCGTGAGCTGTTGAGGCGAGGCAAGGAAAAGGGGGAGTTGGACTGGAAAGAGATCGAGGAGTCGCTTCCAAAGGCCTTTTTCAACGATGTGGAGTTGGAGGTCTTTTTATTTACCTGCAAAAATATGGACATCGATATCAAGGGGCGCCCGGGGAATTAAGGGGGGAACAAAAAAGCCCCCGCGCCGAGAGGGCGCGGGGGCAAGAGGCCGACAAAGGAGACGCGCTCAGTTGGCGTCGGCGCTAAAGGATCCGGGGATTTCGGCGTTGACGCTGCCGTTGGCCGTGAAGTCGACCTCGGCGTGCCAGGAGCAGGCCATGCCATCGTCGCCGAGGCCAAAGGTCTCAATATAGGGCATGGGGTTTCCGGGCCAGTTGGCGGCGTAGGCCTCGGGCTGCTGGATGGAGCAATGCTCGCCCTCCGGGGTGCCGATCTGGAAGTGAGACTCATCACCGTCGGCCTCCAGGACCAAGGTCTCTCCGACGTAGTCGTAGACGGCCTGGGTGGCGTTATCCAGGAGGTCAAAGCATAGGGTCTCGAAGGTGGACTCAAACTGCGTACCGATCTGAGCGGCCAGCGACGAGCAGTTGATCAACTCATTGAGCATGTCATTGATGGACGTGACCTGAGGACCAAAGATACGGGGAAGGGCGACCTGCTCGATGGCGCCGATGAGGATAGCGCCGTAGTGAAGCGACAACTCATGCATCTCAATCTCGATGGCGCCCGAGCCGTGAAGGGTACCGTCGAAGGCCCCGTTGACGACGCTGTCCTCGGAGTAGTCTTGGAGTGAAAATGGCTGCTCGGCGCATTCGTCGGGATCGAAGCTGTCGTTGCAGTCGCTGGACCACTGAAAGACGATGGTGTGCCATTCTTGATGGGCGAAGTCGGAAGAGATCTGCCCGGTGACGACGCCGTCGTTATATTCGGCGATGGGCTGTTGGTCGAAATAAATGGGTCCTTCGACGGTGAATTCCTGGAGCATGGAGGTGAGGTCCCCGGCGATTTGGATGCCGTCGCCCACCCAGGAGGGAAGGAGTCCGTCGATGAGCCAGTCGTCGACGAGGTCGTTGATATATTGCTCGGCGGCGCCGTAGAAGGGTCCGTTGACCAGGGTGTCGATATAGTCGGCGATGTCGTAGCCCAGGCTGTCGATGAGGCTGGAGTCCGCCAGGAGGTCGACGAGGCCCGTGCCGGTGCAGGAGTCGTCATTGTCGGGGCAGCCGAGGATGAATTGCGCCGGGCTGTCGGCCAGGGTCGACAGGACGTCGATGACGGTTTGTACCGACGACGGAAGGGCGTTGGAGATATTGAGTTGGTGGCTTGCCTGGTAGACGTCGTCCAGGTGGGGCAGGTGATCGTCGAGGTCGAGGTCAACGAAGACGCTGGTGCCGAATTCGACGGGTTCGTTATCATCGTTGCAGCCGAAGGCGACGTGGGGGCTCTCGTCACCGACGTCTTGTTCGGCGTAGGCGACGACCGTAAAGGATTGGTTGTTCTCTACGCCGGGGACGTTGCTATCGGGGAGCTGGCCGGTCGCCGAGGTGCTCTCGGAGGGAAGGGCGATGACGTTGCCGCCGTCATCATCCCAGAAGCCGGTGTCGAAGTAGCTGTCCAGGGCCTCGCTGCAACTGATGGATGGATCCAAAAGGGCGGGCCGCACGCGATCGACGGTGGAGTCCCCGGTGCGGTGGTAGCGGATGACGTAGCTGGCCTTGCTCTCGGGGTTGATGCCCACGGTGACCGTGAGGGGGTCGATATCGTCTTCGCCGTCGACGAATCCGGTGACGCGCACACTACCCATGGCGTCTTCGGCGTCGTCGGCGTCGGTACGGACGGTCGTGGAAGCGACGCCATCGCCGTCGGTAAAGGACTGGCCTTGAGAGATGGTGACGTCGCTGGCGCCCTCGGTGCGCTCGAAGTCAAAGCCGATAAGGGCGTTGGTGATGGGATCACCCTGGGCGTTGAGGAGTTGAAACTCCACATCGATGTCGGTGCCCACGTTGGTGGTCAGTGTGCAGCTGAAGGTCTCGCCTTCGCAGTCGCCAGCGTAGAGAAGCTGAGCGGTGTCATCGATCTCTTCGGAGGGCTCGCCGTTATTCTGGTTATTGGGGGTGGCATTGGTGGTGGTGCCACTGATATCGTCGCTACAGCCGACGGCCAAGCTCAGCGATACCATGGCGATTAAGGTCATCCATCGGGTCGTTCGTGCCATTCTGTTCAACCTCCGAAACTCGGGGAGTAAGAGCCTGTGGCTCGGCGAGGCCATAGGCGTGTGCAAATATCTGAACGCAAGACCGGTCGAGACCGGTAAAAACCTGTAAGGTCGTGGAATACTAGTATAGCGGGAGGGGGTCGGCGATCAAGGAGGGAGCGCCGAAAGGTGACTAACCGCTCTGGGAGGAGGCTTCAGTCAGGGCCCAGGAAGGCGGGTTTTGGCAAAGCTGGATAAATTCATGAGCCGGTAAAGGCCGGCTAAAGAAGTAACCCTGCCCGCGCTCGCAACCCATCTCAGAGAGAGCTTCCCACTGCTGGCGCGTCTCAATGCCCTCGGCGAGGGCATGCAATTGAAAGTTGTCGGCCAGGGTGACGACGGAGCTGACGATGCTGGCGTCGCGACTGGTGCCCGGGAGATCGCAGACAAAGGAGCGGTCAATTTTGAGGGTCTCCACGGG
>CAZMJS010000008.1:0-74059 GCA_964566695.1 uncultured Bradymonadales bacterium
CCGCCGATCAGGCCATGGACCTCGACCAGCCCATGGAACTCGATGACCTCGAGATCTCCCCAGAAGATCTCGAGGAACAGGAAGAAGAGTGAGTTAGCCGCTCTCTGAAGAGTGACAGAGGGCCATCGAGCGCTTTTCGGCGCTCGATGGCCCTCTCCTTTTCTAGTCCCTGCCAGTGCCCTATCGGGCCTCCACCCAGGTCTTAGGACCGAATTGGTTGCCGAGCCATAGGGGTTGGTTCTTCCGTCCCCATAAAAAAACCCCAGGCAGTAGCCTGGGGTCTTTCTTAAAGCGGGAGACGGGATTCGAACCCGCGACTTCAACCATGGCAAGGTTGCACTCTACCACTGAGTTACTCCCGCGTGGGGACCAAATTGTTCCTCCGACATATCTGCCTGAGGCCAAGGAGCGTTCACTCCTGAGAGCGGGAGACGGGATTCGAACCCGCGACTTCAACCATGGCAAGGTTGCACTCTACCACTGAGTTACTCCCGCGTGGAATCTGCGGCCTAACGGCTGCGCAGCAGGGTTATAGGATAGCCACTTAAGGCTGTCAATCAACTTATTAGAGTTTTCCCTTCCCTAACCGACTCCTTCCCCTACCAGTCCTCCTCATCATCATATTCCTCATCCCAGTAGTCCTCATCGCCGTAATATTCGTCATCCCACTCGTCATAATAGTCGTCGTACTCATCGTCCCATCCATCGTCCTCGTCGGCCGTTTGCCGCCGTTCAGCTACCCCCTCATAGTCTTCCTCGGAGACCCCCTCGAACTCCTCGCTCTGAGCGTAGACCTCAAACTCCTGGTGGATGCGGTTGCGAACCTCTTCGCTGACCTGAATATCCCCGGCGATCTCCGCTCCCTGAGCGCTCGGTCGAATCACTCGGGAAGTGGTCAGCATGTCGCGACGGCGCAGCCGTCGAATATGGTCATCTTCTATCTCATCGAGGCTATTGATGGACTCCTCCAACCTCTCCTCGGCGCGAGAACGGGTGATGGCGTTCCCACGCGAATCACGTATCACGCGCTCTCCATCGATCTCCATTTCAGCGATATTTCGCGCTTCCCCCCCATCGCTTCGTCCGCGGACCTCTTCGCCCGGAAGGTCATCCTCGATGTCGGCGAACGACGGCCCATCATCGCCCTCCTCCTCGTCATCCCCAAACAGAGCGGCGGCTTCACTATCGCTAACTGAGCCGCCAGAAAATGGCTGAAACGCCTCTTCTTCCTGGACCGGCTCCTCTTCCTCTTCGGCGGACTCCCATCCACCCCACACCATGCTCACACCGCCCACAGCCAATAGCGCACAGGCGCCACCGACGATTAACCAGCGGGCCCTCGATGAATTGGTATTGCCCGCCTCGTTCGTCTTCTCTGATTGTCCTGCCATCTATGCTCTCCAGGGGATACTCTTATTGCATGACCACCGTATGCCATCCAACAGCTTAACGGGGGTGACTCTATTCCTAAAGGGAAGCTTTAAACGACCGTTCCCCGCTCACTGCCAAGAGTGAGCGGGGAACGGTTCTCCACGTCATTGGTCTCCGAGACCTCAGTTGGCCTCTTCGAACTCCGCGTCGATGACATCATCGTCATCATCGTCGTCATCACCCGGGTTCACCGTCGCTCCCGGCTGCGGTCCGGCCTGTCCCGGTCCTGCAGATCCCGGTCCTCCGGCTTCGCCATACATTGCCTGCGCCGCTTCGTGCATCATCTGCTCCAACTCCGAAACGATGGATTCCATCGTTTCGTAGTCATAATCATCGACGGCGGTTTGCAGCGCATCGCGCTTCTCAGTCAGCACACCCTTTTGCTCTTCCGGGATATTGTCTCCGGCCTCTTCCAGGGTTTGATCCACGGTGTGAACCATGGTCTCTGCTTTGTTGCGAAGCTCGGCCTGCTCGCGCTTCTTCTTGTCCTCCTCGCGATGCTTCTCGGCCTCTTTGACCAACTCTTCGACTTCCGACTCGTCCAGCCCACCAGAGGACTCAATGCGGATTTTCTGTTCCTTGCCAGTGGCTTTGTCCTTGGCCGATACCTGAACGATGCCATTGGCATCGATGTCGAAGGTCACTTCAATCTGAGGCACCCCACGCGGCGCCGGCGGAATTCCGTCCAGATTAAATTTCCCAAGGGTCCGGTTATCCGTCGCCATGGGTCGCTCACCTTGCAGCACATGGACCGTCACCGATTGCTGGTTATCGGCCGCCGTGCTGAAGATTTCACTCTTCTTGGTGGGGATGGTCGTATTGCGCGGAATTAGCTCCGTCATCACCCCACCCTGGGTCTCAATACCCAGCGACAGCGGCGTCACGTCCAACAATAGCACATCGCCCACGTCGCCAGAGAGCACACCGGCCTGCACGGCGGCACCCGAGGCCACCACTTCGTCGGGATTGACCCCTTTATTGGGCTCTTTGCCGAAGAATTCGGTCACTTTCTTCTGGACCAAAGGAATGCGCGTCGACCCACCGACCAGGATCACCTCGTCGATGCCGTCGGCCGACACACCCACATCGTCCAACGCCTTCTGACAGGGTCCCAACGTCTGCTCGATGATTGGCCCAATCATCGACTCCAGCTTCGCCCGGCTGAGCTTCTGGTTGAGGTGCTTGGGCCCACTGTCATCGGCCGTTAAAAACGGCAGGTTGATTTCCGTCTCCAGGACACTCGACAGATCGATTTTGGCTTTTTCCGCGGCTTCTTTCAGGCGCTGAAGCACCATCTTGTCGTCCGATACATCGATGCCCTGATCTTTTTTGAATTCGTCGATCAGCCAGTCGATGATCACCTCGTCGACATCATCGCCACCCAGGTGCGTATCACCGTTGGTCGCTTTGACCTCCACGACGTTTTCGCCGACCTCCAGAATCGAGATATCGAAGGTACCGCCACCGAAATCGTAGACCGCCACCAACTCCTCTTCTTTGGAGTCCATGCCGTAGGCCAGTGCTGCTGCCGTGGGCTCGTTGACGATTCGCTTGACCTCCAGACCAGCGATCTTGCCGGCGTCTTTCGTCGCCTGGCGCTGCGAATCGTTAAAGTAGGCCGGGACGGTGATCACTGCCTCCGTGACTTCTTCGCCCAGATAGCTTTCCGCCGCCTGCTTGAGTTTCATCAAAATCTTGGAGGACAACTCCGGCGGGCTGAGTTTTTCGTCACGGATCTTGATGTGAGCGTCACCGTTATCGGCCTTCACCACTTCATACGGGACGCGCTTTTTCTCGTCGCCCAACTCACCAAAGGTCTGACCCATGAATCGCTTCACCGAAAAGACGGTATTTTCCGGGTTGGTGATCGCCTGGTTTTTCGCCACGCGACCCACCAGCGTGTCCCCGCCGTCATCGAACGCCACCACCGAAGGGGTGGTTCGCGCGCCCTCCTGGTTGGGGATCACTTTCGGCTCATTTCCTTCCATCACTGCCACCACCGAGTTGGTCGTGCCCAGATCGATTCCAATCATTTTACCCATGGTACCCCTTCTCCTTACTTTAATTCGACTTCGTTAGAGGGATTCGCCCGTCGACGATTGAGGGCGAACCCACGACTTCCCAATCAGTTTCCAACCTAGCCACGGTTGGGCTCGAGGCAAGCAAAAAGTCCAGCCGCTCACTCGGCGGCCGCCTCGTCTCCCGAAGAACTCGAGGAACTCTCCGTTCCCACCTCGCCGCTGGTGCTATAATTGTCGTCAAACCATCCCCCCCCTTTGAGCTGGAAGGTCGACTGAGAGACGAGTTTATCCACGGCTTCCGCCTCGCAACTAGGACAGGTCTCCGGATCTGGATCCGAGTATCGTTGGATCTCCTCGAAGACGTGTCCGCACTCACCGCATCGGTATTCATAGATCGGCATAACGCACACCTCCAACCGGGTCGCCCAGACACGGGTGACTCAGTTCCTTAACTGCTTTGGGTTTCAACTTCTATATCCACGGGGCATCTCAGGGGTTTGACTCGCCCTCCTGCCCCAAACGTCGGCAAGCCTATACGCTAAGGACCTGCCGTCAAGCCCCGCCTCTTCGCCAACCGATCTCTCGGCCCTTCACATTCCCAGTAGACCTCCCAACCATAGCCACAGGGCATCGCTCACCTCCCGAATCGCTGGCGTCACCAACCGCATATAGTATAGCCCCACCCCGATAAAGATGGCTCCAAAGATTGCCTTCACCCCCTCCATCCACCCGCCGGCCCGGGGCAAGCGTTGCAGCAAAGACGAAAAGGTGCCTACCCCCAAAAAGAGGAGGCCCATCCCCATGGCAAATACCGTCAACAACATCCATCCAAGCAGGACGTCGCCTTGCTGCGCCACATAGACCAAGATCCCAGCCACCACGGGCCCGACGCAGGGCACTGCCAGCACCCCGGCACCGATACCCATCAAAAAGGCACCTCGATGTCCCTGCCCACCTAACTGGCCTGCTCGCTTCTGCAACCATGACGGCACCCGCAGATCGTAGATGCCCAGTAGTCCCAGCCCCAATACGACAAATAATGTGGCGATCACCGCCTGCAGCCACGTGTGTTGGAACACGCTGCCAAATACACCTCCCACCATCGATGCCACGACGCCCATCAACGAGTAGGTGACCACGATACCGCCAACATAGGCCAAGCTAATGATGAAGCCCTCGCGCCTGGAGGACACCTTCTGGGCCCCCAAAATGCCAATGGTCACCGGGATCAACGGATAGATGCAAGGCGATAGACTGGCCAACACCCCGGCACCGAAGACGATCAGTACCAGAATCAACAACCCGCGCTCGCCCAGTGTGTCCTCCAGCCATCCGCCTGTGGCCCCACCTTCACCAGCCAGGGCTTGGTCCAACCGATGATGAAAATCATCGATGGACACCTTGCCCTCAAAGCTTGGGCCCCTCAAAAACTCCCCGTCCACCGTTTCAAAAGCCACTCTTGGTAACCCCGACACCTCAAAGCGCTCGATGGCCCACTCCGAGTCTTCGGTGCGCGCGTCATAGTCAATTTTAACGGGGATGAACTCACCCTCCAGGCGCTGGCGAACCTCGGGTTGACGAAACACCTCGCTATCCAACTCGTGGCACGCCACGCACCAATCGGCCGTAAAGTCGACCATCAATGGTCGGTCGAACTCCTCGGCCAATGCCTGGCCTTCCTCGTAATTCTCAATCCACTCCACGGGCTCGGCCCCTGGCGCTGTCTCCGTCAGACCATACAGGCCGCCGAACACAGCCAGCGCCACGGCCAGCACGCCCAGCGCTCGACCTCCCTTGGCCACCCCCGTCATCTCATCCCAGCCCTTGCGAAGCCCCATGATCCCTAGCCCCAGCAGGCCAATAAGTGCCCACAGGGTCACCATCGGCCATCGGGCCACCGCCTCGGAGGCCGCGGGCTCGGCGGCTACTGCCCACAGGGGCATCATTGACCCCATCAGCACGACCGCTGTCCCCAATACCACTCGTTGATTCCGACTCACGTTGACTCCACAGTGCCTGCTCAAACATCGAAGGCTTGGCCGCCTCGCCGAGCGTGTGCACCGATTACCTTTGGGTCAACCGTATTAATAGATCACCAGGTCGTCGGCGTCTGCTTCATCGTCGCTATCGCTGGAGGTCTCGGCCGCCGGCGCCTGCCTCGGCTCGGAGGCCGGCTCTTCGGAGCTCGACGCCTCTTCCTCGCGCTCGGCACGCTCGGCGGCTTCTTCCTCGGCTTCTTCCTCCTTCTCCGCTTGCTCCGTGGGCGTCAACGACACGTCCACGGGCCCCACCATGGACTCCGCCGCATCATGGGACCCCAATTCGCCCGGCTCCGTCAGCGCTCTTACCCGCTCACTGACCTGACCGCCCTGATCATCGAGGTCGACATCGCTCCCACCGAATTCGCGGCCCTCGGATCGCAGCCGTTGACTGAGCTCCCGGTCCGTAAACGCCATGGTAAATGTCCCAAAATAGTCGCGCCGATCCTCTACCGTCAGCTCATGCTCCCCATCTTGCCACCGCGCCTTGACCAGGGTCTCCCGACCATCGGATCGCCCGTATTCACTATCCGTCGGCTGGCCATAGTGCTGGCGAACCCGATTGATAAACGCCGAGAAGCCAATATTGGCAATGTGGTCCGGATCGTAGGCCACCATTAATTTATAAAACCCGTCGTCGATGAAAAAATAGAAGCGTTGGGCCACATCATCGCGAACCCTCAACACGGATTCATTATTATCCTTGGTGAATTCGCCGGTGATCACGCTTACTTCATAGCCCGTGCGCTGACCCTCCAGCTTCGTATAGCTATCCTCGATGCGACGCATGTCGTCCAGCACCCGCTGGCGAGCCCGCTGCATGCCTGCGTGGTCTCCCCGATTTCTACGGTCTTTCCGAATCTCATCGAGCTTCTGGCCCCGAAGCTTCTCCAGCACCGTCTCCTTGTCATCACCCCACTCGATATCTCCCAGGGCGGAATCCAGGGCCGACGCCGTGGACATCGTGACGAGGCCCACCACGGCCACCGTGATCATCGCTGTCAGCCATTTTCGCATCGGACGCATCGCTATTTCTCCTCGTTGGCCCTACATGCCATCGTCGTTAGGCGTTCCACGGTCACGCTAGCAGAGTCACCGCCACGCGACAATTCACCCCAAGACTCCAGCGTAGGTCTCACAAAAAACCCCGCCGACGCAGCGCCGGCGGGGGACCTCCCTTCGGAAGGGAGCGCAGATCATCGACGATCAGGCGTCATCCTGATCCTCGCCCTGCTCGGCCAGCGCTGCTCGCCGGCTAAGCTTGATCTTTCCGCTTCGCTTTTCGACGTTCAGCACCTTCACCAGTGCTTCATCGCCCTCTTTGAGCACGTCTTCCACCTTGTCGACGCGACCTTCCGTCAACTCCGAGATATGGCACAGACCATCCGTATTGGGAAGGATTTCGATGAACGCACCGAAGTCCACCACCGTCTTGACGGTGCCGCGGTAGATCTTGCCCTCTTCCGGTTGCTCCGTCAGGCCTTCGATGATCTCGATGGCCTGGTCGGCGCCCTCGGCATCGCTGGCAGCAATCAGCACGGTCCCGTCGTCTTCCACATTGACTGTGGTTCCCGTTGTCTCTTGAATCGAGCGGATGGTCTTTCCGCCGGACCCGATGATGGTTCCGATCTCCGAGGTGGGGATCTGAACCGTCACGATACGCGGCGCATTGGGCGACAGGTCTTTTCGCGGCTTGGACAGCGCCTCGTTCATGATATCGAGGATATGAAGCCGTCCCTCACGGGCCTGCTCCAGCGCTTCCGACATCAACTCCTTGGTGACCCCTTCGATCTTGGTATCCAACTGGAAGGCCGTGATGCCTTCGGTGGTGCCGCAGATCTTGAAGTCCATATCGCCCATATGGTCTTCGGCGCCCAAAATATCAGTGAGCACCGCGTAGTCCTCGCCTTCTTTGATCAGGCCCATGGCGATGCCCGTGGTCCCATGCTTGACGGGAACACCGGCATCCATCAGCGCCAGGCTTCCACCACAGACGCTGGCCATGGAGCTGGACCCATTGGACTCCAGAATATCGCTGACCACACGGATGGTGTAGGGGAACTCCGAGGTCTGATCGGGCAGCCCCGGCTTCAGGGCGCGCTCAGCGAGCATCCCGTGGCCCTGCTCCCTGCGCGAGGTGCCGCGCAGCGGCTTGGCCTCACCCACCGAAAACGGCGGGAAATTATAGTGAAGCATAAAGCCCTTGGAGATATCTCCCTCGAGCGTATCCATGCGCCGGGCGTCGCGCTCTGTGCCCAGGGTCGTCGTCACCAGGGCCTGCGTCTCTCCTCGAGTAAACAAGGCCGATCCGTGGGCCTTGGGCACCAAGCCTACCTCACAGGTCACCTCGCGCACCTCGTCGGTCTTTCGACCATCCATACGGATGCCTTCCTGGACCACCCGCTGTCGAAGCGCGCTCTTCTTGGCCTTATCAAAGGCCTCTTCGATGTCCGATCCGGCGTCCTCGAAATCGCCTTCCAGCGCTTCCATGACCTCATTTTTGAGGCTCCCGAGCGCTTCTTTGCGCTCGTCTCGGTCCTCGATCCGGATCACGGACTCCATCTTGTCCGCTGTCTCTTTGGTGACCGCATCAACCACGTCGGCGTCCAGCCCTTTCTTGACGTAGTCCATCGTGTCTTTGCCGATCTCTTCGGCCAGCTTCAACTGCAGGTCCAGCACGTCGCTGACCGACTCGCGGCCAAACTCCAGTGCTTCCACCATCTCCGCTTCCGGCACCTCTTTGGCCTTGCCCTCGACCATTACGATGGTGTCGTTTCGCACGGCCATCACCAGATCCAGGTCCGACTCCTCGCGCTGCTCGAAGGTCGGGTGAGCCACGAACTCACCGCCGACGCGGCCTACGCGCACTGCCGCCACCGGGCCATTCCACGGGATATCGCTGATCATGAGTGCCGTCGATGCACCCGTGACCGCCAGAATATCCGTGTCGTAGATCTTGTCGGCCGACAGCACCCAGGCGATCAGCTGGGTATTATTCATATAATCGTCGGGAAAGAGCGGCCGACACGGACGGTCGATGAGACGACTGGTCTTCGTCGCCTTCGGCCCGGGCTTGCCCTCGCGTTTGAAGTAGCCTCCCGGAATGGCACCGGCGGCCCAGAAATTTTCCACGTAATCGCACATCAACGGGAAAAACGGCAGATCCGGACGCAACCCGCCCGACGTCGCCGTGCACAGCACCTGGCAGTCGCCATACTGCACCATCACCGAGCCATTGGCCTGTCGCGCCATCCGACCGCTCTCGATGATCAATTCTTTGTCGCCAAATTTGGCACCTTCTTGGATAATCGCCATCTGTTTTGTCCTTTTGTTCGCAAATTCAGACCAATCGTCGATTGTCTCTTGCCGGCTGCATCGATCGATGCGGTGGACGTGTAGCATGTAGTCGAGTCTCCCAACCCATGGCCTCCACTATCGGCCATCCTCGGTTGGGCCCTTCCACTACAGGCTACCTCCACTTCCACATCCTGCGGTGCCGCCTACAAAAAGGGGCCGATGGTCGCTGATCTGAGCCTCGACCATCGACCCCATCTTTGGTGCTTCTTATTTGCGCAGCCCCAACTCTTTGATGAGAACGCGATAGCGCTCCACATCTTTCTTCTTGAGGTAGCGAAGCAGGCTCCGCCGCTGGCCGACCAACTTGAGCAGGCCTCGCCGCGACTGGTGATCCTGTTTGTGATCCTTGAAGTGTCCCTGAAGGCCGTTGATGCGCTCCGTCAACAGAGCGACCTGGACCTCGGGGCTTCCCGTATCACCTTCGGTGCGCTGAAATTTCTCAATGATTTCTGCTTTTCGATCCGGATGCAAAGCCATGGGGTTTTCCTTTGTGTAAGAGTCTATCCAACCGGTGCTCCGGTACGTAAAAACCTCGGAAACTCACCCATGGAGAGTCGCTCCGAGGTCGCTATGGTGGCGGAACCTAGTGCCCAGCCCCTCCCAGCGTCAAGCCTCATCTCGCCGCCCTTCATCAGCCATCATGGCGCTCGTAGATGCGCGCGCCGAAGGTGCCACACTGACGCTGATCGCGCCAAAAGGTCCAATGCACATAGATCTTGCCATCTTCACTGATCATCGACTCCGGCGCATCGTCGACCCGCTGAAGGTTGCGCGTGATATTAAGGGCCTCGGCATCGAAGATCTCCACCCCCGACGGTTGAACCCTCCCCGTCTCCACCACCTCTCCCTTGGCGGGATCGATCACGATTTCGATCACCGTCTCCAGACTCGGATCGTTGATGTCGTGCCGGCTGGAAAACGCCCGCGATATCCGCGGTAAGAAGCTCTCCGCCCACTTGGGATGAATTTCGCGGTGCAGTCGGGCGATATAATTGGCATGGGGATCGGCGTAGGCGTTGACCGAGGTGTGGTTGCCCGGCTGGATGTGGGGCACAAAATTCTCCAGGCTCGCTCGCATGGCCTCCTCATTTTCGCGCCAGTTGGCCAATAACTGCCTTCCCTGCCGCGAGGGCTCGGCCCCTTCGGCGCCCTCCGAGGCCTCCATGACCGCCTGACGCCGCTCGGCATCGCTTCCAAATATGGCCTCCCGATCGGCCTCTGTCATCTCCTCTTTATCGACCTCTGCGGGCTCCATCATCTCCGACGGATCGCGAAACGCCATGCTCTCTTGCTCCTCCTTCTCCACGTCGGCGCTATCCTCCTCGACGTCTTCTACCACCTCCTCGTCATCATCTTGCTCTGGCGCCTCCATCGCCAGTTCCCGCTCCGTATCTCGCTCTTGCTCCTCGCTCTCCGTCTCCTCCGGGATTTCCACCTCCTCCAGCGTTGTCTCCTCGGCGACCATTTCTTCCTCTGCGCGATGATGGTCCTCGGAGATATGATCTGCCTCCTCAGGCATCTCCCCGTCCACTTCCTGTTCCACGGCGTAGCGCTCCCGCTCCTCTATGTCCCGCGGCTCCTCTTCGTGTTCCTCTTCGTCGTCGTCCTTCGGCTCCTCCATCTGCTCCAACGGAGCGTCGGACTCCTCCCACGGCTCCTCCTCATCGAGGACGACCTCCATCGATGGCTCTTCCTCCTCTTCCGGTTCCGTCTCCCCGGTATCGCCGTCGACAAGCCACCACCCCAAGAGCATCGCCACCACCACGTGCAGAGCTAGAGACAGGAGAAACCCTACCCCCAGTTCCTCGCCCTTGATGCCATCGCCTTGCTTCATCTTGTCATGATCCGAGCCCAACGGTACAACGCCCTTGAAGCGGCCCTGAGTTTGGCGTCCATCGCCAACTATGACCACTCCTCGAAACGAAGAGTAGTTCTCTGTGACACAACAAGCGCCAACATCCCAATCCTTCCCGACCCCATCCCTGGACAATCTCCCACGGTGGCTTGTCATCGCCTTGCTTATCCTCGCCGTCGGCTGCAGCCCTCAGATCGGCGATCCCTGCGACGATGATGGCGATTGTCCCAACGAGGCGGCCTGCGACCGCTCCACCCGCGACGGCATCTGCACCATCGAGGATTGCCAACCCGGCGATTGCCCCTCCGAAGCCGTATGCGCCCGCTTTGACCGTCATGAATCGTATTGCCTGCGCAGTTGCACCAGTAACGACGATTGCCGAGACGACCACCGCTGCATCGATGATGATGAATTGGATATCAGTTATTGCTTCGTCTCCGAGGACTGATCCCCCAAATCCGGAGCCATACCACCGATGCCCTGGCGCTCCATATAGGCCATCACCTCTTTAAAGATCCCGTGCCATATCGCCAGCTCTCGCGTATCCAGTCGCGCCCTCAAAAAGACGCTGCGAACGCTGCGCATGATATGCTCCCGGCCGTCGCTCTTAAAGAACTCGATGGCCTCCAGCGCCGCCTCCGCGCGCTCGAACATCCTCTCCACGCCTCCCATCGCTGCCTTGTCAAACTCGCTCTCCGCTTCGTGTTTCTCCAGCCCCTGCCCCTCTTCAATCCCCTGGGCTTCCCGCGACAACTCCCACATCAATAGCGTCACCGCCTGGCCCAGATTGAGAGAACTATAGTCTGGGTTCGTCGGCACCGTCACCATGGCGTGGCAGCGATCCAAACAGGCATTATCCAGGCCACTATCCTCCCGACCGAATAAGATGGCCACTCGCCCTGGCGCTGTCTCCCGAAGCACCGTCCTGGCTGCTTGCCTCGGTTCCAGGACTTTCCATGTCGCCGATCGCCGGCGCGCCGTCATTCCCAGGGTCAATACGCAATCCTCGAGGG
This sequence comes from uncultured Bradymonadales bacterium, assembly GCA_964566695.1. Lineage (GTDB taxonomy): Bacteria > Myxococcota_A > Bradymonadia > Bradymonadales > Bradymonadaceae > SLJM01. The sequence continues at coordinate 11,717 of CAZMJS010000008.1, forward strand.
CGGCGTCCAAGTCTTGATAGCGCTCAATATCGCCCACCACATCTTCGCAGCGCGGCGCACTGATGCATATCTTGCCCGGATCGGCCGACGCCGGACGCACCAGCCGTAGCGTGCTGACCCCGAAATTTCGCATCGCCCTTAGTGCCGTGCCAATATTGATATCGTCCTGGGGCTCCACCAGGACCACCACCACCTCTTCCAGGCCTTGTCCATCCATCATTCATCTCGCGCTCAATAGAAAACCCGCTCATCTATATGAGCGGGCCCGTTACACCATCCACTGACTCACACTAGCTCAGGAGTCACGATTTTTTTTTCGGAGAAAGGTCGGCACATCGATCTCTTCCTCTTCATCTGAACTCAAGCCCCCCCGGGGGTTGGTTTTGGGCTTGTTTCGGATAAACGACGCTCGCCGCTTGCGAACACCGCTGGACTCTTTTTTGCCCTCGCCACCGCTGCCCACGGCCGGGTGGGACCCCGTCGTATTGCGGCGAGGTCGCTCCCGCGACTCGCTTTCGACCTCCGCCACCTCTTCGCTTCGGCTTTCGTTGCTCCGGCTGGCACTGGTGCGACTCTGGCTCCGACTGCGCCTTAGCGTCTCATCTCGTCGGCCTCGCATCTCCTCAAATCGCCCCCGCTCGCTTCGCTGCCCCACATCAAAGCCTGTGGCGATCACCGTGACCATCAACTCGTCGGCCATATCTTCCTCGACGACGTTGCCAAAGATAATATTGGCATCCTCGTGCGCCGCCTCCTCCACCAACATCATGGCGTCGTTGACCTCCGTCAGCGTCACGTCCGTGCCCCCCGTAATATTGATCAGGATGCCCGTGGCTCCCTCGATGGACACATCCTCCAGAAGCGGCGAGGAGATGGCCATATCCGCCGCCTCGATGGCTCGCGATGGGCCAGAGGCCCGACCGCTGCCCATCAATGCCAACCCCTTGTCCGTCATGATCGTTCGCACATCGGCGAAGTCCACGTTAACCAAACCGCGCACCGTGATCAGATCGGAGATGCCTTGCACGGCGTGGAGCAACACCTCGTCAGCCTTCTTAAAGGCCTCCAGCATCGTTGTCTGCTCGCCGGCGATCGCCAGCAATCGCTGGTTGGGAATCGTGATCAACGTGTCCACCGACTCCGCGAGGTTTTCGATCCCCTCTTCGGCCTGCCGGCGTCGACGACGCCCTTCAAAGCGAAAGGGCTTGGTCACCACCCCCACCGTCAGTGCGCCCATATCCTTGGCCACACCGGCGATAATGGGCGCCGCGCCCGTTCCTGTGCCGCCTCCCATCCCGGCCGTCACAAAGACCATATCAGCCCCCTGGAGGGACTCGGCGATACGGGTCTGATCCTCGATCGCCGAGTTGCGTCCCTTTTCGGGATCCGCCCCGGCGCCGAGGCCGTCGGTCAGCGCTTCTCCGAGCTGGATTTTCAGGGGAGCCAGATTCGTCTCCAGCGCCTGGAGATCCGTATTGGCCGCGATAAATTCCACGCTGGAGACCCCCTCGGTGATCATCGTGTTGATGGCGTTGCCACCACCACCTCCCACCCCGATCACCTTGATATTGGCCGCCTGTGGCACTTCGGCGTCGTCAAACTCGAGCATACCCATTACCCTGGACTGCTGGAAAACCGTTGTCTTCGCAATTGATTTCGTGGCGTCGCCGCCGTTGAGGCCCTCTCGATCTTCGTTCGCGGCTCATCCCGTCGGCACCGCCGGACGCTACCACTGCCCGGCCTATTTCTTCAAGATCGAAGTGCCTTCAGGGTCTGCCCACCGATCGCCCTTTGACCATGAACCGATCCCGTCCGGTCACCATTCCTTCCTACCCATCGGCGACTCAAAACATCTGCGTAAACCATTGTCGTACTTTCCCCATCATCCGGTGATAGACCCCATCGCCATCCGTGTCGTAATAATCGCCGCCCCCGCCGCGCGCCCCGTACTCCACCAGCCCCACGCCTGTCGCAAATTTGGGATCTCGCACCACGTCCACCAACCCACCCACATCTTGTGGCTTTCCTCGACGCACCGGAACCCCCAGCACTTCCTCTGCCAGGTCCGGCATGTGGTCCAAAATCGTGGTGCCACCGGTGATGACCACCCCACCGGCGATCATGTCCTGGCACCCCGACTCCTCGATCTCACGGGCCACGTAGGCAAAGATCTCCTCCACGCGGGGCTCCACGATCTCACTGAGGATCTCGCGGCTCAACACCCGAGGCGGTCGTCCTCCCACCGAGGGCACCTCGATCGTCTCCTCCGGACTCACCCGCGTCGTCAGCGCGCTTCCGAATCGCTGCTTGATCGTCTCCGCCTCCGCCATCGGCGTGCGCAGCCCCACCGCTATATCGTTGGTCAAATGATTGCCCCCCATCGATAGCACGGCCGTGTGAATCAGGCTTCCCTGATTATAAATGGCGATATCCGTCGTCCCACCGCCGATGTCCACCACCGCCACACCCAGTTCTTTTTCATCTTCATCGAGCACCGCTTCACTGCTGGCTAATTGCTCCAGGACAATATCGGCCACCTCCAACCCGCACGCCCGAGCGCATTTGATAATATTTTCCACGCTCGTCACTGCCGCCGTGACCACGTGCACCTTGGCTTCCAGTCGCACGCCGGTCATCCCCAGCGGTTCCTTTATCCCATCCTGATCGTCGATGATATACTCCTGCGGGATCACGTGCAGCACCTGACGATCCATGGGAATCGCCACCGCACGGGCGGCGTCTACCACGCGCTCCAGATCGCCTCGATCGACCTCTTTCTCCTTATTGACCGCCACAATCCCATGGGAGTTAAACCCCTGAATATGGCCTCCTGCGATGCCAGCATAGACCTCATTGACCTCGCAACCGGCCATTAGCTCCGCCTCCTCCACCGCTTTTCGGATGGAGTTGATCGTCGCGTCAATATTGATGACCACCCCTTTTCTCAGGCCCTTCGAGGGATGGGACCCGATCCCGATGATATTGATCCCATCCTCTTTCACCTCCCCGATGATGCAGGCGATCTTGGTGGTTCCTATATCGAGTCCTGCGATAATTTCTGACTGTCGGCTCATCTGCTCTTACCTTCCTTGGTATCGGTGCGCTGCCGATTCTCTCGGCCCGGCTCAACCTTGTCCCGGCCTGACTCCATGCCATCGACGGCGCCACCGTTTTTACCTGCTAAATAACAATCAAATAACTGACGAATATCCTCGGCCCTGTGCCCTAAGGGTCGATCCTCGACGGGCCACTCCCTGGCTCCGTGCGTTGACCGACGGCCACCCGATCGATCTCACTTTCGTGATCGATCAGGACATAACTTGGATCCACCTCTCGCTCCTCGAGCGTTCGACGAATTTGCTTCCATCGCTCCAGCCTCTCCGTCCACCGATCGTGGCCCAGGCGAATCTCAATCGCCTCCGGGCCCACGACCAGTGATAGACCCAGCAATTCATCGACGTGAATCTCGCTGATCTCCTCCTTGTCCTCCAAACCCAACTCCTCATAAATCTCATAGACCTCCATGGCATCTTTTAGTTGTCGTCGCCCTTCATCGGTCTCCATCGTCGCCCGGCTCAGCCCCGAGACCAGGGGCAAACTCCACAAATCGACGTGTGGACGCGCGGCGTCCAATTCCACAACCGGACGCCCCTCTTCATCGACGAGCCAAAACCCATCGTCGATCATGATCGCCACCGGCTCGTGCTCCTCGATGGAGATATAGAGCCGATCCGGAAAGCGCCGGCGCACCTGGGCTTTCTCGATGAACGGAAGCCCCTCCAACGTCGCCTCCAACTGCTCCGACTGCACGTTGAATAGGTGCTCCCCGCCCATGGGATCCGCCGCATCCAGCAGGGCGTCTTCATCCAGGTAATGCAACCCCTCCACATCGACATAGGTCAGCGCCAGCGCATCGCTTTCCATGACGGCGTCGTAGCCCCACATGCTCAACATCGGAACCCCCACCGCCACGGCCGCGATCGCCGCACCATAGCCCACCCGGCGGGCCCATCGGGCCACCCTTTGGCGTCGCTCCTGACGCCGCTGCTCCGGGCTGCGGCGCCGTCGGTTTTTCTTCGACGATCCAAACACGTCTCATCCTTGAGGAACTGCCTCGCATCCTTGCGAGTCCGTCATCTGCTAACACTCTTTTAGGCGCTGCCTTGATCCAGCCTTGCGGAGGCCACCATGGCCTCCACGAAGGACTCAAAACTCATGCCGCGGTGCGCCGCCAATTTGGGCACCAGGCTCGTCTCCGTCATCCCGGGAATGGTATTGACCTCCAGCATCACAGCCGCCCCCTCCTCGGTGGGATCCCCCTTAAAATCCACTCGGCACACGCCGCGGCACCCCAATGCCTTGACCGTTTTCTCAGCCCATCGCGTCAGGGGATTGGCGATGGCCTCGTCTTCCACAATGCGATAATCCGTGCGATTGCTCTCGTACTTTGCCTCGAAGTCATAAAACTGAGCATCTGCCTCGATTTCCATGACCCCAAGGCACTCCTCGTCGAAAAACCCCACCGTATATTCTGGCCCCTCCACAAAGGCCTCCGCGAGCAGCCCCGACGAGGGCGCTTCTCCCATATTTGGCCCCAACTCTTCAATCGCCTTTTCGACCTCTTGGCGGCTACGGCACAATTCAACGCCCACACTACTGCCGCTATCGTTGAGCTTGACCACCATGGGTAACCCCAGATCATCGATCCAGGCCTTCGCCACCCTGGTGACGTCGCCCGAATTCCAGGTACGGATCCGTCTGCCCGGCGCCACGGGCACCCCCACGCTATGCGCCATTTCACGGGCCCGCCACTTATCCATGGCCAACGCCGATGCCAACACCCCACTTCCCGTATAAGGGATGCCCAAACTCTCTAGATATCCCTGGAGCGCTCCCGATTCTCCCAGCCCGCCATGGATCCCCAGAAGCGCGACTTCCGGTGACCTCTTCGCCACCTTCTCCAACCCCTCGGACACATCAAACACCTCCACTTCATACCCCAGGGTTCGAAGGGCCTCCTCGAAGGCCTCTCCCGTCTTCAGGCTAATGGCACGCTCCGCCGAATCTCCGCCCGTGAGCAATCCCACCAAGCGCTCTCGACTGGATTGTCGCAACGCGTCTTCCATCTCTTTCATCCGTCGCTCTCCATCGAACCCAACAAATTTCACCTCCGGCCGAAGCTCCCGGCCGTAGCGCGTCCGCACCACGTGCCGAGCCAGAGCCATCAGTCGCAAAAAATCCTCGCTCGTCGCATCGCCTTCGTTAATAAAGAAGTTTCCGTGGGTCTCGCTGATTCGAGCCCCACCGATGCCATGCCCCTTCAGCCCCGCCGCGTCGATCAAACGTCCCGCGTAGTCGCCCGGTGGGTTGGCGAAGGTGCTTCCCACGCTGGCCAACCGATAGGGCTGGGTGGCGTCACGTCGCGCTCGGTCCTTTCTCATCTCAGCCCGCGCCGCTTCCACATCGCCGCGCCTGACCTCCAGCTCGAGGGCCATTACAATGGCCCGCCGGGGAAGATCGCAGTGGCGATAACTCATCGCCAATTGGCTGGACTCCCAGGTGACCTGGCGCCACCGCCCATCGCCATCGTCCACCGCCAGTGTCGCTGACTCCAAGATATCGACCAGCTCCCCCTCTTTGGTGCCTGCATTCAACGCCACGGCGCCTCCCAGTGTCCCCGGGATGAGCTTGAGAAATTCATGACCGACCCACCCCTCTTCCAACAAGCCTCGGACAATATGGGCGTTGACCACCCCCGCACCAGCCCTCAATCGCCCTCTCCCATCGGGCTTATCCCACGTGGCCAGATCCCCCACCAGCTTGATCACCGGCGACTCGATCCCCTCATCGGGAAATAGGGTATTGCTCCCCAGTCCCACGACATGCACCGCCGCATCGCCGATGATGTCCAGCGCCGACATCAGATCGGCTTCCGTCGCCACTTCCAGCCAATGACTGGCCGGGCCTCCAATACGCAGCGACGAGCGCTTCGACAGCGCTACCCTGCGCCGATACACACTCTTCTCGTCACTGCCCTCCGCCCATCCCCGAAGTTCCTCTTCGAAGGCAGTATCATCCTTATGTACGACCGCTCGCTGTGCCACTGAAGTTCCCTCTGTGATCGTCTCGACGCCCTTTACAATGGCATGCCAGACGGTCCCTCGCAACCCCCGAAAACCCTGGGCAAAAACCCACCAAAACCCATATAAAACAACCCCTTACCGCCGTTCCCTGAACCGGAAAACAAGGGAATTTATCACCCCTAAAGTTATTTCTAGACCTTGGACAAATACTCGACTCCAGGGCTCCCCGAGACAGCCCTTGAATGAGTGGTCAGTCGCCCTGGGAAAGCTCAACTAATTGTTGAGCTATTTGAAACGCTGCCTCTGGTCTGGCAAGGCTCTTTGCCTGCTTTGCCATATTGACCAGCGCCGGCGGATTTCGCCGAAAGCCATTCAACAGGTTACGTATCCGATCGGAGTTGAGCTCTTCATCGCCGATCATCACTGCCGCCCCTTGTTCGACGATCGATAGCGCATTCGATCGCTGGTGATCGTCGGCTGCCGCCGGAAAAGGGACCATGATCGACGGGATCCCCAGGGTCAGCACCTCGGCAATCGTCGTTGCCCCGGCCCGACAGATCAGTAAATCGCACCACCGATAGGCCTCTGCCATATCATCGATGAACTCAAGGACCTCCACCTTCCCCTCAAAGTCCTCATACCCGGGCTCTGCCTCCCCTGCCCGTCCATGACCCGCCTGGTGACGAACCGAAATCCCTCGACCGGCCTCTCCCAGCGAACAAAACATCGCCGGTAGCTGCTCATTGAAGCTTCCGGCGCCTCCACTTCCCCCGATGATCAATATGTGGAAATCCTCTTCCTCCGCCGGTGAGCGATACTCGAATCGCCGAGCCCTTTCCAACAAGTCGCGGCGTACCGGGTTGCCCACCACGGCGACCTTGTCATCGCCCAAGGACATCTGGCTCGCGCTGTCCTCAAAGGTCAAGAAGGCCCGATCCACCACTCGGCTAAGGAGGCGATTGGTCAACCCAGGGTAGGAATTTTGCTCCATCAACGCCGTGGGGATGCCCATCATCGACGCCATCATCGTCACTGGCCCGGCCGCAAAGCTTCCCACGCTCACTACCACATCCGGCTGCAAATCCTTGAGAAGCCGACGCGCCCTCAGCGCCGACCCGGGCAGGCCCGATAGCGATTTGAGCCGCCCCCCGATGCTGCCCCCTTTGAGGGGTTGCACGTCCACAAAACTAAGATCGAACCCAAGCCCGGGGATCACTCGCGCCTCCAGGCCTTCCTCCGTTCCCACGAAGGTCACCCGGTGGCCCTGCGCCATCTCCCTCAGCGCCTCGGCGACCGCTACGCCGGGAAATAGGTGGCCCCCCGTCTTTCCCCCTGCAATCACAACATGGATGCCCGCTCCGTCGCCTTCCTGTACCATATAATCAACCCTTAAGATCGTTTCGTCGCTTCAAAATACGCTGTCGCTTCTTCTTCCATTTCTTCTCTTCGCGCTCCGACTCCCGCCGCTCGCGCTCGATTTCCCACCAGTCGGGGTCGCCGCGCGAGATATTGAGCAACATTCCGATGCTATAAAGGCCGATCAACACCGAGGTACCACCGAAGCTGACAAAAGGTAAGGTGAGACCCTTGGTGGGCAACATCCCCGTCACCACGAATAGATTGGCCGCCGCCTGCAGGGCGATCATCGCCGTCAGTCCAAACGCCAAATACATTCCAAAGCGGTCATCGGCGTTCAGGGCGATGACCACGCCCCGCCACAATATCACCAAAAATAACACGCATACCAAGACGATGCCGAAAATACCCAACTCCTCGGCAATGATGGTACCGATGAAGTCATTCCATAATTCGGGTACGTACCCCAACTTGCTGGCTCCTTGACCCAATCCCTGGCCCGACAGGCCTGCTGACCCAATGGCGATCAGCGATTCGCTGATCTGATAGCCGATATCCTGGCGGTGACTCCAGGGATCGAGGAACGCCAGGATCCGACGCATCCGATACTCACTGCCACTGATCGCAAAATAGGCCACCACACTCCCCCCCAGTGTGACCAAGAAGAGATACGATAATTTGGCGCCACTAACGAAGAGTAGAATCATCATCAAGGCGATCAGCATCACCGCCGTGCCGAAATCTGGCTGGAGCATCAACAGCATCACCAATAGCCCGATGATCAACAAATGGGGGATAAATCCGATGGAAAAACTCCCCATCTTCTTGCCCTTCTTACTGATGGAGTACGACAGAAAAACCACGGCCGCCAGCTTGGCCACCTCCGCAGGCTGAAAGCGGAAGAACCCCAGATTGAGCCACCGCCGCGCCCCATGCTCCATGACCCCTAGCCCTGGAATGGCCACCAGCACCAGAAGAATGACCGCCCCACCCAATATCCAGTACACCAGTCGACGATACCACCGGTAGTCAAGCTGAAGTGCCACCAGCAGCCCCACAAAGCCCAGGGCGATATTTTGGCCCTGCCGCGTCATAAGCGCTGCGTGATTGCTCATGCGATCGGCGGCCATCACAGCGCTCGCCGAATAGAGCATCACCATCCCCACGCCCAGCAGGATGGTCGTCGCTAGCAATAGCCACACATCCCATGCCGGCCCGCTTTCTTCGGCCAAGCCCTGGTGCCCTGAGGCCACTTTGTTCGTCAATTTTGAGAGTAGATCTCGTGCCATCGTCGGCCCTCCGTGGCCTCTCATTCGATGGTCGCCTCTGGCGCCTCCCCCTCTTGCGCTTCACCGACGTGTGTTATCTCAACTTCAAACTGGCTAATGCCACCAAGCTCAGCATAATGGCGATGATCCAAAAACGCACAATAATCTTGGGTTCGGGCCACCCTTTCATCTCAAAATGATGGTGAATGGGCGCCATTCGAAATACCCTCTTTCCCGTCAACTTATAGCTCACCGTCTGGGTGATGACGCTCAACGCCTCCACCAAAAAGATCCCGAAGATGATCGTGGACAATAATTCGTGCTTCGTGACCACCGCCAGCGTTCCCAGGGCGCCACCCAGCGACAGGCTTCCCACATCCCCCATAAATACCTGTGCCGGGAAGGAATTATACCACAAAAACCCCGCGCCGGCCCCCACAATAGCCGCGCAAAAGATGGCCAATTCCTGAACCCCGTCGACCTGAGGAATCATCAGATATTCGGCCACGTCAAACCGGTGAACCACCGTCGCTCCCTGACCGATCGCCTCCTCGTAGTGCAACACCGTCCCCGAACTCCAGGCCAAGATGAGAAATGTTCCGGCCGCGATAATCACCGGGCCGATGGCCAGTCCGTCCAGCCCATCCGTTAGATTGACCGCATTGGCTGTCCCCACGATCACCATCATCGCAAAGGGCACGTAGAGCCACAGTGGAAGCTCCAGACTGAAGCGATCCGTGGCCACAAAGGGAAGGTAGAGTTCCGTGGAATAGGCAAAGACCTCGCTGTGAAACATCACCATCATCAGGGCGAATACCACCCCAAACTCTATGGCCAGACGCATCCGACCGCTCAGCCCATCGCTATTGGCCTCCCGCAGCTTTAAGAAGTCATCGATGAACCCCACGATCGCAAAACACACCGTCACCCCCAACACCACACCGACGTAGGGGTTTTTTAGATCCGCCCACAATAGCGTCGATATCACCACGGCAAAAAGGATCAACACCCCACCCATGGTGGGCGTGCCCGCCTTGTCAAAGTGGGACTCCGGTCCATCCTCTCGGATCACCTGCCCGATCTGCTGGGCCTGGAGCTTGCGGATGAACCAGGGGTAGAGAAAAAAGCTCACCGCCAGCGACGTCAGCATCGCCGCCACCACCCGAAAACTGACGTAGCGAAAGACATTCAGAGGCCCGAAGCTATCTCGAAGCCAGAAAAAGAGTTCAAATAACATGGCTTGCTCGTCCTACGCGCTGAGGTCGCTCCTCTGATTGGCCGATGGGGGTGCGACACTTATCTATGCCCTTGCTCCATCATGTCGACAAGTAATTCAAGGCGGTTGGCTCGACTCCCCTTTAAAAAAAGTCGGTCCGGGCGCTCCTGTTGGAGCCATCGCGCCGCTTGCTCCAGATCGTCGGTCGCCTCTATCGATGCCCCACCGCGTTGACGCTCGGCTTCTTCGGCCATCAACGACGCGTACTCTCCATAAAATATTACCGACCCCACCCACCCTTGACGCCCCACCCACTGGCCCAGCGACCGGTGTTCTTTCTCCGCTGCCGATCCCAGCTCCTTCATCTCGCCGATCACCACCGTCACGTCCTGGCCCTGTGCCCAGTTGCGGCAGGCCTCCAGAGATGCCCGAACGCTGGCCGGGTTCGCGTTATAGGCGTCGTCAATCACGGCCGTCGATCCCACCTGGACTTCTTTCCATCGCCCGCCCGGGATCTCTAGGCCCGCCAGGGCCTCGTTGATCCCATCCTCCGTGGCAAAGGGCTGACCGGCCATCGTGGCCAGGGCCGTCGCCAGGTTCCAGGCGTTATGCTCTCCCACCAGTGGACAGCGAAGTCGCCAACGGCGATCTCGAAAGGTCATGGACACCGCCAGTTCCCGGCGATCGTCCTCTGTGACCCCCACGGAGCGGATCCGCATCTCCGCCTCTAGTTCGGTGCCCACGCCGATCAATGTCCCCGGAAACGACGGCGGCTCCAGCGCTCGCCTTTCCGTCTGGGGCACCACCGCCCGCGTCCGACCGGTCGCTACCTCCAGGATCTCAGATTTTGCCTTTCGAACCCCCTGCATGGACCCGAACCCCTCCAGATGAGCCCTCCCGATGGAGGTGATCACCCGTTGATCCGCCGGTGCCAGGCGAATGAGCTCGGCGATCTCCCCCCGGTGATTGGCTCCCATCTCCACGATGAGGTGATCGCACCGACGCGGTATGGCACACAACGTCAGGGGAACCCCGATATGATTATTGAGGTTTCCCGGTGTCGCCCACACCTCGCCGTCGAGGCCCCACAGAGTCGACAGTATTTCCTTGGTCGTCGTCTTTCCATTGGAGCCCGTGACCGCCACCGACCCCATCCCTTCCTGACGGGCTTCCAAAAAAATCCCATGGCCCAGCCGCCCCAGGGCCTTGGTCGTATCGTCGACCACAATGGCTGCCACCGACAACTCATCGACGCACCCCGCTGATTCGACCATCACAGCGCTGGCCCCCAATTCCACCGCCCGCCCTACGAATCGATGCCCATCGAAGCGCTCTCCCACCAGGGCCACAAAGATCTCCCCCTCCGACAGTTGACGCGTGTCGGAGCACACCCCGCCATGGGTGACACCTGCCATGCGATGGTTGACCAGCCGACCGTCCACCGCCGAGGCGATCTTGGCCAACGACCATCCCTCAATTCTCAATCCTTTTTGTGTCACCCTGCCTCCCCGCGTGCTCCGGCGGCTTCGCGTACCACCTCTCGATCATCGAATTTGACCACCTGACCGGCGCTTTCCTGCGTCGTCTCGTGTCCCTTTCCCGCGATGAGTACGACGTCGCCGGCCACGGCCCCCTTGACGGCTTGCCCTATGGCTACTCGCCGATCGGGTATCCTCCACCAGCCCCGCCGATCTCGCTCACCGACCCCCTTCTCGATATCGTCCAAAATCGCCGCGGGATCCTCGCTTCGAGGGTTATCGGTGGTGACGATCACCCGATCGGCCATTGTCTGGGCGACCTTTCCCATGACCGGGCGCTTGCTCTGGTCGCGATCGCCGCCACACCCAAAGACCACCCATAGACGGCCACGGGTCAGCGGCCTGAGCGCCCCCAGGGCTTGCTCCAAGGCATCCGGTGTATGGGCATAATCCACAAATACATCGGCCGGCGCATCGCACCCCACGACTTCCATTCGTCCCGGCAGCCGCTCCACCCCCGATAGCCCTTGCCCGACGGTCTCTGCGTCGACTCCCCTTTGACGCATCGCCGCCGCCGCCACCAACGCATTTTCCACATTGAACCGTCCCGGGATGGGCAATGCCACATCCCACCGGCGCCCATCTCTCTCGTCGATCACAAATCGCGTCCCTTCCACGGTCGGGTCAATATCCACGGCTCGATAATCGAGCGCGTCTACCCCACCCCCCTCCGTGCCCACCGTGATGACCTTTAGTTGCCCCCGCTCCTTCAAGTGCTTCGCCAACCGCTGTCCTTCCTGACCATCCGTATTGATGACGGCCGTGCGGATCTTTTGGCCTTCATTGCCCGGCAAATAATCTCTAAAAAGGGACCACTTGCTCTGGCGATAATCGGACATCGTCCCATGAAACCCGAGGTGGTCCTGGCTGAGATTGGTAAAGATGGCCGTATCGAAATCCACTGCTGACACCCGACCAAGTGCCAGAGCGTGACTCGATACCTCCATAAATACCTGCGTCACTCCCCCGTCGACCATCCTCCTCAACACCCGCTGTAAGGTGAGCCCGTCGGGCGTCGTATTGACCCCCTTTTCAAAGCCGCCGGGCCAGCGATAGCCCGTCGTCCCGATCACGCCGCAGGCCTCTCCTGCGCAGGAGGCGATGGCCTCCAACAAAAAACTGGTCGATGTCTTGCCGTTGGTCCCCGTGATCGCCACCACCCACAGCTCTTTTGAGGGGTCTCCATAGACCGCGGACCCCATCGCTCCCAGCCATCGCCTGGGCTCGTCGGCTTCCATGGTCGTAACCCCGTGATGGCCCACGTGGTCGCTGCTTACCACCAACGACGTCGCCCCGGCGGCCACTGCCTGCTTGATATACCGGTGGCCATCCACCTGTGCCCCCCGCAGGGCCACGAAGCAATCGCCCGCTCCGATCTCGCGTGAGTCGTGGGTGATTGCGGCCACCGCCGTGGGTCCACATCGATTCCTTAATCTCAGCGCCGGAACCCGCTCCAATAACTCCTCGACATCAACGCTCATCGCCCCGCTCCTCACCGGCCGCCGGCGCCGATGGCTGACTCCCGCCGGGATTGACCTCCGTGGGGGCCTCCAAAAATAGTCGCAACTCCTCGACCTCCTCTACCGGCTCGCCCGGCGGTGGGTATTGGTCCACCACCCGCCCCCAACCGCTGACCCGCGGCACCACGCCCACCCGGCGAACCTCCTCAATGGCATCTCGAAGGGATGCACCAATCACGTTAGGGACTTCTGTTTCTCCCACGGCCCGCCGATAGTCATCGCGCACCATCTGACGTGCTGGACTCGTGGGACCTCCCCCTCGACTGGCGCTGGCCTCTTGCCGATTCTGCATCTCGTCTCCCGAGGGCGGGTCGTCGCTCAACTGAAAGCGCATCTCTGGCTCCATGGGCAGCACTCCGAGTTGAGACAGCGCCGTGCCCGCGATATCGGCAAAGACAGGGCCCGACACCGCCCCTCCGTAGCGCTCCTTCTGGGGCTGGTCGACAAAGACACCGATGGCCACCTCTGGATCCTCGGCCGGCGCAAACCCGATATATCCAGAGACCCACATCTCCGAGTCATAGGTCCGCGTTTCCGGATTGACCTGCTGCGCCGTGCCCGTTTTGGCGGCCACCGTAAAGTGGTCCAGCGCGCCTGCCGTTCCCGTCCCCTCTTCCAGCGTCACCAGGCTCATGGACCAGGCCATCTGTTCGGCGACCGACGGGCTGATCACCCGACGCACCATCGTCGGCTCATCCTCCCATAGCACCGATCCATCGCGATCATAGATCTCGGCGACGACGCTTGGCTCCATAAGCATCCCCCCGTTGGCCAACGCCGACACTCCTGTCACCAATTGCAGAGGTGTCGTCGATAGCCCCTGGCCAAACGAAATATTGGCGAACGTGACCTCCGCCCAGTTATCGGGCGACCACACCCGACCCCGTTGCTCCCCTCGAAGCCCGATCCCTGTCGGGGAGCCAAATCCAAATTTCTGAATGTAGCGATACAGCTTATCGCGCCCCAACTGTTGTGCGATCCGGTAGGACCCCACATTGCTGGAGGTCATCAAGATCTCCGCCGTCGTCTGTTCATCTCGCCGCATGATATCGCGGATCGGGTATCCATCCACGCGAATCATGCCTCCATCCATATCGTAGGTATGATCCAGGGTTGTCACCCCTTCCTCCAGGGCCGCCGCCACCACGAAGGGCTTAAATACCGAGCCCGGCTCGAAGGTGTCGGTCACCGGCCCCAGACGCCAGTCCTCTCCCGTGAAATCACCGACCCGATTGGGATCAAATTCCGGGGTTTTGGCCATCGCCAAAACTTGACCGCTATTGACGTCCATCGCCACCGCGTATCCCCCCTTGGCATCCACCTCTTCGACCCGCTTGGCCAGCGACTCCTCGGCGGCGCGCTGGATCTTTTCATCGATCGTCAATCGCAGGCTCTGTCCCTCAAAGCGCCGAAATTCCGGCGTGTCCGACAATAACATCGGACGGCCCACCGCATCTCGGGTCACGCTCATCTGGTAGGGCTCTCCCCCCAGTCGTTCGTCGAATTGGCGCTCCACCCCCTCCAGTCCGTCTCCATCAATGCTCACAAACCCCAGTAGCTGCCCCGCCAATGAGCCCATCGGATAATAGCGCTGGTACTCCGTCATCGACCCCAGCCCCGGAAGGTTGAGGTCCTCGATCTCCTGAGCCACCTCGGGATGGGCCTGACGCTCCAGCCACACAAAGGGGCTCTCCGTGCTCAACCGCTGCTCCACCCACTCTTCGCTGCGCTCCAGAATCGGCGCGAGAAGAGGCGCCACTTCCTCGGGATCGCCCAATAATTTGGGCCTGGCGAAAATGCTCGGCACCTCCACGGACACCGCCAATTCCGAACCATGCCGATCGACAATATCTCCGCGACGGGCCTGCCGTTCCACCTGACGGTCCCACTCGATGGCCGCCCGTTCGGCCAACGACTCGGCCTCCACGGTCTGCAGGTAATACACCCGCCCGATCACCGCCAAGAACCCGATGACGAAGACGGCGCTCACCAATCCCAGGCGAAAGACCAACCACTTTCGTTCCTTCTCGTCTTCTGCCGTCGCCATGGGACGCTCGCTATCACTTCAGGGAAAGAGGCTCACTGGATGGACCGATCGCCTTCGGCGGCACTCAGTTGCACCAACTCTTCAGGCTGCGCCTCCGCCCCCTCCTGGACCTCCACGATTTGCTCCGGGCTCATCTGCTCCAACCCAAATTCCTGGATCGCCACCTCGGCGACCCGATCGCTTCGACCCTGCATGCGGGCTTCCACGGTCAACTTTTTATTTTCCTCCAGCAGCTCGCGATGCTCCGAGGTCACGGACGCAATATTATAGCCCACCTCCGTGATCTGATACTGCGTCCACACATGGGAAATCAACAACCCCGTGGGTACCGCCACCAGGGCCACCACCGTGGCCACCGTTGCCAAATTGGTCTTGAATTCGTCGATCGCTCTTTTCATAACTTCTCACCTGCTTCTACGGTCTATCATCCACCGGATGTCGATCCGATTATGACGTCACTTCGAATACTCGCAATTTTGCGCTGTGAGCTCTTGGATTTGCCTCACATTCCTCGGCGCTGGCCTCCAGGGGCTTGCCGGTCAACACCTGCCCACGCGGCGTCTTGCCGCACCCGCATATCGGAAAATCGGGGGGGCAGGTGCATGGATCCTGATGGCGCCGAAACCCATGCTTGACGATCCGGTCCTCCAGCGAATGGAAACTGATAAAGGCTGCGCGCCCGCCGGAGGCCACCACCTCGGGCACGGCCTCCACGGCTCGCCGAAGATGCTCCAACTCTCGGTTGACGGCGATTCGCAGCGCCTGAAACACAGTGGCCGCTGGATGCGTGCTCTGGTTGGGCGGCCAGCCCAGCACGTCGATGACCAGCTGCGCCAACTCTCCCGTGCGCTCCAGGTTGCCCGCATCCCGCGCCTCCTTGATGGCCGTTGCCATCCGCCAGGCCCGACCCACTTCTCCGAATTCCTTGAGCGCTTCGGCGATGGCCTCCACCTCGTTGGCGTCCAGCCAGTCACCCACCGCCATGGCTTGTGGCCCCATCCGCATATCCAGTGGGCCATCATGACGGATAGAAAATCCCCGTCTGCCCGTATCGAATTGGTGGGAACTGACCCCGGCGTCGACCAGCCAGCCATCGACCCTGCCCCACCCCTGCTCATCGAGAATGGCGCGAGCGTCGCCATAATTTCCCTGCACCAGGGTGAGCCTGCCATCGGCATCGCCCAGTCTCTTCTCGACCTCCGCCAGCGCCTCCGGGTCCCGATCGATGGCCAACACCTGCCCGTCGGGCGCGCAGCTCTCCAACAGGGCTTCCGTATGACCTCCGCCCCCGGCCGTCCCGTCGAGATAGCACCCACCCGGTTGCGGGGATAGCCATTCCAAGACCGCCTCCAGCATGACCGGGGCATGATATGTCGTTGCTTTCTGCTGTGACACCGATGACCTCGTAAAAAGGCCGCCCGGCGCCGGCGGTCATAGTTATACCGCCGACGTCAGCGCCCTTATCACCCGAGAGAGTGGCCCCATCCGTGGGCCTCATTCGCCATGGCTCGACGACTGCCTCATCCTTGAAGCTCTCTCTGGTTGACTCGTCCGTGAGTCGAAACCGCCTCTACCGCTTTGGCGGCGTGCTCGTCCTTGAGCCTTTCCCAATTCAACCCCGGCGCCCTCATAGCCCCAGTTCGGCCATCGCCTCTGACAACTCCTGGGGATCTTCCAGCGCCTCATCGACCGCTCCCTTCCAATTCTCACTGGACCAGAGCTCGACCGTCTCCAACTGGCCCACCCACACGCAATCTCGCTCCAACTGAGCAAAATCCCGCATCGGTTGGGGGACCAGCAGGCGACCGTGGCTATCCATCGAGACCTCCACCGCTCCCGCCACATACACTCGCTTGAGCCGCTGCACGTGGGGGTTGAATTGCGGAAGCTGGCGGATCTTCTCCTCGAAGTTGAGCCACTTATCCATGGGATAGACCACGAGGCAGTTTTCAAAGGTGCGCGTCAAAATGATGCGATCAGCATGCTCTCCGGTGACGTCCAGGTCTTGGAGCACTTCCCGGAACCGAGCCGGCACGCTGATGCGCCCCTTCCCGTCCATTCGGTGCTCGTACTGACCGCGAAACATAGCCACCATCCGAATTCATCACTGACCACCAGTCGTCCTTGACCTTCATCTCAACGTCGTCGCGCCATCCTTGGCTTTCGACCTGTGCCTTATCGGCACCCTTTGCCACCTCATGGGAATTCATCCCACATCGCCACTATATGGTGCCACCCCGATCCCGTCAAGAAACTATCTCAACGCACAACCATGCGATATCCGCGCGAATAGCATCACCCAATACGCGCCCCAAAAACCACCCTATTATGGTGCTTATTCATGGACTTAAGCCCCTTTTCCACAGCCTATTGGCTTAACCGTGGGATAAAGTGGATCACCCCGTCCCACCCCGATACCCTCCCCTGCAAACTTCTTCCCAGACTCTGATAAAGCCCTAATATTGGGCCTTTTAGCCCATTCCCACGTCCCGTATCTCCTGCGGTCGCCCCATTGAACATGTCATCGGTGGGATAAAGTGGGATGGCTATACCACTGCCTCCCACCATCCCCGGAGGCACAAAAAAAACCGGCCCCCTAAATGGGGACCGGTCTTCGACGCCAGGGGCCACGGCCCCTGCGTCTTCACTTTAGCTGTGCTGTAGGCCCGGTAGTCAGGCCGACGCATCCATATCGAATTTGATATACTTCGGAAGCACGCGCACTTTTTTATGCTCCTGCACTTCCAATTCCACGGTGTCCTCGATGGGCACCATTTCCTTGGACACAAAGCACATGATTTTTTCGCCGCTATATTGCTTCTCTGGCTCTTCCTCGGGCTGCTCCTGAGGGGTTTCGGCGCCTTCCTGAATCTCTTCTTCTGCCATCGTGGTTCTCCTTGGGAATTGCTCGTTTATCGTTGCCAAACTCAACCTGGTGCTCGGTGGGCCCGCTTACGGGATCGCTACCAGCTAGCAAGGGGCGCCTCTGGCGTCAAGCCCTGGCCCCATCAGTGCACGGGATCGTAACCAATGAAGTACTCCGCATCATTTCGCGCCCCTCCAGACCCATCTTGGCCACCTGCCACCAGCACATGGCCATTATTGACCACAACGGCCTCTGCCCCGAGGCGACCAAATCGCATCTCTCCCATGGGCCGTTCAATGCTCTGCAGAGGGCTTTGAACATTATTGAGGTCCAGGCGATAGCGCTCTGCGCTTTGCTTGATGACGCCCTCGGCACTTCCTCCAAAAATCAGGATATCCCCCGATTGCTGCATCATCACGACCTGCATCTCACCGCGGGCCCGCTCCAATTGCCAGCCTCCCTGAACGAAAGGCTCCGATGACCTCAGCGGCGTCCCCATCTCATACCCGCTGATGGCCGAACCATTGTCATAGCCGCCTACCAATAAAACCTGCTGGTTATTCTCTGCTCCCAGGGCTAACGCGCCGTGGGCTTCCCGAGGGCGATCCATGGAGAATCCAGGCTCGCTCTCTGTGCCTCCCGCCCCCGGCGCCACCAACTCCGTGCTCGACAGCGTTCCGCCGTCGCTGCGCCCTCCGGTCAGCCACACCGTCTGCTCATCTTCCAATAGCACAGCCCCATGCCCCACTCGGCCGTCCGTCATGGCAATGCCCGGTTCCACCTCCGCCGCCCTCGGATCGACCACCTCGATGGTGTCGCGGATATCATCATCGCCCGTCCCTAATCCACCGGCGATGACCACCTTCCCATCAACGGGCCGATAGGTCGCCGTGTGATGGCCACGCCGCTCATCGAGCTGCACTCCCAGGGGTTGGACCCGATTGCCCGGGCTCGCGTTCAGATCGATGATCTCCAGGCTTCCCCGGGGCCGCGTCGACTCACCGCTGAGCCCGAACCCACCGGCCACTAAAAAGCGATCCTCTCCCAGGGGCGTCAAACTATGAAAGGCGCGCCCTTCCTCCATGCGATCTTGTCCGATCAACTCCGAGTCCACCGAATATTGGCCGCCCAACTCCGTAAAGTGGCCCGTCGCCGGATCAAAGAGTTGAATATCATTATAAACCTCGACGATCTCCGGCATCTCCGTGGCCCCTGCCTGGGAGCCAAGCCGTGCCCCGCCGACCACCACGATTTGACCGGTGCTGGTCTCTGCCATCCGGTGACCGACGCGTCCAACGCCCTCCATGTCCAGACTGCTATCATCGAACACCGACGCATTGACCGACTCTTGCCCGCCGGCGAGGCTGAATACAGCCCCGATTCGCGAGAAATCCTCCACCGGACCCACCAGCGTACGGAATTGGCGAAAGGCCGTATCACCGCCACTGAATACGGGGGTATTCCCTGCCCCGACGGGCTCTCCGCCCTCGTTATACAGCGCCACTTCCAGGCGGCGCTGAGAGCCGCCGCTGACTTCTGGCATCTTCATCCCACCGCTCTCCACGGTGGTCGATTCGCTGCCCAGCACCTCTCCGTTGACGGGATCCGTCACCCGGACCACCACCGACGATGCGTCGCTCATCTCCGGCATACCCGAGCTAAACTCCGCCCCCGCCACGTGCTCTGCGCCATATACCTTCACTGAGACCTGCGCCGGGTTGTCGTCCCCGCACCCCAACGCCATCGCCACACAGGCGCTTATAACGATCCACGAGTTGCACTTGACTTGCATAGTTTTCACCACTCCACCTCCGCTTCAAAGCCGGGGGCTCCATCCGATCCGCTCATCACCAAAAATAACGTTCCCGCCGTCAACAGGGCGGCCGCGCCTCCGATGCCTAAATACCGACGCCGGCTCCACCCTCCTTCATCGGGCAGCGGCCCCGGATCATCGAGGGTCACCGCCGGCTCCTCTGACGGGCTGGGCTCGGTATCCTCTGCCGGTTCCCGCTCCGCTATTTGTTCTCCCGCGGCTGCTTCTCTATCGATTTCCTCCTCTTCCTCCCCTTCCCCCGTATCGGCCACCACCGCCGGCTCCTCCGGCTCTTCGATCTCCAGCGCAACCTCCTCCACGGCCATCGATGACGGCATATGAACCACCGCTACCGCCAGCGTCTCGGATATATCGGCGCTCCGTGACCGCAGGTTGGTCAACTGTTGGTTAAAGACCACCGCTTCCCCCTGAATGACCTTTCCATCGGACTGGCGATAGACAAAGGGATGGACCGCGTAGCCATCGGGATCGCTGTGGAGCAGCGTCCAGGCCACATAATCGGCCCCCGTCTGAGTGGCCACCTCATCGAAATAGGGCGCCAGACTTCCGTCGAATACGCCACTGCCCAGCGTGTCTCTTAAATCCACATAAAACGATGGCAGCGCGTCCTCGTCATCGGCCTCCCCTTCATCTCTCAGCGATACCTCCACTTCTGTGACATCGCCGCCCCCGCGAACCCTGACCTTCTCGGAGTGACTGTCGTCGCCATGGCGGACCACGAGGTAGTGTTCGCCAAACCCGACATCCTCTACGTCCACCGGGGTGCGACCCACGGACTCACCATTGAGGATGACCTCCGCTCCCCGGCGATCCGATTCCACGCGCAACACACCGGGCCCGGCGTCGGCCACCCGCTGAGCCTCTCCCCGATATAATTCGGCCAATTCCTCGGGGAGGTCATCGTAGCGCGGCGCGTCTTCCGGCACCAGATAGGCGTATTGGCGGATATGATCCCTCGCATCCAGATCAAACCCCGTGTGGTGGTGGGCGATCGCCAAATTGGCCAGGGCATCGACGAGCACATTAAAATTGCTCAACTCCGCCACATTCTCCTCCAAGACCGTCACCGCTCGAGCCAACACATCTGCGGCCTCGTCGTAGGATTCCGCGTTGATCAGGCCGATCGCTGATGTGTAATCGCGCTCGGCTTCCGCCAATGCTTCCTGAGTGGCTTCCTCACCGGCCTGGCCGTAGAGGGCTCGGAAGCTGGCGAGCAATTCCACGCGCCCCACCGACCCCATGCGATCGCGAATCGAATCGTCGATGCGACTCGTGACAATATCTGAGATGCTGTCGTCCAGCGACGTCGTCGACAAGAGGAGCATCCGCGCGTCGGGAGCACCGGCGCCGGCCTCCTCGCTCTGCGCGTCGTCCTGCTCCTCGGCCTCCACCTCGTCGGCGGCTTCCTCCTCGTCGGCCGCCAAGGCGACCCCGGGGCCGGCCAGACTCAGGCAGCCGCAGGCCATCAACAGGGCCACAACACCCCACATCTTTTGCTTCCAATCCATGGCTCTTCCTTTTCACTGACGCCGCCTCACGGCTCGTGGTGCGACACCCCTCCCGAGGGTCATCGGCTCCGTGCGGGCGATCAGCGCGCTTGCTTCGCTCGATATATAAACGAATAATCTTGGTAGCATGCCCCCTTTTTTCGCGTCAATCGCGAACTGCCTCGCCCCGGGGTATCATCGCTGCTGCCTGTGCCCTGTTGTCGCCCGACATCCCCGACCCTCCCACGAGCATCACCCCATGCGCCTCGGCATCGCCACCAAAGTCTTCATTGCCTTCGCCGCTATCACCCTCGTCTTTTCTCTCGTGCTCATGTTCGGCGTCCATCGAACCCAGCTACTCCACGGTCAAATCCGAGCCCTCAATCATCAGATCGTGCCGCTGAGCCTTCACCTCAACGACATCGAAAGCGATCTCAACAACTTTCACCTCGTCCTCAACGAGGGTGATCCCGCCGTGCTGCGACGAACCCTGCAGTTGACCCGACTGTTGAATACCCTTCCCGACGATCTGGGCACCCGCCTCCAGGAGGCCGCTGACATGGCCTATCTCTCGAACCAAGATGACCTGCCGGACTCCGAGGTCGAAGCCTTCTCCGACGTCCATCACCAACTGCTGGACCTCTCCGAGAAGGGCCACCGCTTTAGCGATGACGTCACCGCCTTTAGCGACCTGGCCCTCGACGAGGACACCTCGGCGGACACCCTGTCACCGCAACTGGACGACAAGCGCGAATCCCTGCGCGACACCAGTCGCCAGATCGATGAATCCCTTCGGCACATCCGCGACGACCTGGAAAACGCCACCCACGAAGCGCTACTTCGAGCTGACGAAACAGAGCGCACCAGCGTCTACGGGTTGGTTGTCCTCAGTATTGTGGCCCTCATCACGGCCCTCATCCTCATGTATATTGTCCTCGCCACCCTTCGGCCTCTCACCGATCTGACCCACGCCGCCAAGCGAATCGGCGATGGCGACTACCGCCCCGTTGACCTGGCGGACAAACGCCTCCAGCGGGGCGATGAGATCAGCCTCCTGGCTCGCGAATTCAATGCCATGGCTCAACGCCTACGCCGGCGTGACGAGCGCCTTCACCACCAACACGAAGCGCTCCTTCGCTCCGAGCGCCTCGCCACCATCGGTCGCATGACCAGCCTCATCACCCACGAACTCCGAAACCCTCTTTCCAGCATCAACCTCAACGCCGAAATGCTCAAAGACACCCTCCACCAGCGCGGCATCGACGATGAGGATATCATGCCCCTACTCGATACCGTCATCGACGAGGTCGACCACCTCAGTGACATCACCGAGGAGTATCTGGTCTACGCCCGACTCCCTTCGCCAGACCTGGAGACCCAACCCCTAAAAACCATCTTGGAGGCCCTCATCGACTTCCATCATTGGCAATGGGAACAGCAAGAGATCCACGTCCAGCTCCACCTGCCCAAAGACCCCATATTCGTCCTCGCCGATGCCCAACAACTTCGCCAGGCCCTCCTCAATATCGTCCAGAACGCCGTCGATGTCAGCGACCCCGGACAGACCATCGACATCTCCGTCTCCACCAGCGACGCCATGGCCCTCATCGACATTTGCGACCAGGGCCCCGGGATGGATCCCGACGTCCAGCAGCGCCTCTTTGAGCCTTTCTATACGACCAAGACCAGTGGGACGGGACTCGGCCTCCCCATGACCCAGGAAATCATCGAGCAACACGACGGCCACCTGCGTGTTCAATCGACCCCCGGCCAGGGATCCACGTTCACGATCGAACTCCCCCTGGACACCGCATCTAGAGGGGGCCGAGCATGATACCAGCCGACGTCGCCCGGACTCTCCGCGTCGCCTCGTTTAATATTCGCCTCGGCATCCAACAGGGGCTGGACGCCCTGGTCCCCCTCATCGCAGACATGGGGCCACCGGATATTCTCGCGCTTCAGGAAGTGGGTCACCATTGGGAGATGGGGCCTTCTGGCGACACCACGGATGACCTCGCTAGACGTCTGGGCTATCGTCACCACCGCTTCATCCCTACCATTGTACGCCACACTTGCGCCCCCATGCCGGCCCGATATGGCCACGCCCTGCTCAGCCGATGGCCCATCGTGCCCCAAGAACACACCCTTTTGCCCCGGCGCGATGACGAACCGCGCGTCCTGGCCACCTCGACCATCGTTCATCCCGACGCATCGCTGCGTTTTCTCACGACTCACCTATCCCACTTGGATAGCGATCGCCCGGCCCAGGGCCGGGTTCTGGCCTCTCGGGCCCTCCAACTGGCATCCCGCTTCCCCACCACTTTTATTGTCGGTGATCTCAATGCCGATGGCCGCCGCCAGAGCCCCCAGTGGCTTCGGGAGCTAAAGACGCGATTCATCGATGCCGACGACCTCGCGTGTCGGCCCACCTTCCCCGCCGACGATCCCCGTCGGCGCATTGATTATATTCTCGCCTGCGGGGCTCACCTCGATCACGTGGAGGTCGTCGCACCTCGGGGAGCCTCGGACCACCGTGCTGTCCTGAGCCAGTGGTCCCTACCCTGACCGATTATTCTCTCGCCTGGCGTAGCTCATCTTCGAGTTGGTCGCGCTCCAAGATGATCTCCGCCAGCGTTTCCTCCAGCGTCTCCATCTCGGCCTGCATCTCGGCTACTACCTCGTCCACCTCTCCATTGGGCTGCGTGCCCCCCCCTTCCTGAGCCTCTTCCAGCGCTTCTTCCAATTCCTCGATGGCTCCCAGCAGCTCATCGCGCTCCTCTTGCAGGGCTTCTAACTCCTCGCCTCCCTGCTCCCCACCCTCGTTCTCCTCCGCCATGGCCTGCCATTCATCGCGCTGCTGCTCCAACTCCTCCAACTTCGCCCGCTGGTTGGAGACCTCCTCCTGGAGGGACTCATTTTCTTCGAGCAGTTGATTCAACCGCTCTTCTTGATCGTCGCTACTTGCCCCCTCGGTGCGCAACCGCTCGACCTCTTCTTCCAGTTCTTCGATCAACTCCTCCAGCGTCTCTCGCTCTTCCGCCACATTGCCCAGATCCTGGGTGAGCCCGGAGATATCCTCCTCTAGCTCCTGAACCGTTTCCTCGTAATCAGCGATGGCGGCTTCTTTGGCGGCCACCTCCTCCTGCAGCGTTTGGACGTCTTCCTCATCGGGCGCCTCTTCCAGCGCCTCTTTCGCCGACTCCAATTGCCCGGTGAGGCGATCGTTATCCTCGACCAGCTGGCGTAAATCGGAGGACAATTCCTCGAAAATCGCCTTTTTCCGAGCCCTCTCCTCGTCGAATGTTGCAACCCTCTCTCGCAACTCCTCCAGTTCCTGACTCTTTTTGCGCCGCTCCGACTGAAGATAGTCGGTCTCGCGGGCATAAGCCGCCTTCTCTTCCTTAAAGGTGTCGCGCTGGCGACGCAGTTTGTCTCGTTCCTCCGATACCCGTGCGTGCCGGGCCTGAAGGTCATCCACCAATTGGTCTTTGGAGCGCAGCTCGTCGTTGGCCGCGTCCAGAGACGCCTGGAGTTCGTCGCGCTCTGCCGTCCGGCCCTCCAGGGACTCTCGGAGTTCGTCTCGCTCCGCGACCACCTCATCCACCTCATCGAGCGGCGGACGTCGCTCCAACTCGGCGCTCAAGCCCTCGATACGCTCTTTGAGGCGCAACTCCTCGGCCCGGCTTTCTTCCAGGCTGGCACTTAATGCTTCGACGCGCTCATCGCGGCGCTCCAGCTCCTGCTCCAGCTGCTCCACTGAGTCCTCAAGGGTCGCGATCTCCTGGGTCAGCGCCTGGGTCGTCTCGTCCGATTGGTCCAATTGCTGGTCCCGCGCCTCTAGCTCGTCCTGCAACGAAGCCACCGACTCCTGGGCGTCGTTTAACGCTTCTTCCAAGCTTTGGCGTTGCCCCTCGAGGGCCTCCACCTCGGCGATCAATTCGGCCCGCTCGCTATCGAGGTGATCCCGATCCTCGACGGCCGACTCCAGCGCCTCCTTGGAGGCCTCCAGACGCCCCACCGTCTCCTCCAACGCCTGGCGCTCGGCCTCCGTGGCCTCCAGTTGCTCTTCCAACTCCTGGCTTCGTCCCTTCCACTCCTCTTTTTGCACCTCCAGCAGCTCCATCTCTTCTTCATCGGGAGCTTGCTCCAACTCTTCACGAAGCTGATCGATCTGCCCCATCAGCCCCCGACGCTCGTCGCTTAAACGGTCCCGCTCGCGGCGCAACCGCTTGATCTGGGCGTCCCCGGACTTCGCGGCATCGGCGTCCACGATCTCCTTTAGGCGTTCGTTTTCGGCCTCCAATTCGGCCACCCTCTTCACCGCTGCCTCACTGGCCTCCTCCACTTCCAACGGTGACGGCGAAGCCTCAACCGGTGACTGCGAGGCCTCCGCTTCTCGCTCCGCTGTCGACACGTGGTCACGCCCATCCTCCATTTGAGCCAGGCTCTGGGCGACCTCCGCGATCTCAGCCCCCCCTTCAATGGTCTGATCATCAAAGTCATCGGCCCCCACCGACGCGAAGGCATCCTCCTCCGACTCTACCTCAAACACCTCTTCAATATCGCCCTCGTCGAGCACGAATTGGTGATCCGTGCCCTGCTCCGGTCGGTTCTCCGCCAGGGAAGCGACCGCCGCCGTCGGCTCTTCGATCCCTCCCCCCTCAAATCCCACCGCCGGACGTTCCTGTGCCGTCGCCGACGACGATTGCAGCGACTCCACCAATTGCTGCTGATTGACCTGAGACGTCTCATCGCTGGCCCCCTCATTAAACTCCAACGGAAATTCCCCCACCCTCACCAGATCACCGTCTTCCAGCACCTGGTTTTGGATGCGCATTCCGTTGACGTAGGTACCATTGGAACTGTTGAGATCGTAGAGGGTGCATTCCCCGTTTTCGTAGACGAATTTCGTATGCCGTCGCGACACCGATGGGTTGTTGATCCGGATGATATTGCCCGGATTTCTCCCAATCGTGATCTCCGACATCTCCTCATTGATCTCGACAACCACTTGCTGTCCCGTATCGGGATCTTCATAACTCAAGATTGGCACGGCAAAACCCCGGCTTTCGGTCGTGACGGTTGGGTGACGATTCCTCAATTGGCCAAACCGACTTCCGATGACAGAAATCGCTCGGCAACTTCGTTGACTGTGAACGCCCCTACCCTAACCCCGCACACCCCAAAATGCCAAGCGACACCGGGGACTCAACTTAGGCCTTGTCAATCAGCGACCCCTGAGCAACCATGAACCGGTCAAGCTCTATGGATGCTTCTCTGCAGCCGTCCTCCAGAGGACGTTCCCACGCACCCCAACGAGGTGGAGACGTGAACCGTGTCGCCCCCCCACTGCATGATGATCGCCCCACCGTCGTCGCCTTTGGCGGCGGTAAAGGCGGCACCGGACGCAGCACCCTTTGCGCCGATATCGCCCGCGCCCTGACGCGCCACGACTTTCGGGTACTCTGCGTCGACATGGCCATGAGCTGCCCCACGCTCAACATCCTGCTTCGCTGCCCGGAGCCTGCCTTCGCCGATGGTGGCGACGCACGCACGCCGCTGGGCGAATCCGACAGCCACATCGCTGAATTCATCGTCCCCACCGGCTACGATGACGTCTTCCTGACGGCCATCAGTGTTACCCAGCGCTACCCGTTTTCCCCCCTTGAGCTCGACCCCATGGAGCTCTTGACTCAGCTCCACGAACTGGACTTTGACTACGTCTTTCTCGACCTCTCCAACCAGGTCCGCGCCCTCGACGTGGAGCTATTCGCCCTCAGCGACATCCCTATCCTGGTCGCCTCCCCGGAACCGGCCTCCCTCCGGGCCACCACCCAATACCTTCGAGCCACCCTCTTTCGCGCCATTGCCTACCACCCCGATGCCGCCGACTTCGAGGACGACCTCATCGAATCGCTCTTTCACCAACCGCTCGACTTTCGCACCCACGATTTACGACTCGACGTCCCCTCCTCCGATGCCCGGGCCATCATCGACGATACCCTGGAGCGACTGGAGACCTACATGCTCGTGAATCTCGTGCGCGAGGGGGCCGAACACGACCTGGGCTTTGTCCTCAGTCACGCTCTTTATTGCGAGTTGCGCCTATTCCCGAGGGTCCTAGCCTCCATCGAGTACGCCGACCGGCGCTGGTTCTACAACCGCCGGACCACCGGGACCAATACCTCTCGAAACGAGGATGGCCTGACCAATGATATCGAGCTATTGGCCCGCCATATCCGCGACATTGAGCTCGTCGACTTGCGCTATCCCCGCCCCATCCCCACGGCCGACGACGCTCACCCCGCCCGACGCATGGGATTGAACCCGGAATTAAGTCGCAACGAGGTCCGTCAATATTGCCGGCGTCTGTGGGAGGGATACCGCCGCGAACATGCCATTTCTCTGGTCTTCGCCAACGGTGACCGACGCATCGAGGTCGCCGACCGCCTCGAGAAGCTCTATCGTCAGGTCCTAACGATGCCCAGTGAGAACTTCACGGCCGCCGACGCCGACTCCTCCTCACCTCGACGCCCGGCGACTCGTCCCACCCAGCGCCGCACCGATACTGCCCCTCCTCCCCCCGCCGCCGAGCGAAAGGAAGCTTCCCCATCCGACGATTCCGACTCGTCTCCCGCTGATAAACCGCCCACCGGCGACGGCGCTACGCCCTCCAAAAAACCCGCCCCCGACAAGCCCTCTCGCCCCTCGGGACCCACCCCGGGCGATCGCCTCGTCAAATTGCGTCAAAGCCGATCCATGAGCCTCCAAGAACTCAGCAGTCGGACCCATATCGGCGTCAAATACCTGGCGGCCATCGAGGACATCGACCTCGACGTCCTCCCCCGACATGTTTACTTACGGGGCTATCTCCGCGAAATCGCCCGCATCTTTGATATCGATGCTGCCCAGCTCATCGCCGACTACTTTGAATTTCTGGACGCCCTTTGATCGGATCGTCGCATCACCTTGAAGTTGCATCCAACCCCGTTGCCCCTCATAATCGTGGTCGGACACTTTCCGACACCCCACTCAACGCCGCTCTCCAGGAGTCACCACCATGGCCAAGATCACCGATCCTAAACAGGCTGCTCGCCGCGCTCGCGTCATCGCCTCCGACCTGACGATGTACCCTGATATTCAGGAAAAAATCGCCGAGGGTATTCGCAACGACAACCTCTTTCAGGTCATCGATGGCATCTGGAATGAGGCCCTGACCTACATGCGCCAATACGTTGACGAAGACGTCTTGGAAAATACCAACGTGCTCGAAAAAGCATTTATCGACGGCGTCTTCGCCCAATGCGGCGATATCGAATCCCCCATCTGGTGATCCCCCATTCATGAGCGCCGCTAGAACCTTCCGCTTCGCCATCGGCGACGACCATCCTTATGTGGGAAAGCGCCTCGATCGCTTCCTCGCCGAACACAATCAGCCCGAGCTATCCCGCTCGCAGATCAAAAAGCAGATCGCCGCCGGCGACATCACCGTCAATGGAGAGGTCCAGAAAGCGGGTCATAAACTCCGTGCAGGCGATCGTATTCAGTGGCACTACACTCCTCGCATCCAGCCCAGCGCCGACGCCGAGCCCATCGATCTGGCGCTGCTTTATGAGGACTCTCACCTCGCCGTCGTCGACAAGCCCCAAGATCTGGTGGTCCACCCGGCGCGCTCTCATCCCCGCAACACCCTGGTCAACGGCCTCGTGCATCGCTTCGGCCGACGTGGCCTCTCATCTGAGGCAGGGGACCTGCGACCAGGCATCGTCCACCGGCTTGACCGCTACACCTCTGGGTCTCTCGTCATCGCCCGCCATAACCGGGCCCATCAATGCTTAAGCGACCAATTTCGAGACCACGCCGTCCACCGCGTCTACCATGCCCTGGTGCACGGACCAGGGCTCGACCCCCAGGGCACCTTCGACACCCCTCACAATCGGCACCCCAATGAGCGGGTGCGCTTTACGGGCCACCATGGCGGCAGGCGTCGAGCCATCACTCATTACCGCGTCCTGGAGCGCTTTGACTGCGGTGCATGCCTCGTGGCTTGCCGTCTGGAGACCGGTCGTACCCACCAAATACGCATGCACTTTTACGAGGCTCACGCCCCCATCCTCGGCGATCATATTTACGGCGGGCGACGCACCGGCGAGTCCTCCATCATCGATCGCCAGGCCCTGCACGCCTATCAACTCGGCTTTCGCCACCCCGGCGGATTTCAATTGGAGATCACCTCTCCCTATCCCGATGACTTCTCCGACGCCCTTGCCGACCTACGCCGGGGCAGTGATTGGCGCTAGGAGCCTGTTTCGCATAGCGAACCGAGACGATGCGGAGCTTATGTGCCACAAGCTCCTAGCCCTCGGCCTGTCTAAGCGCCTTTAGTTTTCTCACCACCTCGCGTCTCTGAAACGCTCGTAGATCTGGCGCTTCGTCGATCTGTTCCAGACGGCGCTGCGTCAGCGCCCAGGCGCGTTGCAATAATTCCCGGCCCTCCTCGTCGCCGTCGTCCAATAACTCCGCCCGCCCCACCAGCACTGCGTCCTCACCAAACAACTCCAGGCCGTCGAGCCCCTTGACTGCCAACGCCGACCACTCCAGGGCTTTTCGCCTCTCGCCACGGCGCTTGGCGATCTCAGACAATAGGTACTGGGCCATGACCTCCGCCCACATCAGGCCCGTTTTTTGGCTCAACTCTAAGCTGTGCTCGGCCCGCTCCTTGGCTTCCTTCAAACGCGCCTCGCCGCCCCTTCGAAGGCCCCACTGGACAAG
Organism: uncultured Bradymonadales bacterium; assembly: GCA_964566695.1. GTDB lineage: Bacteria > Myxococcota_A > Bradymonadia > Bradymonadales > Bradymonadaceae > SLJM01. Next base: position 41,704 of record CAZMJS010000008.1, read on the forward strand.
CCCTAGCATGGCGCACACCATCATATATATATGGGGAATGTTTTTTGCCTCGCCCAGCCCTTCTTTCAAAAACGTATTCGCCTCTTCCAGTTGATTCAGCTCCAAATGGGCTAATCCCAACGTGATCAACCCGTCGACCTCGGTGTGAACGTCCTCCGCCCGGCGAGCCTGGGCGAGGCCTCTCCACGTGCACTCCAGGGACTGCTCACCGCGCCCCAGCATCTGGTATAGATGACCCAGGTTCACCCACACCAATGCCTCATCCCGTCGATGGCCCATGCGGCGACAGGCCGCCAGCGCCTGGCGGTAGCTCTCCTTGGCCCTCGCGAACTCGCCCAGATAGGCATGAGCCAACCCGCTATTGATCAACAATTGCCTATGCAGCGTCGTCGACGGCATGCTCTCGCTGATAAGAAGCGCCGTCTGATAGGCCTCCAGGGCCTCTCGATGGCGCCCACTCTGACGGAGGATCACCCCTCGCGTGGAATAGCACTCGATCAATAGGCGCTGATCTTGGCTTCGATCCTGACGATGGAGCGAACCAATGGCCCGGTCGACCAGGCCTAGCGCTCGATGGCGACGGCCCTCCGACAAATCGATGACCGCCTCCAATCGCCACGCCAGGGCCTGGAAATGGCGGTGGCCGTGCTCGTTGGCCATCGCCGCTAACTCCTGCGCTTTTTGGCGGGCCTCCGCCAGACGACCTTCCTGACGATCAAAGCGGACTTCTTCGGCCATCGCTCGCAGTCGTGGTTCGCCTATTTCCTCTTCCGACGCCATGCTCGACCACTCGTCGAGGGCCTGTTTCCACTCCCGAGTCACCCCCACCTCTCGGAGCGACGTCACCTTCCAGCGCAATACGCGCCGGCGTCCAGCCCCATCCAACCACTCTTTTTCCAGCAGTTGATCGCAAATCTGCAAACACTGCTCGGCCCCCCATTGCGTGCAGGCCTCCTCGATTGCCCCTTCGTACCACTGGAGCGCCTCCTCCAATTGTCCCGCCAATTCCAATTGCTCGGCCACCACCACCCCTCCGTATCGCTCGTGATGTTGCTTGAGGTACTCGGCCACTCGGCGATGGGCTTGCACGCGATCGTCATCCAGCACCCCCCGACGGGCCGCTCTGCGAAGCAAGTCGCTGGCGAAACGATAGCTCTTCCCATGGGGATCAGCGACCTCTAGGATTCGCTCCTCCACCAGGTCCTCTATCGGCCCCTTTTGGACCCCCAGGGCCTCTTTTGCCATGTCGGCGGTGAACGGTTCCGGCAAGATCACCAATTGCTGAAGCGCCGCCCGTTCGCCAGCATTCATCCGATCCAAGCGCGCCGCCAGGATACTCTCCAGGCTCGACGGCAACTCCCTATCTGCCCTGGCTTCTTGTCCACCCGTGATCCACGACTGGACCACTTCTTGGATATAGAGCGGGTTCCCCCCCGAGCGCTCCACTAAACGCTGCACCACCTGCTCATCGACCTCCTCCTCTTCCATGACCAACAGTCCTCGTACCAACTCTTCGGCGCTGCGTTGCGATAACTCCGGGAGCCGCTCCACCCGAATCCCTTGGGCCTCCAGCAATTTCTTCCATACGCGACCGTGCTTGACTTCCCGCTCGCCCCGTGTCGTGCCCACGAAAAACACCGCCCCCCCAGGACGCTCGTCAAAATAACGGGCTGCAAAATGCATCATCACCGGATCCATGAACTCGATATCATCAATGGCCACCACCAGCGGTTTTCGCCGGGCCTCCCGATTGACCACACGGTTCAGGGCTGCAAATAGTTCCTGACGCCTGCTGGTCCGACCCTCCCCCTGACGAAGCCCGAACAAACCGAGGAACGGCCCGATCATCTCCTGCCCCCCTCCATTGGACGCCCCAAACGCCGCCTTCAGATAGTCCCTCAACCGCTGCTCCAACGTCGCCCGGTCTCCACCGAGTTCCAGGCCCATGATCTCGCCAAAGAGGGCCCGCACACTGGCCAGGGGCACATCGCGATGAGCCGGCGTGGCCACCCCGCGGATCAATCGCACCTCGTCGAGATTCAATTGCTCCAGGAACCCCTCGATCAGCGTTGATTTACCCACCCCGGCTTCCCCCATCCAAATCAGGCCCCGGGCCTGCCCCTCCATCAAGGTGGCTCGGAGGCGATTTCGCATGATCTTTTGTTCCATCTCCCGTCCGTGAAACTGCTCGAACGAGCGGCGTAATTCGCGAATCTGCTCGCCGACGCTCTTGGGGGCCTGCAGCGCGTAAAGCCCCCCCGGATGGTCTGGGGCCTCCAACGCCAACTCACGGCTTCGATAGCGCCGCTCGATTCGCGCCCGAACCGCGCTGTCCAGCGCTATCTCCGATTCCAGCAACTCCACCACCGCTTCCAGGCGAGCCTGCGCCCCGTCTCTTAATTCCCAGGCAAACCCATCCTCCTGACCGCCCACCGACTCCAGCAGTACTTCTCCCTTGCCAATGGCCATCGGCACCTGGACAACCGGCTTGTCGTCCTCCCCCAACCTCAGCCCCTCCACGGCCTCCCGCACCAATAATGCCACCTGAGCAGCTCGCGTGGCGTCCGTCGCCGTCGCCATGGGAATGCCCATCATCAGGCAAAAGCGCCATCCCTCCAGTCGATGAATGACCGCGTCATATTTGTAGGCAATCGATTCGATAATCTGCTCAAAGGACTCGTCTGCCCCCTGGCCCTTGCCACCACCTCCTCGGACCTCACCACAGATCAAGGTCACATCCTTGCGCTGCCGCGTGCTAACCCCTGAGGGTGCACTCGGTATGCCCCCAAGCTCCGCTCCCTCCGACGCGTTGACCAGACCCGTCACCGCCGTGATTGGCTCCTGGCGACGGTTCTCCAACTCCCCGGTTCCATTGGGGCCAAACAACCCTTTCTCTCGCTCCAGCTCGGCCCACTTGTCGCTCAACTCTGCTACGTATTGCGCCAGCGTCGTCCCATCATAGATCTGGGCCAATCCGTAGAGCACTCGTGTCAGGCGAGTCTGGAGTTGTCGAGCGCTCTCCATACGCTGCTCCCGATCGGCACTCAGAAGCTTGTACAGGATGAACTCCAGCTCCTCCGGCACCTCCACAATCGATCCCAGATCGGGAATCACCGCCGACCGCACGAGTTTTCGGGCCGTCGCCTCGTCGGTGGCGTCAAATAGTGGGCTCCCCGTGACCATTTCGTAGAGCACTGTCCCCAGACTGAATAGATCGCTTCGCTGATCAAGCGCCTCCCCCCGTGATTGCTCGGGACTCATATAGCGTACTTTACCTACGAAGCGCTCATCTTCCCCGGAGCGTTCGTCGGCCCGCTGAGCAATCCCAAAATCCAGCAATTTCACCGCGCCCTGGCGGCCGATCATGATATTCTGGGGACTGATATCGCGATGAATCAGCCCCATGGGGCGACCAAATTCATCGATTCGTCCATGGGCGTAGTCCAGCCCCTTGGCGATCTCAGTTGCGATATAGATGGCATTTCCCAGGCCGACAGGATGACTGCACTGACGGGCAGCATCCATCAGTCGACCAAGATGCACCCCATCGACATACTCCATGGCCAGGTAATAAACCTCATCGACCTTTCCGAAATCGTAGACCTGCACAATATTGGGATGGTTGAGATCCATCGCCAGCCGTGCCTCGGCGATAAACAGCTCCACAAACCGCTTATCCGTCGCCAACTCCGGAAGGATCCGCTTGATGACCAGCGTCTTGGAAACGCCCTCGGCGCCCAACGTCCGAGCCTTGTGGACCTCTGCCATCCCGCCGCGACCGATGGGCTCCAATAATTCGTATGTACCGAATCGCTGGTTCACATGGCCTCATTTGCCCTCGATAGGCGTCCACGCCAATTGCCTCATCGCTTCATAGGTCGCGACGGCACAGGCGTTCGATAAATTCAAACTGCGAACATGCTCGCTGATCGGAATGGAGTAGCACCGATGGTCAAAGCGGTGGCGGACCTCCTCATCGAGGCCCTTCGTCTCCCGTCCGAAGACCAGAACGGAGCCTGGCTGGTAGTTGGCCTCCGTATATCGCCGATCTGTCTTCTTTGTAAAAAAGTATAACCTATCCTCCGGAAAGGGGGCCAGCGCCGATTCCAACTCATCGTGGACGCACAATCGAATATGCGACCAATAATCGAGCCCGGCCCGCTTGAGATAGCGGTTGTCGAGTTCAAACCCCAGGGGGCGTACCAGATGGAGCCACATATTGGCCCCGGCGCATAACCGCCCAATATTCCCTGTATTGCCCGGGATTTCCGGGCACACCAGCATCACGTGCAGATCCTCGTCCGCCTCGGTGCCCCACCAGGGCCGGGGTTCCACCAGGTTGAATTCGTAGGGGTTCTTCATCGCCATCGGTGCCTCACTTCTCCGATCCGATCGGGTTTCACAACCTCGATCCACATTCGTTCATTGCAGTGTCGCCCCGATCTACGGGAGCCCCGCTGCACGATGCAAACCTCCTAATCTCTCCACTGTTCCATAACTCACCACGATCGCCGATTATTCGCCGCCTCCTCCGCCCTTGCGGACGGCCTCCTCCCATTCCTCGAGCAAGACCGTCGCATCGAGAAGGTCCTGCGAGTCCTCGGCCTGAAATTCCGGGTGCCACTGAATCCCCAGGGCATACCCATCGCCCCTCCAACGCACGGCCTCGATGATCCCGTCTTCCGGGCTTCGCGCCTCCACCTCCAGACCCTGGCCCAACTCCTTGATGGCCTGGTGGTGCACGCTATTGACCCGCCCTTCCAACTGACCATATCGGGCAGCCAGTCCGCTCCCCTCGACCAACGCCACGCGATGGGTATTGCGCTCATAGAGCTCGCGTCTCGTGTGCTGCACCGCCCTGCCCACCTGGGTGGCAATATCTTGGTATAAGCTTCCTCCCAGGGCGACATTGAGAATCTGGTGCCCTCGGCAAATCCCCAACACCGGCACCCCTCGGTCCAACGCCGCCTCGATCAGCGCTACCTCGTAGCGGTCACGCTGACGATCCCCGGCCCATTGCGACCTCAGAGGGCGTTCACCATAACTCTCCGGGGCCACATCCACCCCGCCCTGAACCACCAGCCCATCGATGACCTCCATATAGGCCCCCGGGTCCCAGCGCCCCTCCCTTGCCTCCGACACCCCTGGAATCATCATCGGTAACCACCCCTGGCGACCCATAAGCCACTCGCCCATCGAGCGCTCCAGAAATAATAGGGGACGGCCATTGAACCGTCGCCGTTGCTCGTCGCCATGCATCCACCCCGCCGTGACCCCGATGACTATTGATCCACTTGGTTTTTTCATGCGTCGTTCCTACTTTCGAAGTTCGATGACTCAATGCTATAGAGTGCTCCACACTCACGGGTTTATCCCTTCCTTTTGCTACCTGGAGGCAACCGATGGCAGGACATAGTAAATGGGCCAATATTAAGCATAAAAAGGCCAAGCAGGACAAAAAGAGGGGGAAGATCTTTAGCAAATTGAGCAAAAAGATCACCTCCGCAGCCCGTCGTGGCGGCGGTGATATGGAGTATAACTCCGAACTTCGGGTCTACGTCGACAAGGCCAAAGCCGCCAATATGCCCAAGGAAAATATCGAACGGGCCATCAAAAAGGGCACCGGCGAATTAGAGGGAGTCAGCTACACCGACTTTCGCTACGAAGGCTACGGCCCCGGCGGCGTGGCCTACCTTCTGGAAGGCTCAACGGATAACAAAAACCGCACCGTCGCTGAAATTCGCCACATGCTCGACGATCACGGCGGAAACCTCGGCGAAGACGGCTGCGTCTCCTGGATGTTCCACTCCCACGGACTCCTCAGCCTCAACCACGACGAAGTCGACGACGAAGATGAGCTCATGATGCTCGTCCTGGAGCACGGTGCCGAAGACTTCGAGATCGACGACGGCGTCGTCACCATTACCACCGAGCCCAAATCCTATGCCCAGGTGCGAAACGCGCTCCAGGACCAGGGCCTCACCGACTTTATCACCGACGAGATCACCAAGGTCGCTGAAAACTCGCTGACCCCGGACCTCGATACGGTCAAGCGCAACATGAAGCTCATCGACAAGCTCGAGGACCACGATGATATTGAGGAGATCTACCACAACCTCGATCTCACCGACGAGGTCGCCCAGGCATTGAACGACGAAATCTAAGACCGCAAGGATTCGCGCATGGGCCCCACCATCCTCGCCCAGACGGACACCATCGTCGCCTGTGACAAGCCCGCCGGCCTGTCCACCACGGGCCATGACCTCGATGATCCGAATTGCCTGCAATACCGGCTCATGGAGCACTTTGACCAGCCGGTGTGGGCCCTCCATCAACTGGACCGCCACACCTCCGGCGTGGTCCTCTTTAGCCTCAAGAAATCGGCCGTCCACCCCTGGCAGAGCGACTGGCGCGAGGGCGTCGACAAAATCTACGTGGCCCTGGTTCATGGCGTCGTCTCGCAGGCCACAATGACGATCGACGCCCCCATTCGGCGCATCAACGATGACAACGCCTATACCACCGTCGCCGTCGACGAGGGTGGCAAACGAGCGGTCACTGACGTTGCCCGATTGAGCACCGGCAACCACTACAGCCTGATATTGGCGCGGCTTCGCACCGGACGAACGCACCAAATCCGAGCCCACCTCCAGCACGCCGGGCACCCCCTGATCGGTGAGAAGAAATACAACCAGATTCCCTGCGCTCATCATGATCGCCAGGCCCTGCACGCCCTGGCCATCTGGACCGATCACGCCCCTCCCCTCGACGAACTCGTTGCTCCTCTGGCAGATGATCTCAAGCAGGTGGCCTCACGGCTCTCGATTCCCCTTGACGAGCTGAATAATTGGCGCCGCGCCGCCCGAGCTTGCGCCCCCCCAGACCGCCCCTATTAACGCTCCAGATAACACTCCTGGCCACGGACCCCCATCATGCGTATCCTCATCGTCGGCGCCGGCTCAGTGGGTCAACTCTACGGCTACCACCTGGCCCGCGGTGGCGCCGAGGTCGACGTTTATGTCCGTCCGCGCTACACCGACCACGCTCGGCAGGGCTACCGACTCTACGATCGTTCCCAGGGCTACGACTCCACCCTGATATTCGAGCCACAGACGGCGCTCTCCTCCATCGACGAGCTCCGAGATTATACCTGCGACCGGGTACTCTTTTGCATCCCTTCCACCGGACTACGCGGCCCCTGGCTTGGCCCCTTTCTGGAGACCTTCGACGACTCCACGGGCGTCATCTCATTGCTCCCAGGCCTCGACGATCGCGACCATATCAACCAGTGGATCCCCGACGACCGCCTCGGCACCGGTCTCATTACCGCCGTGGCCTACCCGGCCCCCTTGCCCGGCGAGTCCCTGGACCATGACGCCACCGCCTTCTGGCTTCCGCCGCTGACGCCGGCTCTCTTCAGCGGCCCTCGACCGCTCCTATCCCCCCTTATCTCCCACCTCAACGACGGTGGTATGCGCGCCAAAATTGACGATAACACCCCGGCGCTCGCCGCCTTTGGATCGGCGTTCTTGATGTCCTTCATCGCCACTCTGGAGACCCTGGACTGGTCCCTGGAACGCTTGAAAAAGACGCGTGACCATCGTCGGCAGGTCACCGACACGGCCAACGAAATCATGGCCATCGTCGCCGCCACCGTTGATGCCCGGCCCCCGATGAGCATGAAACTGCTGGGGCCCACTGCCATTCGCGGCGCCCTCAGCGCCGCTCCCATGGTCACCCCCTTCGATCTGGAGACCTACCTTCGCGTTCATTTTACCAAGGTCGGCGACCAGACCCGCTTATTTTTTCGAGACTATATCGATAAGGGCGCCCACCTGGGACTTCAAACCACCCACTGTGAGCGATTACTGGCCGCGCTTGACTGACGCCATCAAGCGCTCAAAGCTCGAGGGAACGGGCGCCTCCAACTCCAAATAAGTATCCTTCACCGGGTGTGGCATCATCAGCCGGTGGGCGTGAAGCATCATGCGCGGCGCCTGCGTCCCAATCTCGTTGGCACAGCCCCCGTACAGTTCGTCGCCAGCGATGGGCAGCCCACGCTCTGCGAGGTGGACCCTGATCTGGTGACGGCGACCACTTACCGGCATCGCTTTTAGCTCCCACAGTAGTCCCGCACGGCGCACCACTTCAAAATCGGTCTTTGCCCAATCCCCGCCGGCTCGCACCGAGGTCTGCCTGCCTGGCGGCCCCTCGGGATCGCTGGCCAAATGGTTGGCCACACTGAAGTCATCGTCGATCGGCGGCCGCTGACTTCCGTCCACCGTCGCCAGGGCCCGATAGATCTTTGTGACCTCTCCTTCCTGAAAGGCCGTCGATAACCCCTTATTGGCCGCCCGATCCTTGGCCAACACCAGCACCCCCGACGTCCCCAGATCCAGTCGATGATGAAGCGCCAGATAGGGCTCATCCTCGCCTCGATTCTCCAGCTTGCGACGCAGCTTCGCCACCACATGATCCCGGTTGGGGTCGCGGGTCTGCTGACTGAGCAGACCCGCTGGTTTGGCCACGGCGATCACCACTTCATCTTCGTAGATGATCTCCATGCATTAGCCTCCCGCCTCGTCACGTCGCTCAAAAATCGGCATTACGCGGCGTCCTCGGAAAGGGAATCACGTCGCGCACATTTTCGATGCCCGTGGCATAGGCGATGCATCGCTCAAAGCCCAGCCCGAAGCCCGCATGAGGCACCGTTCCGTAGCGACGCAGATCTCGATACCAATCGTATTCCTCCAGATCGTGGCCCAGCTTTTCGATGCGCTCCTCCAGCACATCCAGTCGTTCCTCGCGCTGAGCGCCGCCGATGATCTCCCCCATCCCCGGCGCCAGCACGTCCATGGCCGCCACCGTCTTCTGGTCATCGTTGAGACGCATATAAAACGCCTTGATCTCTTTGGGGTAGTTCATCACCACCACCGGTCGGCCCACGTGTTCCTCCGCCAGATAGCGCTCGTGCTCCGACTGCAGGTCAATGCCCCAGGAGACGGGAAATTCAAAGTCTTGCTCCGACTCCACGGACTCCAAGATATCGATGGCCTCTCCGTAGTCCATGCGCTCAAACGACGCCTCGATGAGCTGCTCCAACCGCTCCACACAGCCTGGGCTGACGTGTTTATCGAAAAAGGCCATATCGTCGGCCCGCTCTTCGAGGAGTACCTGGAAGATGTCCGTGAGAAAATCCTCCGCAAGGTCCGCGGCATCGTTCAGGTCGGCGAAGGCGATCTCCGGCTCCACCATCCAGAACTCGGCCAGATGCCGTGACGTGTTGGAGTTCTCCGCCCGAAAGGTCGGCCCGAAGGTGTAGACCTTGCTCATCGCCTGACAATAGGCCTCGACGTTGAGCTGACCCGACACCGTCAAAAACGCCTCCTTGCCAAAGAAATCCTCCGAGAAATCCACCGAACCCTCATCGCCGATCGGCAAATTCATCAGATCCAGGGTCGATACCCGAAATAGCTCCCCGGCCCCTTCGGCATCGGAGGAGGTGATAATCGGGGTGTGAATCCAGAAATAGCCCTGTTTGTCGAAGTATCGATGGATCGCCGACGACAGGGTATGACGCACCCGAGTTACGGCCCCAATCAGATTGGTGCGCGGCCGAAGGTGAGCATGCTTACGAAGGTGCGCCATCGTGTGTTCTTTGGGGGCCATCGGATAGGTATCCGGATCTTCTACCCAACCCACCACCTCCACCTCGTTGGCCTGCACCTCCACGGCTTGACCGGCGCCTCGGGAGGCCACCAATTCTCCGGTGATTCGCACCGAGCACCCCGCCGTCAGGTTTAACACCTCCGATTCATAGTTATCCAGATCCCCATCGATCACGATTTGGAGCGTGTCAAAACAGGACCCGTCGTGAACCTCCAAAAAGCTAAACCCTCCCTTGGAGTCTCGTCGGGTCCTCACCCATCCCTCCACGGTGACCATTTCGCCAGGCTCAACCTGACCATCCAGAAGATCGGCAATCATCGGTGTCTCTTTCACGGTTCATTCCTCGACAAATTGGAGTTTTCTACACGTCGGTCTTCGGCTTTTAACACCCCTTCAACGATGGCGACAACCCTTGCATCTCTGACACCTTTTATCTATCGCTCATAGGCGTACCAACGGTGGGTTACTCCACCTCTGTCGTTCCCCTTGCAGGTCGCACCATGGCACAGCAATCGTCCAGCACTTCTCCCTCCCGATCCTTTACCACCTACGCCTGGATCTTCCTGTTTTATATGCTCCTTGTGATCCTCTTTGGCGCCTGGGTCCGGATCACCGGATCCGGCGCCGGCTGCGGAGCTAACTGGCCGGACTGCCATGGCGAGTTTATCCCCGCCGATCTGTTGCAGGAATACGAAACCCTCATCGAATATACCCACCGGGTCACCGCCGGCATCCTGGGCCCGATGGTCATCGCCCTGATGGTCTGGGCCTGGAAGCTCTTTGGTCGCCACCGCGTATTCTTTGCCACCATCGTCACCGCCGTCTTCATCGTCATCGAATCCCTTATCGGCGCTGGGCTGGTGTTGGCGGAACTGGTCGCCGACGACGATTCCGTCTCCCGAGCTGTCGTCATCTCCATCCACCTGGTCAACACCCTGGCGCTGACCGGTTCGGCGGCGCTGGTCGCCTGGTGGTCCACTGGAAAACCGGCACCCGATTGGGCTCGCGCTTCCACCTCCACCTGGCTTCTGCTCATCGCTCTGATGGGACTCATCTTCACCAGCATGTCCGGCGCCGTCACGGCCCTTGGTGACACCCTTTTCCCGACGGATCCCACCATCGGCGAGGGGCTCTTCGCCAATGTGCGAGAGGACCTATCGGCGGCCAATCACTTCTTGGTGCGTCTGCGTATCTTTCACCCCATTATCGCCATCATGACCGCCGCCTACCTCATGGCCCTGACCTGGGTCCTTCGCCTGCGACCTGACGCCCCGCCTATCGTGGAGCGCTGGGCCAACTGGACGCTGTGGCTGGTCATCGCTCAAACCCTGGTCGGCGTCGTCAACGTCATGCTCGCCGCCCCGGGATGGATCCAATTGCTCCACCTCTTCATGGCCCAATGCGTCTGGATCGCCGCCCTCTTTTGGACGCTCTCCACCGTGATGCCCGACGACTCTCCAACCGGGCTCTTCCCTCGCCGCCCCGGAGATCTGCCATGACCATCTCCTTCGATCACCCTCTGAGCGTCGCTCCCATGATGCAGCGTACGGACCGCCACTTTCGCTACTTCATGCGAAAGATCACCGGCGCCACCTTATTATATAGCGAAATGCTCACCACCGGTGCCATCATCCACGGCGACCGCCAGCGACTGCTGGGATTCGATGCCTCGGAGCACCCCATCGCCCTCCAGATCGGTGGCTCCGACCCCGACGACCTCGCCGAGGCTGCGCGCATCGGCCAATCGATGGGCTACGACGAGATCAACCTCAACGTCGGATGCCCCTCCAGCCGCGTTCAAAACGCCCGCATTGGCGCCTGCCTCATGGGCTCCCCCGACGTGGTGGCCCGGGCCGTGGAAGCCATGAATCAAGCCGTGGACATCGAGGTGACCGTCAAGCACCGCATCGGCATCGATGACCTCGACACCTACGACCATATGCTGCACTTCGTGGACACCGTCGCCGACGCTGGCTGCCGACGATTCACCGTGCATGCCCGCAAGGCCTGGCTGCAAGGGCTCAGCCCTGCAGAGAATCGAAACGTTCCCCCCCTTCGCCACCACGAAGTTCATGAACTCAAGCGCCAGCGTCCCCACCTGATCATTGAAACCAACGGCGGCATCCAAGATCTGGACACCGTCGAGGAACACCTCCAGCATGTCGACGCCGTCATGATCGGCCGCGCCGCCTACAAAAACCCCTTTCTCTTCGCCAATGCCGACCAGCGTATCTACGGCCGCCAGAAGCCATCTCCCACCCGCGTCGACGTTGCCCTGTCCATGTGCGACTACATCGACCACTGGGTCCATGAGCGAGGCATCAATATCCATCACATCAGCCGCCACATGATCCAGCTATTCTATGGGCAACCGGGTGCCCGCCGATGGCGACGCATCCTCACCGAGGGGGCCCAGCAGCCGAATATCGACTCTCGCCTCATCCGCCGTGGCGTCGACGCCGTGCGCGACGCCCGAAACGCAGCCTGACCCCTCCTCCCCCTCTCACATCAACGCAGTTTTTCCAGCCGGCTCAGGTCGCGGGTGATATTTTTCTGATGAGCTTCGATGGTCCCACCACCGATCTCTAGCAACTTGGCGTCTCGCCATAGCCGCTCCACCTCATACTCCGCCACATACCCGTATCCTCCCAACACCTGAATGGCCCGATCCGCCACCTCTTTTCCCATGGTGGAGCAAAACAACTTGACCCCATCGGAATCCATCCGACTGCCCGTGCCCTCCGGCCCCAGTTGTTGAGCCACCTGATACACATAGCTTCGACCGGCCATATACTCCGCATAGCTCTCGGCGATATGGCGTTGAATCTGACCGAAGCGATTGAGGGGTTCCCCGAAGGACTCTCGCTCCTTGGCATACCCATTCATGATCTCCACGCTCCGGCGAGCGATTCCGAGGCTCATGGCCGCCAAGGTCAAGCGCTCGATCTCCAGGTTGCGCATCATATGTTTGACCGCTGTGCCCTCGCTCCCCACCAGATGGCTCTTGGGCAACCGAACATCTTCAAAGACGAGCTCCGCCGTCGTCGATGCCCTCATCCCCAGCTTGCCGTGTAATTTTTGCCCCAGGGAAAACCCCTCCATCCCTTTCTCTACCACGAATAGGGATAGGCCCTGACGGTTTCCCGGTTCCGTGCGCGCGTAAACCAAAAAGATGTCGCCCAACTCATCGTCGGCTACCGCCCCGTTGGTGATCCACATCTTGCGCCCATTGAGTACATATTCATCCCCCTCAACCTCCGCCGTCGCACTCATTCCCAGCACATCCGTCCCCGCCCCCGGTTCACTCATGCACATCCCTCCCACCGCCTCTCCGGAACACGCCGCCGGCAGCCAACGCTGCAGTTGCTCCTCCGACCCATTGACCGCCAGGTTATTCACAAACAGCATCGAATGCGCCAGGTAGGCCAGGCAAAAGCCAGGGTCGATAGCGGCCAACTCCTCATGGACGATGACGGCCGCCGTGGCGTCCATTGCCGACCCTCCACAGCTTGCGGGCGCCGTCACTCCCAATAGCCCCAACTGCCCGAGCTTTCGAAATAATGCCAAATTAAACTGCTCGCTCCGATCATATTCCTCCGCCTGAGGAGCCAATTCCTTTTCTGCGAAGCTCCGGACCATTTCCCTCAGCACTTGGTGTTGTTCCGAGGGATTGAAGAGATCAGCCATGATTTTTACTCCGCGCTCGAGCTAAGTGACCAACGAATCGCCTCGACCTTAGCAACCACCGACCAGTCCCGTACAGATCCAATTTTGGTTTTCCTTTCGCCCTCCCCCGGTGTTTTCATCCTATTTCTCCTATCCTCTAGCGAGCCTCCTCCCGCACCGCCCTCCGCCACCTCTAGATGACCTCTCCCCTAAGGTCAGTTCACTGTCACTGCCCTGTGAATGCCACCCCTGCCATCATTCAACCTTCACCCCTTGACTCTTCACCCAGCAAAACACAGTTGACATTCAACCCAACTGCTGGCATTAACCATCTATGGGCGGGATCATCATAGGACAAATTGCACCGGCCATGGTCATTGGGGCATTACCATATGGACCAAGGGGACACACTTTTGCTCTCGTGATTTTGCGGTGCATGACTGACCACCCAATCAATCAAAAAGGACAATAACCATGTCAATGACATTCTCTGGTGAACTCGAAAACTTTCAAGAAGCGCTCCAACAGAAGCAGGCTCGGTTGAAAGAGCTTCGTCAGCAACGACGGGAGTACGAAGGCCGCACAAAGAAGGCACGCCAAGCCCTTCAAGATCTGCAGGCCATCCTTCGCGGAGAGCATCCATCCTCCTCCGATGCCAGCGTTCACGGCATCGATCCCGTCGTGATCCCCGAGGGCAACAAACGCCCCCCCCGTGGTGCCCGAAAAAATCAAATCCGCCAAATCTGTCGTCTTGTTGGAAGCACGGGCGATACCTTTCGCACCAAACAGGTCATCGACAAACTTCGTGAAATCGAGGGCGATGGCCAGGGCGATATTGATAAGAGCATCATCAGCTATGTCTACTCCGTAATGAATACTCTCGGGGAAGAGGGATTCCTCCAACGCGAAGAAGGTCGAGGCAAATGGTCGCTTTGCGACTGATTGCCTGCACGCCAACGCTAAACTTAATTCCAGACGACGACTTCCACTCAGAGGAACCCTATCATGACCAACGAAGAACAAAACCAATCGTCCGAATCCGCTTTGGAGTCTGCCATCGAGAGCGCTTCCGAAAAATTGGCCCAGCTGGAGGCTGAGCGCCAGGACGTGGACAATGAAATCGAGACGCTGGAGCGTGAGATTGCCGGCCTCAAGCAGGCCATTCGCTCCTTTGAGCAGTTAGACGCTGACCTCAGCGACGACGCCTGATTCGTCGCAGGCCCAGCACGGACCGCCGCCTTCTCATCTACGATGAAGGCGGCTTTTTTTATCCCCTTTCGGTAGTGCCTTTGATCTCAGGGGCGAACCGTATTATCACTGGCCCGCCTACAGTGGCCTTGAATTTTCGCCACCGCGTCCTCTTGCTCACTTCGGATGGCTAAGCGCGGCGGCAAGTCGCAACCAAATACCGGCCTCCCACGTACATCCTCCAATCATCGAGGGCCGTCCGGGAGGCCATTCCCCAGCGCATGGATTGACGTATGGATTTGTCCCTTTTTATCAGCGACAAGGATGATTCTCGACATCGGGCGAAACGTCGCCTCAACATCGTGATCGCCTCCAGCGAAGTAGCCCCCTTCTCCAAGCGTGGCGGCATGGCCGACGTGGCCTCCAGTCTCCCCAAAGCGCTGGCCAAACGAGGGCACTCCGTCATTCTTTTGACCCCTCTTTATGGTCACCTGGACGCCGAGGCCATGCGTCTCAGCCGTCGCCTCTTCTCCCTGGAGGTCCCCACCAAAAGCAAGCACCAGGCCAAGGTGGAGGCCACCCTCTGGGAGACCCGCCTTCCTCAGGGCGGCCGTATCGTCTTCATCGATGCCCCGGACTACTTCCAAAAACCCGGCGTCTACGGCGACGGCGATGAACCCTTCGAGGACAACGCCCAGCGTTTCGCCTTCTTCAGCCGCGCCGCCGTGGAATATTGCCGCCACTCGCCGCTACCCATCGACGTGCTTCATTGCCAGGACTGGCCCAGCGCGCTCGCCCCTATCTATGCCGGCCACTATTACGAAGACGAGTTCGAGGACACCACCATTGCCCTGACGATTCATGATATCGACTCCCAGGGCGCTTTCGATGCCGACGCACACTACGATGCCACCGGCCTTCCCCAGTCCTATAACACTGACGCCGAACTCCTCGACGACCAGGGGCAGCTCAACTTCCTCAAAGGTGGCCTCCTGCACAGCGATATCATCACCACGGTCAGCGAAGGCTACGCCGAAGAGCTCCGACAGAGCGACGACGACGCCGGCCTCCATCAAATCCTCAAGGACCGTGCCGATGACCTCGTGGGCATCCTTAACGGCGCTGACTATTCGGTGTGGTCCCCCGACGTCGACCGCCATATCGCGGTCCAATACGATGTGGAGAGTCTCAACGGAAAGCGTCAGAACAAGGCGAAGCTCCAACACGATATGGACCTTCCCATCCGCCCCACCCTTCCGCTGGTGGGCGTTATCGGCGACATCTCGGAGGCCAAGGGCACCGATATGCTCATCCCCGCTGTGCGCTCCCTGCTCAAGGACGCCGACGGCCCCCGCGATGGGTTTCAACTCGTCGTCCTGGGGCAAGGAGACGACGCGCTAATCGACAAGCTCCATGCGCTGGCGAAGGAATTCCCCCAACGGGTCGCCATCGACATCGACTTCAGCGAACCCAAAGCCCACGCCATCCAGGCCGGCGCTGACATCCTTCTCATCCCCAGCCGAACCGAGCCCTGTGGCCTGACGCAGCTCTACGCCATGCGATATGGCACCATCCCCGTGGTTCATCACACCGGTGGACTGGCCGATTCGGTGGCCGACCTGCGCGATGACCCCGACAAGGGCACGGGCTTTACCTTCAAACCCCTCAGTGAGGACGCCCTCGCCGGTGCCCTGGACCGAGCTGCGTCGGCCTACCGAAATTACCGAAAGTGGCGACCCTTGATGGTCCGAGCCATGGAGCGCGACTTCTCCTGGGGCAACTCCGCTCAACGCTTCGAAGACGTTTTCCTCCGCGCTCTGACCGACCCCACCGGCGAAGACCCCACGGCCAGCAACGACCATGACGATACCGACGCCGTCGACAGTGAGGCCGATGGCCCGGCGACTGATCCTCAGAGCTGATCCGCACGCTCCTCCCCCCGGCATCCCCACCGTCATCGACCCAAAGGATTCTCTATGTCTGAACAGTCCAATAAACAGCGCCTTGAAGAGTTGGAACGCCAGGCCGAACTCGGTGGCGGCCAGTCCCGTATCGACCGGCAACACGACGCCGGCAAAATGACCGCCCGCGAGCGTATCGACCTGCTCCTCGACCCCGGTTCCTTTGTGGAACTCGATAAGCTCGTGGTCAACCGGTGCAACGACTTTGGCATGGACGAAAAGAAAATCCCCGGCGATGGGGTGGTCACCGGCTATGGCAAGGTCGATGGCCGAACGGTCTACGTCTTCGCCCAGGACTTCACGGTCTTCGGTGGAAGTCTCAGCGGCGCCTTCGCCGAAAAGATCTGCAAGGTCATGGACCTGGCCCGCCAAAATGGGGCTCCCGTCATCGGTCTTAACGACTCCGGCGGCGCCCGTATCCAAGAGGGCGTCGTCAGCCTCGCTGGCTACGCCGACATCTTCCACCGCAATGTTCAGGCCAGCGGCGTCGTCCCTCAAATCTCGGCCATCATGGGCCCCTGTGCAGGCGGGGCCGTCTATAGCCCGGCCCTGACGGACTTTGTCTTCATGGTCGAAGACACGTCTTATATGTTCATCACCGGCCCCGACGTCGTCAAAACCGTCACCAGCCAAGAGGTCTCCAAACAAGAACTGGGCGGGTCCACGGTCCATAGCCGGGAAAGTGGCGTCTCCCACTTTGAGTGCGCCTCCGAGGAAGAATGCATCGCCGGTATCCGCGAACTCCTCTCCTTCATTCCCTCCAACAATGCCGAAGACCCACCCCTATTGCCTACCGACGACCCTGTGGACCGGCGAGCTGAGGCGCTGGACGACCTCGTCCCCGAGGACCCCAAACTCCCCTACGACATGACCGAACTCATCGGCCACGTCGTCGACGACAACCACTTCTACGAAGTTCAGGCCGACTTCGCCCCCAATATGGTGGTTGGCTTCGCCCGACTCGATGGCCACTCCGTCGGCATCGTCGCCAACCAGCCCTCTCACCTGGCCGGATGCCTCGACATCGACGCCAGCCTCAAAGGGGCTCGCTTCGTTCGCTTCTGTGATGCCTTCAATATCCCCATTGTCACCTTTGTCGACGTCCCCGGCTTCTTGCCCGGCGTCGACCAGGAATACGGCGGCATCATCAAGCATGGCGCCAAACTCCTCTATGCCTTCTCCGAGGCCACAGTCCCCAAGGTCACCGTGATCACCCGCAAGGCCTACGGTGGCGCCTACGACGTCATGAGCTCCAAACACATCGGCGCCGACATCAATCTCGCCTTTCCCACCGGTGAGATCGCTGTCATGGGACCCGACGGTGCCGTCAACATCATTTTCCGCAAGGAATTAGCTGCCGCCGAGGACCGAGACGCCGAAAAAACACGTCTCGTCGAGCAATACCGCGAAACCTTTGCAAACCCCTTCAAGGCCGCTGAGCTGGGCTATATCGACGAAGTGATTCGCCCCATCGACACCCGACCGCGACTTATCCAGTCCCTGGATATGCTCCGAAATAAGCGCGCCCAATCCCCCCCTAAAAAACACGGCAATATGCCTCTTTGATCGATTTCCCCTCCCCCGGCGATGGGGGACATAGCAAAGGCCCCGGCTTCGCCAAGAAGCCGGGGCCTTTTTCGTGGCGCATTATCCGTGCTTAGCGCTCGTCGATCGCCGTGACGTGTCGCTCGTTCTCACCGATATAGATCTGGCGCGGACGATGGATTCGGAACGCCGGATCATTTCGCATCTCATTCCACTGAGCAACCCACCCGGCCACCCGACCCAGGGCGAACATCACGGTGAACATCTCCGTCGGAATTTCCAGCGCCCGGTAGATGATGCCGCTATAGAAATCGACATTCGGGTACAGCCGTCGGTCGACGAAATAATCGTCTTCCAGCGCCGCCGCCTCCAACTCCCGAGCGATATCGAGCAGCGGGTCGTCTTTGCCCAGCGCATTGAGCACGTCGTCGGCCGACTTCTTGAGGATCTTGGCCCGCGGATCGAAATTCTTATAGACCCGGTGCCCGAATCCCATCAGTCGAAAGTCCGAGGACTTGTCCTTGGCCAATTCCACATAATGGGCCACATCCCCGTCGCCATCGTGGATCTCCTGAAGCATCTCCAGCACACGCTGGTTCGCTCCTCCGTGCAGCGGGCCCGACAGGGCTCCCACGCCAGCGGCAATGGACGCATATAGCGAGCTCTGGGCGCTGCCCACCATGCGCGTCGTCGACGCACTGCAATTCTGCTCGTGGTCGGCGTGCAGGGTCAGCAGCTTGTCGATGGCATCGGCCACCGCCTCATCGACATCCGGATCGGCGCCGGGCTTCCCATACATCATGTGCAGGAAGTTCTCCGCAAAGCCCAACCCCTCCGCCGGATAGGTATAGGGCAACCCCTCGCGGCGTCGATAAATATACGCCGCCAGGGTGTTCATGCCGGCGATCACTCGCAGCACATCCTCATCGCTCTCGCCGCTGGTATCGTAGTAGGTTTCCAGCGCCGACACCGCCGTCGACAGCATGGCCATGGGGTGAGCCGTTCGCGGCAGCGCATCGAGCACATCCTTGATGCCCTCGTCGATGACGGCGTAGTCCGTCATCGTCGTCTTGACTTCTTCCAACCGCTCTTCGTCGGGCAAGTCGCCCCACACCAGAAGGTTGATGGTCTCTTCAAACGACACATTCTCCGCCAGATCCTCGATCGGGTAGCCCCGATAGCGAAGGACGCCGTTCTCCCCATCAATATACGTGATGGCGCTCTGGCACGAACCGGTATTGCCGTAGCCTGGATCCAGACATACGGTGCCGGTCGTTCCGCGAAGCTTGGCGATATCTATACCAACCTCGCCTTCGCTTCCCTCGACCAGCGGAAATTCGTGCTCCGTTCCATCGATATTCAACTTCACTTTGCTCATGGATATTCTCCCTTGGAGACCATGGGTACCATCATATTGCGATCTGCCGGACGACCTCGCCGCCCGCGTTTGAGCTCAATTTCTCTCCATTCCCGATCAATCTTCGTAAAATGGGGAGTCCATCGACGAGCCGATGGTTCCAGACTGGCCCTGGCTCTTTCGGTGGGCCGGGGATCGCTGAAATCGTCGACTCGACAGGCGCCGGAAGCGTATCAGCCGTGGCCCAAAATGGGAAGCTTCCCAGGGCGTTTTCTGTACGCACCGCCGGCCCCTTAATTGACCACGCGCCAATGGTTAACACCAACGCGTGACTGACCACCTTTTTTCCGATGCACCGCAGCAACAAAACTTGCCATGGAAGATATTTTCCCCTCTACTGCGTTGCATAATCGCTGATCTTTCTCCATCTTCGACCCATCATGATGTCCATGTCTTCCACCGCGGCTCAATTCGCCCTCGCGCTCTCGGGGCTCCTCCTGCCGGTCACGGCCGCCGCCCAGATGTATACCTATGAGACCCCCGACGGGGAGGTGCTCATCACCACCGAGAAGCGCGACCAGTCCGGCTATACGCTCCTGGAGGAGCTATCCTCCGGGCCTCGCTCCAGTTCCGGTGCTGACACCGACACCTCCTCCTCGTCTTCCTCCTCCATCACTCCCCATATGGGCTCGTCGACGCTGCCCTTTTCCTCCCGAGAAGCCGCCTTCGACGATATTATCGCCGAGGCCGCCGAGGCCTATGACGTCCCCTTTGGCTTTATCAAAGCCGTCATGCGTATTGAGAGCGCCTTCCAGACCGACGCCATCAGTCACGCCGGCGCCATGGGCTTGATGCAACTAATGCCCCGCACCGCCGAATCCCTGGGCGTCGACGACCCCTTCGACGCCCGTCAGAATATCTTCGGTGGCGCCAAATTTCTGCGCATCTTGATCGATCGCTACGATGGCGATATCAACCTTATCCTCGCTGCCTACAATGCGGGCGACGTCGCCGTGCGACGCCACGACGGCATTCCCTACGCCCAGACGCGCGAGTACGTCGTCTCCGTCTATTATTGGTTTCAACAGTATTCTGCCGACCAGGACTCGCCGTGAGCGCCCAAACGATCCGCCAGGACATCGTCAACATTCCCAATCTCCTGACCCTCTTTCGGATCGCTTTGATCCCCGTGGTCGCCCTCTTTATCTATTGGGGCGATCCCGTCAGTTGCATCATCGCCGTCATCCTCTTCTGGGTCGCCGGCGTCACCGACTGGTTCGACGGGTATATCGCCCGTCGCCAGGGTCTGGTGAGCATGACCGGGAAATTTCTCGACCCCCTGGCCGACAAGCTACTGGTGCTCACCTGTCTGATCACCCTCATCCCCATGGGCCGTCTCCCGGCCTGGATCGTGGTCCTGATCGTCGCCCGAGAGGTCTCCGTGACCGCCCTGCGCGCCCTGGCCTCCGGCGAGGGCATGGTCATCAGCGCCGGGGAAGCCGGAAAACTCAAGACGGCCTTCCAGATGACCGGTCTATTGGGCCTCATCATCCACTTTAGCTACCAGGTCAACTATTATGGCTACGAGATGACCGTAAACTTCCATCTCATCGGCTTCTACCTGCTGCTGATCAGCGTCTTCTTTAGCCTCTGGAGCGCCTGGGAGTACTTCTACGACTTTCTTCAGGAAGTGGGCCGACGAAACGAATCAGCCAACAGCTCCTCATAGCCAATCACGCCATGGGCTGGCCGGCTCCATCCAGCTCACGGGTGTCCCCAAGGCCTCCAGGCGCCGTGCCAATTGACTGCGCTCTCGAGCTTCTTCCCCGGCGAATAGATCGACCATCACGCCCTGGCGAACCCCGGTGATCGCGTCGGGGGAGCGGTACTTCGGCGTAAATGGCACCACCCAACGCACTTCCACGCCACGCCTCTGGGCAACTCTCAACGGCCCTCTCAACGGATCGATATCTCGCACCCCGCACAGATCACTGACAATGGTCAGCCGATCCACCCCTACCCGCCCGTCCAGCGCCGATGCCTTGATCAATTCCGCCAGACCCCACTCTTTGGTACCAGCCCGCAACTCCGAGGGCGGCGCCGGTGCCAGCCCCCGATAGTACCAGAATTGCCTCACCCGACTCAGCGTCGCCTGGCCGACCGGCTCTGTCCCCAACTCCCAATCGCCCAAACGCCCTCGCTCGCGCCGCTCCACGGCGTGCATCCACCGCTCCAATAGGCCCTGATCGACCTCGTCGCCCCCCCGACGAAAATCCAGGCGCTCCTGAACCCTCAGGTAATCAGCCGTGGCCTCCATCATCTCCTCGTCGTCCAACGCCGTGCGTTCCCGATCCAGGGGATAGCGAACCTGTGTCAGGTGACGCCCGATTCGACGCAGTTGGCCCCGGCCAAGGTCGCAGGCCACCCCACCAAATACATCGTGGTCAAAGCTCCATAGCCCGACCTCTCGCCCCCCGGCCAACCATGCCTGACTCAGGCGATAGACCACCTCCAGGGCTTGGTCGAATTTACTGCTTCCCATCGGGCCGGCTTTCATAGACGTCGATATATCCAACCCCAGGGCCTCTCGCCGTCCCTCCTCGATCTCAAAGTCCCGACTGATTAGCCGCTGCTGCCGCATCGTCGCTTTCCAGGCGATGGAACGCAGCGAGTCGCCACTTTGATAATCCCGCAACTCCTTAAAATTCATCCCCTCCGCCCCTCGCCGTGACGCCTTCACCTCCCGATCCAACGGCCGTGATCCGCCGTGAAGACTGGACAAAGACGCGCTTTCCACCGCCGACGGTCGACA
The DNA here is from genome assembly GCA_964566695.1 of uncultured Bradymonadales bacterium. Lineage (GTDB taxonomy): Bacteria > Myxococcota_A > Bradymonadia > Bradymonadales > Bradymonadaceae > SLJM01. The sequence continues at coordinate 63,902 of CAZMJS010000008.1, forward strand.
GGCGATGACCTCGATCCCACCCAGATAATCCCGCGTCTCCACCAGCCCCAGAGCATCGCCCATGACCACATCCACGCCCTGAATACTCCCCCATCCAACGGCCTCACCGACCACCTCCAGCGCCAGACCTTTGGCCTGACCTCCTTGGACGACCAATCCCTCATAGGGACCATCGATTCCTTGCGTGCTGAGCACCCCTTCGCTGCGCACCCATAGACCTCGGATTCGGACGGCCCGATGGGATCGGTTGGTGATCCACCACGTGGCCCGCCACCGCTCCCCCAGCGTCATCTGCCGATGGGACCACCCCTCACCGTGCCCCTCAAACTCGCCCGCTAGCAATCGCTGTTCGGCCAGCCAGATGGGCATCAACACCCGCCAGGCGGCCACAACGATCAGGGCCACCGCGACCATCCCAAACCCCACCACCAAGGCCTGATTGGCCATCGCTCCCACCACCACGAACACCGCCCCGCTGGCGAAGAGCCACTTGCCTCGCTGCGTCAGGTGGGGGCTCATCGTTGCGTGGCCTTTTTCTCGGCGTAGGACACCTTCTTTAGGGCTCGCCCCACCACCTCCTCGCTCCCAACGCCCTCCAACTCCGCATCTCGATGCAGCACCAAACGGTGCGCTAATACGGGCTTGGCGAACGCTCGGATATCATCGGGCAGCACGAAGTCTCGACCTTCAATCAGCGCATGGGCCTGGGCGCTCCGAAGCAGTGCCAGCGTGGCCCGCGGCGATGCCCCAAGGGTCGTGTCGCGATCGACGCGCGTTCGCCGAACCAGGCGCACCACGTAGCCCATCAACTCCTCCTCCACATGAACCTCCTCCACCCATTGGCTCATTTGCGCCACCGTCGATGCCTCCACCACCTGCGACGGCATCGGCACCCGCTGGCGATGGCGCCTCAACACCTCGATCTCCTGATCCAGCGACGGATACCCCAGGCGTATCTTCATCAAAAACCGGTCCAACTGGGCCTCCGGCAGCGGGTAAACCCCTTGTTGCTCCACCGGGTTTTGGGTGGCCAGCACCATAAAGGGCTGCTCCAATCCCAATGTCTCCCCCTCAATCGTCACCTGCCGCTCCTGCATCGCCTCCAGCAAGGCCGCCTGCGTTTTCGCAGGCGCCCGGTTGATCTCATCGCCCAAGACGATATTGGCAAATACGGGACCCCGTCGAAGTTCGAAGCGCTGCTGCTGCAGGTCGGGCACAAAATTACCCGTGATATCGGCCGGCAATAAATCGGGCGTAAACTGAATGCGACGAAACCGAGCCCCAATTGTCGCCGCAAAGGCCCGACAAATGGTCGTCTTCGCCACCCCCGGCACGCCTTCCAAGAGGATATGCCCCTGCGCCAGAAGCCCCACCATCAGGGCGTCCACCACCTGGGAAGAGCCCACATAGACCTCGCCCACCCGGGACCGTATCTCTCCGAATACCTCACCGATCTCGCCTCTGACCCCTTCGGGTACGCCGCTTCCATCCGGCCGGTCGCTGGAGCTCTCTAAAACGTCGCTCATACTCATCCTTTTTTCCAATCCAATCCACGATATCTTCGATGCCACGCGCCAGGCCGTCAAACTCGACGCCCGAAATAAATGGCTCCTTGTCCACCACGATCGCTGCCCGGTCCGGCACCTCTTCTAACTGACTCATAAATGACCGAAGCTTGGCCTGGCGCCGCCGCCGCTCCTCCCCAGACCACTGGCCTCCAAAGGCACCGACGATGGCATCGGCCCCTAGCTCAACTTCTCCATCTGGCCCTTGGCCTGCCACTTCATCGTCCCAAAAGACCTGAAATCGCTCTTTTAGAATGGCTGCCGGAAGGGCGTAATTGACGCGCTTGGCGTCTCCACAAAAGCGATTGATGTGCCAATCGTACTCCGTCATCGGTGGAGCAATATCTCGCCGGTGACCATCCATGATCGACGATAAACGACCCGGATTCCGCCATCGAAACCAACTCCCCAGATAGGCCATGGCCCCCATGCTGATAAAAAGCACCACCCAGACCATCCAGGGCGTCTCCGGAAGCTCCCGAAACACCTCCTGAATGCGCCGGTTCCAGGTGTCGACGAGCCCCTGAGACGAGGCTTCCCCGTAGCGCCCCGACGTCTCAAATACGCCCCCCACCATCCACCCCCGACAATCGCCCTCTTCGCAGAGATAGCTCAGCGTATTGGCCGCCAACCGCCGATTGTCGGCTACCTCTAACATGCCGTTGATGAATAATCCCGGATCGGCCATCACCACCACTCGCCCCTCACCCATCACCATATCGTAGACCAACCCACCCTCATCATCGTAGCTCATGACAGCCCCTCCGGGGTGATGCAATACGGCCGGATAATTGGCCACCACTTCACGGACGCCATCGATCAGTGGGTGATGACCACTGGTCTGTACCACCGGCCATCCCGGCTCATCATCCACGAATCGCCGGTGGGGCAACCCATCCTCGGCTATATCACGACGGATCCCCAGGCGCTCCAGCCACTCATCGGATTGCCCGAAGTCGTCGATCCACAGCACCCTGCCCCCATCGCTGACAAAGGACGCCAGATCCCCCACATCGATCGCCACCTCCGGGTATACGACCACCAGCACATCATCGACCTCCAGGCGATCCCACTCCAGGCGATCCTCCATGGACAGCGAAAGGCCTCCCTGCTCCGCCATTGCCACCCACTGGCTATACCCCTCCCATCCCTCATCCTCTCCCCCATAGGGCGTTGCCATCGCAGGTCGGCCCACCATCAACGCCAGGGCCACCATCACCAGGGCCGCAACGCATCGCTTATCGGCCCTCCGCATATCGCCCTCCCTGGCCAGCGCGGTTCTTTGCCGCCAGCACGCTGCGCACCAAAAGCCGAACCTCGTCAACGATCTCCTCGTCATAGTCGTGAGCGCTGAAATTGGTCTTCTCCACCACCTTCACCAATTGCTCCAGGCGCTGTTGAGCCTCTCCCGTCAGCTCCTCTTCGGCCAGGCGACGACCCCACTCTCGTGGCGTCAACTCGCCCCATCGATCGCCATGGCCCAACTGGCGTGCCAGCTCCCTGAAGCGCCGTTGCACCTCCAGGGGCACGGGGACCATTTTGACCCGGACCAACCCTCTAGTCGGCACATCCTGCGCCGTGATATCTCGCCCCATAAACCCCGGTGCTTCCACTCGCACCGACCACCTGGGAGCCTCTTCCTCATCGATCACCAGTGCGCCCTGTCCATTGACCGTCTGTACGTGCTCGTCGACCCAATACTTAGCCCCATCGATCACCTGTCCGCGCCAGGGGTCCCAGGCCACCAAACGCCATCCCGAGCACTCGCCCCCCTCCGTGCTGACCGGCTCCTGGATGCCACTGGTCGACGGCTCCACCGGGTCCATCTGCTCCTCGTCCGGCAACGCCTCCTCCTCTTTTTCGCCGCTCCGCCGGCGCGCCACGAGCACGCCCAGCGTTTGGGTGCTGGCCCAGGCCACCCCGGCCACCAGCACCGCCCACGCCAGAAATTGCAGCCACCGCCCCTCCACACCGCTCGTCCCATCCCTGATCTCCCCTTCCCACATGACCTGCTGGCCCTCACCCAGGTCCACTTCTATACGCGACTGGTAGGGCCCCTCGCCGAACCGACTCGCTTCAAAAAAAGCCTCCACCCCGCCCCGCTGATCGCTTTCCACACGCTCCTCTACTATATCGCTCTCTCCTTCCCAGATCAGCGACGCCTCCACCCCTTCCAATCGTTCCTCACCATCGCTGATCACCGCCTGCAGCATGACCCCTCGCCGTTGGCGCTCAAAGACCTCCTCCACCTGGCCATCGATATCCACCTCATCGACCGCCCGAACCCACGCTCGTTCACGACCAATCTCACCGCCTGATGCCTGGGATACTGACACCTCCACCTGCTGGTCGCCCGCGCTTAGGTAGGGGCCTAGATCCAGTTCTCCTCGCCCCAGATGATCGAGGCCCATCGACGCCACCTCTCGGCCCTCCACCCACACCGTGGCGTATCCCGGCCAACCGACGCCGTCGATGCTTATATGGGCCTGGAGCGGTATTGATGATTGTTCGCGCCACGCCCATCGCGGCACCTCCATCGTGATATCGGCTGGTCGTCTCTCCAGCATAACCTCCATCTCTCTCGCCGTCCCAGACACGTGGTGCGATCCATCAAACCGGGCCTGCAGCCGATGCTCTCCCTCTTTCCCCTCCAGCAAGCCCTCGAGCCTGCCATGAAAATCGGTGTGCTCCGCCACCTCGTCGACCACGCCTTGCTCCCCCACGAGGCGCAGTCCTACCTCTCTCTGAGGTAGGGGTTCGCCCACGTCGTCAACCAATTGAGCCTCTACCCACACCGCCGTGCCCATCCGTTCGACGTCCCACCGCAGCTCGGACTCCCCTCGGATGCTCACCTCCAAGGCCGACGCCGGCGCCAACCAGAGAACCGTTCCCGCGAGCCACAGGCCCCCGGCCATCGCCCTGGGCCACTGACTCATGGCGCCTCCTCCAATGCAGCCCTTAACGCCTCGGCCGATTCCCTCACTGGCGCCGAGGGCTCCAGGCGCCACACCTGGCGAAGGTAATCCCTTGCCTCATCGATCTCCCCCTGGGCGTGTGCCGTTCGCGCTAACCCTATCGTGACCTTGGCAGACGTCGGCTCCACGCGCAGCGCTCGTCCATAGACCTCCCGCGCCTGCGCCCACTCCTCCCGGGCCTCATGGTAGCGCCCCTTTTCCTTCAGCAACACCGGCCGATCTCCGCCCCACTCCAGCGCTTCTTGCAACATCGCCAGCCCCGACTCATCCCCTTCCCGAACCCCGTCGAAGACAGCGATCCACCGCTTCATCTCCGAGCGCCCCAACCGATCGGCCGTCGATGTCGTAAAATTATCCAATAGCCCATCAAAATCTCGCCGCCCCCGTGCCGGATCGTAACCCATATAGGCCTTGGCCAGGCCACGGATGGCCTCCAATTCCTGGCGATCCCTATACAACGCATCCAGAAAGATAGACCGGGCCTGTTGGTAGCGCCCGAAATCCAGGTGCACGTATCCCGTTTCCAATAGCAGCTCCATGGAATCCTCATCGCCACGCCACTCCGTCGATGTGGCATAACGTCTGCTCCCTCCAACACCTTCCACGCGATCGACGAGCCGGCGTTTCCACACCGCCTCGGGATGCTCCGGCGCCAACTCCAGCGCCCTGTCCAGCCACTGCCTGGCCTCCCCCGGCTCTCGACGCCAGAACGCCTCGGCACCACGGTCGATGATCACATCTACCGTCGTCATCGACGACGGCTCCTTCCCACGCTCCTTGGACAGATACTCGTCTTCTTCCCCATCGGAACGCGCCAAGATCCGGCCGCGCACCGAATCCATCGACAGCCACTCCACTGCCTGGCCGACCCGATCGATGGTCGCCAGCGCCTCCCTTCGACGACCATCGGCCTTAAATGACAAGGCCTCGATGCGCACCACAGCCGGCATCGGGGCTCCCTCTCCTTTTAGAGCCGTGAAAGCAGCACTAAAGTTGCCGCGATAATAACTCACAATCCCCTTTAAAACGCGACGCCGCTCCTCATCCTCCTCGTCCTCTACGACGTCCATTGCCCCCCTCAAATCTCCTTCCACCACATGAGACCGAAGCCTCTCCACCGCCCACGCCTGAGAGTAGGACTCCCCGGCTTCCATCTCGCTCAAGACGCCTCGTGCATCCTCTCCCCGTCCGAGAGCATTCAGGGCCTGAGCCCTCGCCAATAAACGACGCTGCTGCATCGCTCCCCGCCCGGGCTCCAGCGTCGTCTGCTCATCCCATCCCTCTTCGTCCTCACCCGCGTCATCTCCCAGCGCCATTGGGACGCTGAACCTCAGCCCCTCTCTGGCCCTCCCCAGATCGCTTAACCATCGCGGCGCCCTCGCCTGCACCAGGGCCTCCAGCTCCTTGGACCCCGCGCCCAGCGTCAGCGCGCGCTCCAGTCGTACCTCCACGACGTCGGCCTCCCGTCGGCCTGCCCCTTCTCTGGCACACAATAGCTGGACCGATGCCAGTCGGCGCGCCACGTCATCTTCCTCTCCTCCACAAAGCCCCATGACCTGCTCCGACTCCCCCTGTGCCAGACGCTCATTGCCCTCCCATAGACGCTGCCAGATGGACGCGAAGGCATCCCCCTTCGATGCCTTCTCCTTTTTCATCTCCCAATCCGCCGATTCGCCGACCGGCACGACCCACCCCAACGCCCCGTAGGGGTGCTCTTTGTCAACCGCCTTCAGAGCCTGTTGGGCGGTTTTCCATCCCTCGGGATCATAGCGATAAGCAGCCACCCGCATGGCCCCCTGATAGGCCGCGACGAACTCTGGAAAGTGCTCCTGAAGGTAAGCGTATATCTCACCAGCACACACCCACTGCCCCCGGGCCTCACAAATTCGGCCGCGAGCCGTCAACGCCGGCAGGGTATCGCGCTGAGCCCGTTGAAGATAATTCACATCTCCCATGGCTCCTTCCCATTCCCCCCGGCTAGTTCTCTCCATCGCTTGTGCCGCCCGTCCCCATCCGCTCTGAACCTCCTTTCCCTCATATCGCCCGGCGCTCTCTCCCTCGTCCAGCGCTACCAACGCCAGCACAAAGCGCTCCCGCTCCTCAATGGCCCGCGCATCCGCCCCCAGCGGAGGGGCCAAATCCCTGAGTACCTCCAGGGTGGCCTCCCCATTCATCGGGTCCAGTGCCACCATCGCCTCGTCTGCCACCAGTTGGACGTGTCGCGCCTCCAAGAATTGCCAGGCCGCCCCGACGACGGCAGTAATTCCCAGGACCGATAATAACGACCCCACCAGCAGTCGCTTCCAGCGACCGTTGTCCTTTTCCACGGCGCTCTTGGGTGCCACCGGAGTCCCCGACCTTCCTACCGCCCCCCCGGCGGCCGTCGTTGTCTCTCGCTGTCGGGGTTGCTGGTCCGCCTCTTCGCTGAAGGCCTCCCCATCGGCGTCCTCCTCATCTCCCGCCAGCAGGACCTGTTCCTCGCTCGACTCGACCTCCGGAAGGCTCAGTGAGTAACCGGCGTCCTCGGCTTCTTCCTCCAACGCCTCGGCCATTGCCTCCTTGCCTTGCGACCGCAAGCACTCCACCCACTCTCTTATCTGGCTCTCCCCATCCTCTCGTCCTTCCAGCGCCCAAACCATCTCCCTTTCCATCCCGGGCTGCGCCAACGCCTCCAGATAGATCCTCCCCAAAAAATCCAGCGCCTCCCGATCCTCCGGCGCCTTCCGAACCCTTGCCACTAGAAGCTTTAACGCCCGCCCCGGCTCTTGACGATCGAGCGCGGCGCGGGCCCGTTGGTTCACTTCCATAGAAGATGGCTCACAAAAGTCGTGGCTGTCCGGGCAATATCATGCCCCTGAGGCACTGGTATCACCGCGAGATGGACACATCCCCCGGGCTAAAGATACCCAGTCCCACCGTGAGCATCACCGTATTACTCAGGCTTGGATCCACATCCTGTTGGCTGACCTCGGCCCTTGGAAAGAGGTAATTTCGCACCTGGACGTTCAGCGAGTATTTTTGGCTCATAAATAGCCTCACCCCGGCGCCAAACATACCGGCCGGGCGCATCCCCTCCAATTGCGAGTCCTCTTCTCCACCATCCACCGCCGTTTCCACTCGTTCGTTGATCAGCGCCATCCCTCCAAAGAGATGGAAATCATAGTGGCTAAAGACACTCTGCATCAGTGACATCTTGCCAAAGGCTGGGACCCAAACCAGTCCCCCATCGACCAAAAAGCCCACCCGAGAATAGGACGTCTCTTCGGCGGCCTCCGGGTTTTCTGCTTGCAACTCCGCCTCAAATGACTCTCGCAGGCTGGTGTCCATCCCCAGCGCTCCAAAACCGCCGCTGGCAGTAAACCCCACCGAGTCGTTGAGGTAGTAGCTGGCGCTCAGCCCTACCAGCCCATTGCGGATGAACGCATCGTTCATCGTAAACGCCAGGCGCGGCTCCAACTCCAAACGCGATGCTCGGTGGAGCATTTGCCGCCGCACGATCGGCCCCTGTTCCAGCGAGGCTATTTCGTCTTGTTGCGCCTCCCCCTCCAGGGCCCACGCCTCCTGGCTTTCGCCTCCGGCCACGACTCCCAGCGCCAACGCGGCCACCGCCACTGCCCCATGGATCCAATACTTACTTGCTTTCATGCCCGTCCTCTTCAATTACCTTACGGATGTCTCGCTATACTCGAATCCCATCGGCAGATAAAAACTAAACCCCAGCGATAGGGTTACCGAGTGGCTCAGGCTCGTATCCCCACCGGCGTAGGTGCCGTTGAAGATCACATCGCGCAATTCCAGGTCCAGAGCTGACCAGTCATTCAAAAATAGTCGCGTGGACAGGGCCAGCGTTCCCGCCACTCCCGTATCGGCGTCCCCACGACGAATCGACGATGACTCTGTCATCATCGCCCCTGCTGATACCGTGACATCATAGAACATCACGCCCCGGTTGAAGAGCGCCAATTTACCCAACATCGGCGATACCCCGACCTCCGCGCCTCCGGCCCAATTTAGATACGGCGAGTCAGCCGCCGCACCGGTCTCCGAGTTGACCTCGCGAAACGCGCTCGTCGGTCCTCCCAGCGCACTTCCAAAATCATACCATTGAAACACCCCGCTGAGCCGAATTCGCTCACCCGGATGAAACGCCAGCGACCCTCCTCCCTGAAAATTTCGATAGAGGCTGTCGTTGACCGTCATCCCAAAACGGGGAGTCACCGACACCCGACTGCTTTGCAGCACGGGCTTGGGCTGCACCACGTGAATCGAATCCCCATAATCCGCCGGCGAGTCTTGGGCTTCGGCAGGCATCGCCCACGTCGCCCCCACCATCATCACTGCCAGCGCACACAGGGGCAGCCAGTTCCTTTGCCTCTTCATGGTCCTTCCAACGCCTGGTGTCATTTCCATACTCGTCGAGTCCTGCTCTTAAGCTCGTGAAGCGCTTCCATGACTCCGTCTCCGACTTCCAGCCCTCTCGCGAGGCCTTTTCTCTCGGACAACGCGTCCAATGGTCAAACAGCTATTTGGATTCGCCTAAGATCGATATACCACATCGCTTTTTCCACCGACAAGTCGGCTCCTCACATGAAGAGAGCTTCCACAAACTCCTCGGCATCAAATGGGCGTAGATCGCGGATCCCTTCTCCGATACCGATATAGCGAACGGGCACCTGGAGTTCATCGCAGATTCCCAAGATCACGCCCCCCTTCGCTGTCCCATCGAGCTTGGTCAACGTGACCCCTGTTATATCCAGAGCATCGTTGAATAATTCCGCCTGTCGGATGGCATTCTGACCGGTATTGGCATCCAATACCAACATGGTTTCATGGGGGGCCCCCTCCAGCGCCTTGCCGGCGACGCGTTCCATCTTGCTTAGTTCGTCGAGGAGGTTGGAGTCCGTGTGCAGGCGGCCCGCCGTGTCACAAATGATTACGTCTGCCCCTTCCTCCTGGCCCCGTTCGATGCCTGAGTAGATCACCGACGATGGGTCAGCTCCCTCATCTCCCCGGTGCATTGGAATGCCCGTGCGCTCAGCCCAGATCTCCAATTGATCGACGGCGCCGGCCCGGAAGGTATCGCCCGCTACGAGCATCACCGACTTCCCTGCGGCGCTCAGGCTACTCGCCAGCTTTCCAATCGTCGTTGTCTTTCCTACCCCGTTGACACCGATCACCAACAGCACGAACGGATTAGCGGCATCAAAATCGACATCCGCTTCGTGATCCGAGAGGATTCCCTGGCAATAATCGCGGATAAATCCCCATATCTCGACGGGATCTCTTTTCTGATCGGCCGATAGCTCCGTCTCCACAGTTTCTAGGATATGCTGTGCCACCCCCACACCGATATCGGCCGTAAAGAGGATCTCCTCCACCTCTTCCACCATTTCGTCGTCCAGGGTCTCTCCCCTGAACAAACTCCCCAGGCGATCGATAAAGCCCGTTCGGGTCTTCTCCAGTCCCCGTTCCAATGACTTCGGTTCATCTTCCCCGGCGACCGCCTCTTCTTCGACCGCCTCTTCTTCGACCGCCTCTTCTTCGACCGCCTCTTCTTCGACCGCCTCTTCTTCGACCGCCTCTTCTTCGACCGCCTCTTCTTCGACCGCCTCTTCTTC
>CAZMJS010000009.1:0-64427 GCA_964566695.1 uncultured Bradymonadales bacterium
CCTCGTAGCTCAGCGGTAGAGCACTTCCATGGTAAGGAAGGGGTCACCGGTTCAAATCCGGTCGAGGGCTCTACGGCAAGGCCACCAGATGGTGGCAACCGGCGTCGGTGGCGGAGTGAGGCCGAAGATGCTCGCGATAGGCGAGTCGGCTTGACGCTGCCCGATTCATTCCACCAAGGTGTCAACCATAGAATTGGCAAATTTTAGCCAAGGGAGTTGAGGACATGGCCAAGGAGAAATTCGAGCGAACTAAACCTCACGTCAACGTGGGAACCATCGGTCACGTCGACCACGGAAAAACCACGTTGACCGCTGCCATCACCCGCGTGCTCGGCGAAGCCGCCGGAATCGACGGGATGCAGTTTGAGGATATCGACAAGGCGCCGGAAGAGCGAGAGCGTGGCATCACCATCGCCACCTCGCACGTGGAGTATGAGACGGAGAACCGTCACTACGCTCACGTCGATTGCCCGGGACACGCCGATTACGTCAAAAATATGATCACCGGTGCCGCCCAGATGGACGGCGCGATCCTGGTGGTGTCGGCGGCCGACGGCCCCATGCCCCAGACCCGTGAGCACATCCTGCTCGCCCGTCAGGTCGGCGTGCCGGCCATCGTGTGCTTCCTCAACAAAGCCGATATGGTCGACGACGAAGACCTCATCGAGCTGGTGAAGATGGAAGTGGTTGAGCTCCTGGACAACTACGAGTTCCCCGGAGACGACACCCCGCTGATCGTCGGTTCGGCGCTGAAAGCGCTGGAAGGCGAGAAAGGCGAGCTGGCCGACGAAGCGATCATGGAGCTTGCAGAAGCTCTGGATTCCTTCATCCCGGAGCCGGAGCGCGAGACGGACAAGCCCTTCCTGATGCCCATCGAGGATATCTTCTCGATCTCCGGTCGTGGCACGGTGGTTACCGGTCGTATCGAGCGCGGCGTCGTGCACCCCGGAGACGAGGTGGACATCGTCGGCATGAACGACACCCCGGAGAAGACGGTCGTCACCGGGGTGGAAATGTTCCGCAAGTTGCTTGACGAAGGTCAGGCCGGCGACAACGTCGGTTGCCTCCTTCGCGGCATCAAGAAGGAAGACGTGGAGCGTGGCCAGGTGTTGGCCAAGCCCGGAAGCGTCACGCCGCACACCAAATTCGGTGCCGAGGTCTATATCCTGACCAAGGACGAAGGTGGACGTCACACTCCGTTCTTCGCCGGCTACCGTCCGCAGTTCTACTTCCGTACCACCGATGTGACCGGTGAGATCATCCTGGAAGAGGGCACGGAAATGGTGATGCCCGGTGACAATATCACCGTCACCGGTCAGTTGATCACCCCCATCGCCATGGAAGAAGGTCTTCGCTTCGCGATTCGCGAAGGTAGCAAGACCGTTGGCGCCGGCGTGGTCAGCGAGATCATCGAGTAAGATGAAATACTCCGCAGGTGGGAGGCGTTATAGCCTCCCCGAAGACAGGGCGCGCCATGCGCCCTGTCGGCGCCTGCGGGGGATTAAAGGCCAGTAGCTCAGTTGGGAGAGCATCGGATTCCAAATCCGACGGTCGGGGGTTCGAGTCCCTCCTGGCCTGCTAAGTAAATTGTCCGGGCCAACGCCGCGACAATGGAAGCAAATGGGGCGTCATGGCACGCCCCTTTGTTATTGAATGTGCTTTGCGAGGCGTCGATGACGCCGACGGTGCGAAGCCAGCCTGCTTCACGAAGAGAACGTCATGGAAGTGTCCAAAGGAGTGACCCTCTCATATATCGGGATCGCAATCCTGGGAGTGGTCATCTTTGAGAAGGTATTCGGGGCGATCTGGCGTCATACCGATGCGCTTCAGCAGCAGTTGATCGCCGGGGCCGTGCCCTTGACCTGGGTATTGGCCATCGCCGCGACGGTGGGGCTGATCTTTGCGCTCAAGCGCCACCCGGATATCGATCCCTTCATCCACGAAGTGGTGGTGGAGCTTCGCAAGGTGACGTGGCCTGGTTGGAAGGATACCCAGACCTCGACGATTCAGGTGACGGTATTTGCTGTATTTTTGAGCTTCTTTCTGTGGGGCGCCGACCAGATCTGGCGGCCCATCACGGACTATATCTTAACGCTCGGCCTTTAAGACGCGAGGATCAGACCGCATGGCAGCAGAGGAAGCAAAACAACAGTGGTATATCGTTCAGACCTTCTCGGGCTACGAGAATAAGGCCAAGCAGGCGCTGGAACAGCGCATCGAGGCCCAGGGAGCCCAAGAGGACTTCGAGGAGATCTATATCCCCACGGAGACCGTCGAAGAGGTCAAAAACGGCAAGCGACGAACCCGGGAGAAGAAATTCTATAACGGGTATATCTTCGTGAAGACGACGCTCAGCGATCGGGCGTGGCATATCGTCAAGGACACGCCGCGGATCATCGGCTTTGTGGGCGGTGAGCAGACGCGTCCGTCGCCGGTGCCGGAGTCGGAGGTCAAGAAGATCTCCGATCAGATCGAAGAGGGTACCCTGAGCGCTGAGCCGACCTACGTCTATAGCGAAGGTGACAAGGTTCGCGTCATTGAGGGCAACTTCAAGGACTTTACGGGGACCATCGAAGAGGTCCAGGAAGAGAAGGAAAAGCTTCGGGTCTTCGTCGAGATTTTCGGCCGTCCGACCTCCGTGGAATTCGACTTTGACCAGGTGGAAGCGGTCGACGATTGAGTCGATGAGCAGCCTCGATAAAGCCCGGTGCCGTCATGTGGCGCCGGGTTTTTTTATGGGCCCTTGATCGACGGGAGGCGATGCTGTAGGCAGGGCTTCCTCGACGTGCGCCGGACGAAGAGATGACCGGCGATGACGAGGGTTTTTTTTGAGCAGGAGTTGAGAGCAGAGGCGCCGTCGGTTCGGCGTCCGAGACTCCAACGTTGAACTGCACGCTCGCCGACGAGGGCGGGCGGAGAACTAAGGAGATAACAGTGGCTAAAAAAGTAGTTGGACAGATTAAGTTGCAGGTCATGGCTGGCCAGGCGAATCCCTCGCCGCCAGTTGGACCGGCGCTCGGTCAGCACGGCGTCAATATCATGGAGTTCTGCAAGTCGTTTAACGCCGAGACGCAGGACCAGCCGGGGATGTTGATCCCCGTCGAGATCACCGTGTACGCCGATCGTTCCTTTGATTTCATCACCAAGACGCCGCCGGCGTCCATTCTGATCCTCAAAGAGCTGGGAATTCCCAGCGGTAGTGGGGTCCCCAACCGGGACAAGGTGGGCCAGTTGACCTGGGAGCAATGCAAGAAGATTGCCGAGATCAAGATGCCTGACCTGACCACGGACGATATCGACGCTGGTGCCCGAACGGTGGCCGGAACGTGCCGCTCCATGGGCGTAGATGTGATTGGAGGTGAATGATGGGTGCACGCGGAAAGAAATACGAAGCAGCAAATGCCAAGGTCGATCCCTCGGCGCGCTATGGCCTCGATGAAGCGGTCGAGTTGGTCAAAGAGATGTCCTACGCCCGCTTTGATGAGTCGGTGGACGCCGCGATCGTCCTCAATGTGAACCCACGCCACGCCGACCAGATGGTCCGTGGCGCCGTGAGCTTGCCTCATGGCACGGGCAAAGAGACGTCGGTGCTGGTGTTCGCCAAGGGCGAAAAGGCCTCGGAAGCGGAAGCCGCAGGCGCTGACTACGTGGGTGCGGACGAGCTCTTCGATCGCATCAACGACGGCTGGACGGACTGGGATGTGACGGTGGCGACGCCGGATCTGATGGGTCAGGTCGGTCGACTGGGTCGAGTCCTGGGTCCCCGCGGCCTGATGCCGAGCCCCAAGGCGGGCACGGTGACCTTCGACATCGCCGACATCGTCGGCAAGCTCAAGGCGGGACGCCTGGAGTTTCGCGTCGACAAGGCCGGGATCATCCACATCCCCGTGGGCCGATCGAGCTTTGAGGCCGAGGCCCTGGCGGAGAACCTGGAGACCATCATCGAGACCCTGGCCCGGCTAAAGCCGGCGAGCGCGACGATGCCTTATTTCAAGACCATCGCCATCAGCTCGACGATGAGCCCCAGCGTCAAGCTGGACACCAGCTTTGCCCGAGAGATGATCTAAGGGGCAAGGATATGGCTTGACGACCGGATTAAGCTCCGGTAGGAGAGCCGTCCCGTAAGGGAGAGGGCCCCGCCTCAGAGCGGGCGGGGCCCGCACAATTTGAAGCCGCTTTCGACGTCAAAGAAGCAGGTGAGCCCAGGCGGGCTCTTAATATCCAGCGGAGACGGAGCGTGGCCACACTCATCAAGCCCTGGCGGGCAACCCATGAGTCTGTCCGTGTCCTCTTCGCCCCCGGCGTCGAGGGCTTTTTTATTGGACGAGTTGTCAGGAGGAGCAGATGAATCGAGCGCAGAAAGAAGCAGAAGTTGCGTCGATCCGCTCCGATCTCGAGAACGCAAAGTCCGTGATTTTGGCAAGCCATACCGGCATCGATGTCAATACGGTCAACGAGTTGCGGTCCGAGTTTCGGGCCAAAAACGTCAAGTATCGCGTGGTCAAGAATACCTTGGCCAAGATCGCGATCCAGGACACCGAATTGGAAGAGATCGCCGAGTTATTCAAAGGGCCGACGGCCATCGCTTATAGCGAGGAAGACGCGGTTAGCCCGGCGAAGGTGATCAAAGAATTCGCCAAAGATCACGACGCATATGAGGTAAGAGGTGGCTTTTTGGACGGGTCGGCGTTGGACGTCGACGGCGTCAATCAATTGGCCGAGATGCCCAGCAAGGACGAGATGCGAGCCAAAGTGCTGCGCTTGTTCGAAGCGGTGCCGTCGAAATTCCTCCGTGTCCTCAACGCCGCGCCCCAAGACTTTGTACAGGTGTTGCGAGCGCGCAAACGAGATCTGGACGAGAGCGCATAAATTCATGGGCCCGCCAATGGAGGCGGAGCGATTTAAGGAGAGACAGACATGGCAGATGTAAGCAAAGAGCAAGTGATCGATTACCTCAGCGACCTCAGCGTCATGGAGCTCAGCGAGCTCGTCGACGAGCTGGAAGACAAGTGGGGCGTTAGCGCCGAAGCCGCCGCGCCGGTGATGATGGCCGGTGGCGCCGCCGGAGCCGGTGGTGGTGAAGAAGAGCAGACCGAATTTGACGTGGTCCTCAAGAGCTTCGGTGCTCAGAAGATCAAGGTCATCAAGGCGGCTCGTGAGATCACCGGACTGGGCCTCAAAGACGCCAAAGACCTGGTCGAGAGCGCCCCGGCGCCGATCAAGGAAGGCCTCGACAAGGACGAAGCCGAAGAGATCAAAGAGAAGCTGGAAGAAGCTGGCGCCGAGGTGGAGCTCTCCTAAGAGCTTTGACTCAGCTGCATAGCTAGAAGAGAGGCCGCCGCCCATCTCCCCTCGGGGAGTGGGCGGCGGCCTTTTTTGGTTCTTAAGGGTTGGCGCTTAGTCGTCGTCGAGGTCGCTGATGACGCCTTCGGCTAGCTCGCCGACGGTCATGGAGTCCTCCCAGGCGGGGATGGTGGTGGACTCGTCACTGAGGGCTCGGACGTGCTCCAGAAGATCGGCGCTCTCGGTGCGCCAGGTGCACTGAAGGCCCAAAGTCTGGGCGGGCCAGCGATCCATCTCCATGAGCGTAACGAAGCCCTCGGGGTCGGCGTCGATATCACCCTCTTCGATGCGGGTATTGACGTAGTTGCAGAGGTAGCGAAAGCGGTCCTGGATCTCGTCGTCGTCGCTATCGTAGAGCTCGGCATCGTCGGGGAGGTGCTCGCCGATGGCGACGAGGCCGTCGATGCCGGCGGCGTCGATCATATTGGTGGCCACGGCCCAGCGGCGCAGTCCGTCCTGGGTCGCTAGGGCGTCGGCGAGGGGCTGGAGGTTGTCGGCGTCCAGGACGTCGCCCAGGATATTGACGGCCAATTGGAAGAGCTGGTCGTCGACCTGATCGGCGGCCAGGACCTCTTCGATGAAGGGGACGATGCCGTCGCTCTCGGCGCCGTCGACGGCTCGGAGGGTGCGATCGTCGAGGTCCGGGAATTCATCGAGGGCGCGCTCGGCGACGGCGGCGTCCAGGGCGCGGTGGGCGTCGATATCGCCCTCGGGGACGTGGTTTCGAAGGGAGTTGGCGACGTTGCCCGGATCGTAGGCGTCTTTGATCCAGGAGGCGACGGCCTCGTAGGCGCCGTCGCCGGCCAGAGGGGCCAGAAGGGGAATGCGGATGTCTGCCCACTGGGTGCGCGCTTCCTGGTCGGCGCTGATCCAGTCGCGGAGGATCTCCTGGGCGCGCTCCCTTTCGCTGCCGTCGAGGTGTGGGGTCAGGTGGTAGAGGGCCTCCACGGCGCGGATGGCCTCGTCGCCCTCCAGGGCCACTTCTCCGCCCTCTTCCAGGATCTCGTCATCGAGCTCCGGGAAGTCCTGGGCGGCCCACATCTCCTCGACGGTGGGCATGGCGGCGCTGGCCAGGTGCTGTCGGGTCTCCTCATCGACGCCTTCGAGGCTATTATTGACGTGTCGGCCGATGCCCTCCTCGATGAGGATCTGGAGGCCCCGCTCGCGCACATCCATGGGCTCACTATCATCTTGGACCCAGGCAGAGATCTGTTCGAGACCGCCCTGGGCGGTTCGCCACTCCTCCAGATCCTCCGGGGAGCGATCGCAGGCGGCGGTGAGGAGTAAGAGGGCGACGAGTATCACTGCTGACAAGGGTCGAAACATGGGCCATCTCGCGGGAAAAATCAGGGGTTGCAAGGGCAATCGCAAAGGGAATCAGCCAAAGTATAGAGCGCTCGATCCGGTTGTCGAGGGATCGCCGGCGATGGGCGCCAAATCTCGGCCTGTCGGCGAGGTGGGCCAGGTGCGGGGGGCTTGTTGAAAGGGGTGGGAATTGATAGGGTTTCGCGACTTTGTAGACCGTCTGTACGGGCGCGCCCGCGCGACGGCCAATGATGATGGACAGAGCAAGGATAGATCATGACCGAGTCGGTCGATATCGTACCCATCAATATCGAAGAGGAAATCCGTCAATCCTATATGGATTACGCGATGAGCGTCATCATCGGGCGAGCGCTGCCCGACGTGAGGGACGGCCTCAAACCGGTGCACCGGCGTATTCTCTTTGCCCAGCGGGAGTTGGGCAACCGGTGGAATACGGCCCATAAGAAGTCGGCCCGCGTCGTCGGTGATGTGATCGGTAAGTATCACCCCCACGGCGATAGCGCGGTCTACGATGCGCTGGTGCGTCTGGCCCAGGATTGGAATATGGGAGTGCCTCTGGTGGACGGCCAGGGGAACTTCGGCAGCATCGATGGCGATCCGGCGGCGGCCATGCGGTATACAGAAGTTCGCATGGCCAAGGTGGCCGGCGAATTGCTGACGGATATCGACAAGGACACCGTCGACTGGGTCCCGAACTACGACGACACGATGGAGGAGCCGTCGGTGCTGCCGACGCGCATCCCCAACCTGCTGGTCAACGGTTCGTCGGGCATCGCCGTCGGCATGTCGACCAATATCCCGCCCCATAACCTGGGCGAGGTGATCGATGGGGTGCTGGCGCTGATCGAGGAGCCGAATCTGGGGCTGGAAGAGCTCATGGAGCATATCCCGGGGCCGGATTTTCCGACATCGGGCACGCTCTATGGTCACGATGGCCTGCGAAAGGCCTATGGCAAGGGGCGAGGCATCATCAAGATGCGGGCCACCGCCGACATCGAAGAAGATGAGAAGAGCGGCAAGGCCTCGATCATCGTCTCCGAGCTGCCCTACCAGGTCAATAAGGCGCGGCTCATCGAAAAGATCGCCGGGCTGGTGCGCGACAAGAAGTTGGAGGGGGTCACGGATCTGCGCGACGAGTCCGATCGGGAGGGCATGCGCGTCGTGGTGGAGCTTCGCCGCGACGTCATCCCCGAGGTGATCCTCAACAAGCTCTATAAAATGACGGCCATGCAGTCGTCGTTTGGTATCATCATGTTGGCCATCGTCCACGGCCAGCCGAAGGTGATGCCCCTCAAAGAGGTGCTCAACCACTTTATCGACTTTCGTCGCGACGTGGTCACGCGGCGCACCCTCTTCGAACTGCGAAAGAACGAAGAGCGGGCCCATATCCTTGAGGGCCTGAAGGTGGCGCTGGACTTTATGGACGCCGTCATCGCCCTCATTCGGGGCAGCAATTCGCCAGACGAGGCGCGGACGGGCTTGATGGAGCGCTTTGATCTGTCGCGGGCACAGGCCCAGGCGATCTTGCAGATGCGTCTTCAAAAGCTCACGGGGCTGGAGCGCGAAAAGATCCTCGGCGAGTTGGAAGATGTGCGCGCTGAGATCGAACGGCTGCGGGGCATCCTGGCCGACGAGTCGAAGCTCATGGGCGTCATCGTCGAGGAGCTCGAAGAGGTGCGCGAGGAGTACGCCGAGGAGCGTCGCACCAAGATCCTGCACAACGTCACGGAGCTGTCGAAGCTGGATCTGATCGCCGAAGAGGAGATGGTGGTCACCCTGAGCCACGATGGCTATATCAAGCGAACGCCCCTGGCGGAGTACCGCGCGCAGCACCGCGGAGGGCGCGGAAAGCGCGGGATGGGCACCAAGGACGAGGATTTCGTCAACGATATGTTCGTGGCGTCGACGCACACGAACCTGCTGATCTTCACCTCGGTGGGGAAGGTCTACAAGTTGATGGTCCATGAGTTGCCGAGGGGGTCGCGGACGACGCGCGGCAAGGCGGTGATCAACCTATTGCCCATCGAGAAGGGCGAAAAGATCAAGGCCATCTTGCCGTTTGAGGAGTTTGAAGAGGGCAAAAATATCGTCACCGCCACCCGCCGGGGCATCGTCAAGAAGACGAAGCTCATGGATTACGCCAACGTGCACTCCGGCGGCATCCTGGCGATGGGCTTTAAGAGCGACGATGACACCCTGATCGACGTGCGGGTCACCGAGGGCGACGATCGGCTATTTTTGGCCAGCGCCGACGGGCAGTCCATTTGCTTCCACGAGTCGGACGTGCGCCCCATGGGGCGAACGGCGGCCGGCGTCATCGGCATGAAGTTCCGAGGCGACGACGAATTGGTGGGCATGGAGGTCATCGGTGCCGACGATCATTCGTCGACGGTGCTCACGATCACCGAGCGGGGCTATGGAAAGCGCACGGACATCGATGAGTACCGCACCCAGGGACGCGGCGGCATGGGCATCGTGACCATCAAGACCAATGAGCGAAACGGCAAATTGGTGGGCGTGCGCGTCGTCGATGACGAGCACGAACTGCTCCTGGTCAGTGATAAGGGCCAGATCTTGCGGACCCGGGTGTCCCAGATCTCGACCTATGGGCGAAATACCCAGGGCGTGACCGTGATGAACCTGGATGATGAGGAGTCGATCGTCTCCATCGCCGCCCTGGAGCCGGAGGAGGAAGAGGAGGTCGATGAGGAGTCGGTCGCCGAAGGCGAGGACGGCGAAAAAGGCGAGGAAACCGAGGATATAAGCGCCGAAGAGACGGCCAAAGATCCCTCGGAGACGACGGGTGAAGAGGGCGAATAACAGTCGGTTGACGGTGCTCAAAACGCTGTGTTAAAGCGGGGCGCCGGTCGGCTGGCCCACGCCCTCATAGGGCGGTCTCAGGAAGTCAAATATGAGGCGATGAGGCGAGCCGATGAGCGACGATGAAGAGCCCGCGATGTGGCTGCAAGCAGCGGTTGTGGCGGCCCTGGGATTTGAGCTGGTTGGCTTTGTGTTGGCCGGCGTCTTCATCGGCACCTGGATCGACGGCCGCTTCGACAGCTCGCCGGTTGGACTGCTCAGCAGTGTGGCCCTGGCGATGTTGGGAGCCGGATGGCATATCCGCCGGGTCACGCGCCAATATTTGAGCGACGACGAGGCCCAATGAAGCTGGACCGCAGTTTTCTTAATGCCACGCTGAAGACGCAGCTGGTGTTGGGAGTTCTGGCCTCGGCGCTAACGGGGCTGGCCATCTCCCTGAGATTCGGGTATTCGCTGGCCCTGGGTTGCGCGTTGAGCGTGACCAGCCTGTGGGTGTCGATGATCGCCGTGCAGCGGATGATCCGCGGCGCCCAGCAGGGAAAAAAGCGAAGTGCCCTGTGGGCCGTCGTGTTGGCCTTTAAGCTGCTGGCGCTGCTGGTAGCGGTGGCGATCGCCCTGGCGATCTTGGACGCCCATCCCGTGGCGTTCGTGGTTGGATTTAAGTTACTTCTGCCGGCCCTAGGCTGGCAGGCCTATCGAACTTCCGGCTCCTATGTGGAGTCGGTAGATGAACCTGACGACGATATAGAGAGTCTGTAGTCCATGGCTGACTTTACGTTCATCGATTTTTTTCCCGACGTCGCCAATCGCGAGTATAACGACGTCTTCGGCGATCCCCTTTTGAACCCGACGGCGTCGGTGGGTCTAAACCACGTCGTCTTTGCCGGTGTGTTGGTGTTGGGGATCATCGTCTTGGCGTTGATCGCCCGGCGAAAATACACCGATCGGGAGCGGGCACTGATCCCCGATGGGAAGTTAACAGTCGCCAACTTCTTCGAGGTCATATTCGAAGGGGTGATCAATATGATGAGCGATATGATGGGGGAGAAGAACGCCAAAAAGTTCTTCCCCCTGATCGCGTCGCTGGCCGTGTTCATCTTCATCGGCAACGTCATGGGTCTGGTGGTGGGCTTATATCCACCGACATCGAACCTCAATACGGCGTTGGCCTGCGCGGTGGTAGTCTTTCTGGTCTATAATGTGGCTGGCGTCGCCGAGCAGGGCCTGGTGGGCTATATCAAGCACTTTTTTATGGGGCCAATATTCATGGCCCCCGTGATGTTCGTCATCGAGATGGTCAGCCACGCCTTCCGGCCGATCAGCCTCTCCGTGCGTCTTGGCGGAAATATGACGGGCGATCACATCATGTTGGAGATCTTTGGCGACCTGGCAGCGGGGATGTGGCAAGTGCCCTTTTTGCTGCCGATTCCGTTTATGTTCTTGGGCCTTTTGGTCAGCATCATTCAGGCCTTGATCTTCTGCATGCTCTCAAGCATTTACATCAGTCTCGCCGTCTCACACGACGACCATTGACGGCAGCGATAAGAAGTTGTTAATCGCGGGATGCGACAAGCGTGTTGCTTGCATAAATTTGGCACCCGACCCCATGGAGCGCACCGTTGAACGGAGGCGCCCGAAACAGGAGGAAGTAGTTTCATGTTGAATCGAAAGAGCCTTGTATTTTTGAGCACCTTCGCCCTCGTTGCCCTCTGGAGCACCGTGGCCTTTGCGGCCGACGCCGGAGCAGCGGATAACGTCTTTACCGCCTATGGCTGGATCGCCGCCGGCGCTGGTCTGGGCATCGGCATCGCCGCCTTCGGTGGCGCCCTGGGTATGGGTCGTGCCGCCGGTGAAGCCCTGGGTGGAATTGCTCGCAACCCGGGTGCCGCTGGAAAGATCTTCACCCCCTTCATTATTGCCCTGGCCCTGATTGAGGCGCTGGCCATTTACGCCTTCGTCATCGCCATTCTCCTGGTGCTGTCCATCGAGGTGCCCGGCGATTACAGCCAGCTCCTGGAGCTGATGGAAGCCATGAACTAAGCGACGCTTAGTCTGGTGAAGACGCGCGCCCCCGCCCCCTCGCAATGAGGGGCCGGGGGCGTGGTCATTTCTTGGGGGGGAAGCATTGGCTAGAGGCGGTGGCGAAGCACCATCACCAGGGGGCCCTGGGGAAGGCGGCGGTGGCCGAGGACCTGGGCGCCCGCTTGTAGATAGGCCTGAGCCAGGGGGTGTTCGATGGCGCCGGCGATGATCTGTTGGAGCAGGGCAGGTGGGGGATAGGGATCGCTCTCCAGGGGGAGAGCCGAGAGGTCGAGGGCGGCCAGGTAGCCCTTGAGGCCGTGGCGAAGGGCATAGAGGGACATGGCCGAGGGACCGACGGTGGTCCACCAATCGTCGGGAAGCTCCGGGCGATCGGGGGTCATCCACAGCCCCTGACTGATGGCCCATGGGCCATCGGGGTCGGGGTCCAGCCAGGCGTCGGCAGCCGGGAGTGCACCCAGATCTGGGGCCGCGCTCACCTGAAGGTGGGCGCGGCCGATCTGGCGCCAGGCCAGCCAGCGATCGTCGAGCTCAGCGCATAGATAACGATCGCTGTCGGCGCCGACGAGGGAGGCCTCCAGTGAAGGCCAACTGAGCTCGTGATCGGCCAGACACTGCTGTCCTGGGTCAACGGCGCTAGGACGGAGGCGGATGCGCCGTGAGCGATGTCGATCAAAGGGAGCGTCCATGGGCGTGCCGGGGAGCTAAGGAGCTAAGAAATAAGGGATCGGCGCGAGGCTGAGTAAACGGGGAGATCTCTTGCACCCCTTGGGAGGCTATGATTAAATGGCGCTGTCTATGCCGATAGCGATCCCAGATGGTGGCCGAACATGGGGCCCCAAGGTGCCATTTACGACCCGTGGTCAGGCGATCGCCGTCGACATCCCACCATGCCCTACCTGGAGCAGACTTCGGAATGATTGTCCAGTGTCCAAGCTGTTCAAAGCGCTATCGCGTCAACGACGATAATATCCCGGCCTCCGGAGGAAAGATCCGGTGTCCTGCCTGCTCCCACTCCTTCGTGGTATATCCGGAGAGCGGTGGCGATGAGGTGCACGAGCCCGGGGAGAAGACGCAGGTGGCCAAGCGGCCCAATATGGAGCAACTCCTCAAGGGGATGCAAAAGCCGGAGGGCGATGCATCGGGAGGCGGGCAGGCCACGCCCTCGGAACCGGAGGCCGACAAGACAGAAGTGATGTCGGGGGCGGAACTACCAGACTTTGGCAATTTATTTGGCGGGGGCGACGGCGGGGCGGACGCCACGACGGAGATGGAGAGCCCCATGGGCGGCGATTTTGGGGCCACATCCATGGGTGGTGGACCCGATCCGGCGGAAGATGATCGGGCGACCCAGGAGTTGGACGCCAATATCGCCCGGGAGAGCCTCAATCAGGTACAGAATATTGCCGAGTCCAAGGGGCCGGTGGATGGACTGGGAGGTGACGATGACGCCACGCAGATATCGTCCCCCCCGCCGGATCTGGGTCAGATTCCGGGCGGCGGACCACAAGGTTCCGGGTCACCCCAGCAGCCGCCACCCGAGCAGCCGCCGTCTCAGCAGGGCCGACGGGTATCGGCGCCCTCCGGGCCCACACCCCCTCCCGGTCAGGGGCCCGATATGGCCACCCAGGGAACGGGCGCGCCGAGTGGGCCCGACGCCGGGCACGATGGTCCCTGGAAATTAAAGACCAATTTTGGATTGACCTACGAATTTGCCGACAACGATAGCCTTCGCGATTGGTTGAGCGGTCGCGATGAACTGGACGGCTACGAGCTATCGGCCGACGGAGAGGCGTTTTATCCGTTGACCGACTTTCCGCAGATTCAACAGGGCGCCGCGCCCAGCGGTGGTTCGGGAGCCCATCAGGCACAGCCACGGGCCAGTCAGCCCGGTGGAGGCGGGAGGCCTTCGGCGCCGGGGAGCTTGCCCGGATCTGGTCCAGCGGGGCCGCCGCCTGGACAGAGCGAGGGGAAAAGCCCCAGCGTCAGCGGTGGACCGCCATCGCAGCCCGGTGGTCCCACGGGATCCAGCGCCGGTGGAAGTTCGGGGCCTATGCCCCCGGCCGGCGGAGGGGGGCATTCTCCCTTCCAGACGGCGGCCAGCCCAGCGGTGGGCCCTGACGACGGTCCCAAGCAACCCGCACCGAAGGAAAAGATCAATCCCGACGAGAATTTCAAGCCGCCTTCCGGCGATAGTGCGCTGCTTAACTGGCTGCTCTGGGGCGCATTCGGATTGCTCTTTGTGGCAGCCGTGATCCTGGCTCTGGAGTTGACGGGGGTTACCAGCTTTGGTGGCGACGAGGAGGAAGAAGAGACGGTCGCCCAGCAGCAAGAGGTCATGGAGGAATTGCCCGAGGAGGCGATCGAAGAGGCCGACGACGATGATGGGATCTCCGAGCGGGCTCGAGCCGAGGCACAGCGACTGTTGGAGAGCGCCGAGTCGGATATGGAGTCCAATCGATTGGCCTCGGCGCTGGATCGCCTGGAGCGAGCCGCGGAATTGGATCCGACGCGCTTTCAATTCTTTGAGTTGCAAGCAGAAGTGCACGAACAACTGGGCGAAGAGGATGAGGCCGAGCGCCTCCGCGAGCAGGCCGACGAGCTGCGGCGTGAGTCCGAAGGGGTGGCCCCGCCACCGGCTCCCGAGGATGATCCGGAGGATTAATGCGGGCTTAGCGGTGGTGATCGATGGACATCTCCTGTCCCCAGTGTCAGACCCTATATGAGATCGATGAGGCGAGGCTGGGGCAGACCCGCATCACGCTTCAGTGCAGCGATTGCGGACATCAATTTGGGGTAGAGCCCGGGCGGGGGCCGCAAGACGAGCGCCAACGGCGTTGGATGGTGGAGCGCCAGGAGAGCGGTGATGTGCTATATTGCCGCGATTTTAAGCAATTACATGAATGGCTGATGAGCCAAGAGGTGGGGCCAGACGATCGGATATCGCGCAGCGGTGAGCGATGGACGAAGCTCGGTGATATCGGCGAGTTAACGCCGATTTTTAAAGCCGTGGAGTCCATCGCTGAATTTTCGGCCAACCAGGCAGGCGATGAGGGATCGGCGACGCGGCCCCAACGCCCGCGGGTGGATTCCACCGAGGGGGCAGCCCAGCGCCGAGAGGTGCGACCGAGGGCTCAGACGAATAAACAGTGGTCGGCGGCGGAGGTCGGTGGTGACGGGGAGGCCAGTGACGGGGAGGCGGCGAAGGCGCAGTCGGCACCGCGTCAGGTGCGTCTGGAGGGCCAGCGCTTTGGCGAGGGGGAGGCCAACAGTGGGGGAGGGGAGGCCGAAGACGAGGGACGAGAGCGGGAACTCACGTTGGGCGAGCAGGAGCTTCGCCCCGGAGGGTTCGATGAGTCTGAAGGAAGGTCGCCCTGGCGATGGGTGGCGATGGTCCTCGTATTGGCGGCGCTGATCGGTGGCGGTTGGTGGGGATATGACATGGTGATGGAGGGCGCGGATGAAGATGGGATTGCGCGAGCAGGTCAGGAGGACGCCCAGGGCGGTGAGGCGGCGATCGGCGAGGCCGTGGACGCGGTGGCACATGCAGGGCAAGCGGCGGCGGTGGCGGGGGTGACCAGTGAGGGGCGCGCCCGTCTGGATGAGGCGCGACGGGGGGCCGGGCAGGCGGCTGAAGAGGCTGCGGAGCGCGCAGCGGCCGAGGCGGCGCCGGCGTCATTGGGCGAGTTACTGGCGCGGGCAGAGCGCTCTCGGGATCGCGGCGATATCGCGCAGGCATTGGAGCGCTACGAGGCCGTATTTGAGCGCTCTCCCCAGCACCCAGAGGCCATGATCGGGGTGGGCTGGACCCACCTTCGCGGTGGCCAGATGTCGACGGCCATCGAGGCTTTCGAGGAGGCCTACGCCAGTCACCCCGACCGAGGGGAGGCGCTGATCGGGGTGGGCCGGGCCCACCGCGATGCGGGGAATTATGGCGAGGCCCTGGAGGCCTATGAGCGCTATCTGGAACGGCACCCCGGAGGCGCGGAGCGGTCGATCGCCGAGTTTCAGAGTCAGGAGATGAGGCGGCGTATGGAGGCTGGAGAGTGAGCATGGCGAGCACCGAGACCAAACGGCTCTTTGTGGCCTTCGATCTATCCATCGACGTGGTCAATGCCCTGGTGGAGGCCCGCGCTCCGCTGGATGCCAAGCTCCGTGAGGGCGACCGGCGATGGCGACCGGTGAGCCCGGAGAGGATTCACCTGACCCTGAAGTTTTTGGGTGACACACCGACGGCGTTGATCCCGCGCCTGGAGGAGGCCCTGGTGGAGGTCTGCGATCCCCTCTTTGCCTTTGATATCAAGGTCTGCGATGTGGGGGCGTTTCCTTCGGCCAAGTCGCCGCGCATCCTGTGGGCCGGTGTCGACGACGAGAGCGCGGAGGTGCTGGGCTTGCTGCATCGAAATATCAACCAGGAGCTGTGGGAGCGCCTGGGAATCGAGGAAGAGCGCCGGGACTTTAAGCCCCATATCACCCTGGGGCGATTGGGGGGAGAGGCCCCGGAGGCGACGGAGTGGGTCGATGAGATGGAGGGCCGGGTATTTGGCCGCACGTCGATACGGGATATGGCGCTCTTTTCATCGACCCTGGGAGCGCAGGGGCCGACCTATCGCGTCTTAAGGCGATTTGCGTTGGGCCGAAAGTAGGCTGGGGTCGAGGTGTTGAAGAAGCCTGGCGAGCGCGGCATAGACCGAGAGGGTGCGCACCTGTTGACGGCTTCGCCCCGGCCATTGATGGAGCGCCGATTGGGTGCCATTGGGGGTGGAGAGGGCGATATAGACGGTGCCCACCGGTTTGTCCGGCGTGGCTCCAGAGGGACCGGCGATGCCGCTGATGGCCAGGGCATAGGTGCTATCGCTACGGCGCCGCGCGCCATTGGCCATGGCTTCCACGACGGGGGCGCTGACGGCGCCGTGGGCCTCTAAGAGCTCCGCAGGGACGTCGAGGAGGCGCTCCTTGGCCTGATTGGAGTAGGTGATAAAGCCCTCGTGGAAATAGCGCGAACTCCCGGAAACGGAGGTGATCATCGCTGCCAGCCCGCCAGCCGTGCAGGACTCGGCGACGGTCACGGTGGCGCCATCGTCGGTGAGCAGGCGGCCCAGGCGTTGGGGGAGCGACTCCTCGTGATCGCCGATGAGCCACTGAGCGCTGTGGGACAGGATTTGTTGACGCGCGTCCTCCAATTGCGTCGAGGGGCCGCTTAGAGAGAGGTGGAGGACCGGAAAATCGGCGCGAAAGCCGACTTTTAGCCCCCTGGATTCCAGATCTTGGACCACTGGCTGCAGGCGATCGGCGAGATCGCTCTCGCCGAGGCCAAAGAATTGGAGGCCGAGTTGTTCTGTGATCGGCTCCTCTTTGCCCGTGGGCAAGACATGGTCGGTGAACCAGCGAAACTCTGAGGGGACGCCGGGAAAAAAGTAGATATCCGTGCCCTTGCGGGCGAGACGGAACCCGGCGGCCGTGCCGGCCTCTGAGGGGAGGATGGTGGCCGTGCTGGGAAAGTGACATTGGCGGCGGTGGCCCTCGGTCAGGGTACGACCCCGCGCTTGGAAATCCTTGCGAAGGGCTTCGAATTGCTCGGGGGCAAAGACCAACTCGTCATCCGCAAAGGTGGCGGCGGCCTCCCGGGTGCGGTCGTCATGGGTGGGGCCCAGGCCACCGCTGACGATGACCAGATCGGCGTCGCTGAGATCGTCGAGGGCGTCGACGATGCGCGAGGTCTGGTCATCCACCATTCGAATCTGAATCAGGGAGTGGCCCTGCTCGGTGCACCAGCGGCCGAGGTAGGCGGCGTTGGCGTCGCGGACGCGGCCGTCGAGCAACTCATCTCCAATGCAGCAAATGGCAACCTCAGTCATCTTTATATCCTTGGATCAATATTTAGGCGGGGTAGATAACGTCCCTACAGCCCAAAGGGTCAACACCATCGGCGGTGGGTCAATCGGGGGCGATTCTTGACGCCATAGGTGGGCCTTTCGTACCGTCTGGGGGCGACCTCCCAATGACGATGAGATTTCCCTAGATCGACGGCGGCCATGGCCCAACCTTTCGGTGATTATCGGCTCCATAAAAAGATCGCCCAGGGGGGGATGGCCGAGGTCTTTTTGGCCAGTCAATCCGGCGATATAGGTGGGTTTCAGCGCCAGTTGGCGATCAAGCGGATGTTCCCCCATCTCGTCGATCGCGACGATATCATCTCCATGTTCATCGACGAGGCGCGGATCGCGGCCCGTCTCCAGCATCCCAATATCGTGCAGATCTACGATCTGGGGGAGCAGGACGGGACCTTCTTCATCGCCATGGAGTACGTCGAGGGCCTGGATCTGCGTCGGGTGTGCGAGCTGGGGGTCAAGCAGGGCAATTTTATTACCCGACCTCTGGCGGTTCATATCATTAGTCAGGTGGCCCGGGGGCTGGGTTATGCCCACGAGCGGCGGGGGCCCGACGGGGAGCCGATGCAAATCGTGCACCGCGACATCTCACCGCAAAATGTGCTGATCAGTGTCGGGGGCGACGTCAAGCTATGCGACTTCGGGATCGCCAAGGCCGAAAATCGTCTCACCGAGACCCAGGCCGGCGAATTTAAGGGCAAATTCTCCTATATGAGCCCTGAGCAATTCGGTCAGGGACATCTGGATCACCGAAGCGATATCTTTGCCCTGGGGATTTTGCTCTACGAGACGACGGTGGGCACGCGCCTGTTTCAGGGCGATAGCAGCTACGAGACGATGCGAAAGATCACCGACGGGGAGGTGCGACCGCCCTCGGAGATACGAAGCGACTACCCACCGGAGTTGGAGCGCATCACCCTCAAGGCCCTGGCGCTCAAGCCGGAGGATCGTTTCACCTCCGCCCACGCCATGGAGCAGGCGCTCCAGGACTGGCTATTCGACGCCCGGGTGCGCGTGGGACCGCGGCAATTGGGGGCCTATATTCAGGCCCTCGATTCGGCGCCGGAAAATGGGGGTGATGTCGCACCCAGGGTGCGACAAGAGCCAGCAATGGTGCCAGAAACGACGGATGAGCGCCATCCGGTCGTGGGGGGCGATGGCGCCGAAGAGGAGTCGACGGTGGAGGTCGATCCGACGGTGCAGATCGACTTGAGCCTGGAAGATCTGATCGCCATGGAGGCCGAGCAACGAGAGGCGTCAGAGGCCGATGAGGCGATCGAGCCGACGATGCAGATCGAGTTCTCCGAGGAGCGGTTGAACGCACTGGAAGAGGGGCGAGGGGTAGAGGCGCCGGCGGCGGAGGTGACCGATGAGTACGAGGCTGGGGCGCCGACGGCGATGATGCGGCGAGATCAAACGGTGATGGAGGCCGTGGAGGAGGAGACGACCTCGCCGATGGGGGTTGATGAGGAGGTCTCGAAGCGCAGCGAGGAGTTGTGGCAGGGAGCGCAACAGGCCGTGGAGCTCGAAGAGGAGAGTGGGGTCGAGGAGTTGGAGCTGGCCGATCTGGAAGCCATGACCGTGGAGCGGGAGTTTGAGCCCCATGGGGTGGAAGACGAAGAGCCGGAGCCTCGGCGCCAGGCGTCGGAGGAGGCGCTGGAGGTGCGGGAGCGGCCGGCGATCAAGCGAACAGAGGCCATGCCCTCCATCGAGCGGCCACGGCCGTCGGCCAATCAGGGCGGGCAGGGGCTGAGTCGGCGGGTGGGGATCATCGGCGGCAGCGCCGTGGTGGCGATCGCCCTGGGGCTGGGGTTGGTGTGGTTCCTGGGGAGCGATAGCGACGCGTCATCGGAGCCCACACCATCGCTGGAGGGAGCGGCCATCGAGGGCGGTGATACGGAGGCCGGGGCGATGACAGAACTCCGCGGGGCGGAGCCAGGACCGACGGTGGAGCAGCGCATCGACAGTGAGCCATCGGGGGCCTCTGTGGTGGTCAATGGATACATTGTGGAGGGGCAGACACCGCTGGATGTGGAGCTTCGCCAGGGGGCGACCAACGAGGTGTGGTATTTCAAGCCGGGCTATGAGCCGAAGGTGTTGTGGGGAGAGCCGGAGGCGCTGGAGGTGGTCCGTCTGTCCCGGGCGGCCATCGGCGATGAGCGGCCTCTGGAGGTCGTCAGTGAGCCATCGGGGGCGGCGGTCAGGATCAATGGACAACGCGCCGGGTGGACCCCGCTGCGCTTTGAGAATGCCCCGGTGGGCCGCCCCGTACACCTGCAGGTGGAGGCCGATGGGCATCGACCGGGGATCGCCTGGGTGGAGCTTGGGAGCAGCGGTCACGACCGGGTGAGCATGGCGCTGGTGGAGGAGGCCGCGGAGGCGGCGCCGGCGGTCTACGATGTGATTCCAGAGGGGTTGACGATTCTTCTTCAGGGCCAGCGCCTCGGGCAGACGCCCCATCGGGTCTCTCACCGAAGTGGGGAGTGGCTGGATCTGGAGATCGGTGAACAGGAGCAGCATCGCTGGATCCTGGATCTGAGCCATATCGGGAGCGTTTATCTGGCCGGGGCGGCGGGCGAGCGATAAAAAGTTCGATAAGAGACGAAAGGTTGGGTGGGCGATGGTCGATAATAGAGGGGAAGGCACGTCCGGTGGGTTTGGGAGTTCATCGCCGGAGGTGAAGAGCGGCAGTTTGGGTGGTGTGAATCATCGACCAGGAGACGGCGGTGAGCGATGCGATCAGCGGGCAAATGGCCCAACAGGCGGCGACGGCGGTCCAAGAGGTCGGCGGCGCTCAGGCGATGGACGAGGCTCAGCCGCAGGGGCAGAGCTTTGACGCCGCCCTGGGCGAGCAGCAAGCCCAGGTCGACGAGGTCGGCGACGTCGGCGACCTCGCCCAGGTGGACGCCGTGCAGGAGAGCGAGGAGGTGGCGTCGGTCAGCGAGATCCCGACCGACGACTTTGTGCAGCAGCTTCTATCTGAGGAGGGCGATATTCAGGCCATGATGGAGCGCTGCATGAGCGGCGAGGATCTGGACCAGCAGGAGATGCTTCAGATGCAGGCCGTCATCTACACCTACTCTCAGCGCGTGGAGTTGACAACGAAGGTGGTTCAACAGGCGACCAGCGGTCTCGATAAAATGATGAATACCCAGGTCTGATGGGGATATGAGCATGGCGACAATAGGGCACAAGGAGGGCTGGGCATCATCGGCGGGCCTGATGGCGGCGATGGTGGTGGTCATGGGACTGATGGGCTGTGGGGATCCCTTGCACCACGGGCTGGCGGAGAGCGAGGCCAATAGGATGGTGGTGACCCTGGCCAATGAGGGGATCGAGGCCACGAAGGTGGTGGATCCGACCGATGGGGAGAGGTGGGCCGTGGAGGTGGCGGGCAATCAGCGCGTGGAGGCCTGGTCGGTCCTTCAGCGCCACGGCTTGCCCCGGCGAGCCGAAGGTGGCTTCGATGATTTTTATCCCAGCGGGGGCCTCATCCCCACGGCCGAGGAGGAGCGGGTGGTCCTGCAATACGCCACGGCCCGTGAATTGCAGAGCAGCTTACTGCGCATCGACGGGGTGGTGGACGCCCACATTCATCTGGTGCTGCCGGAGCAACCGCGGATCGCCCTGGCCGGCGCCGAGGTCTCCAAGCCCCGGGCCAGCGTCCTCTTGCAGTGGCGCGAGGACGAGGATGGACCACCGCTGAGCGAAGAGGCCCTCCGCGAGTTGATCAGCGGCGCCGTCGACGGCCTGGAGCCCCAGGCGGTGAGAGTGGTCAAGCAGGCGGTGCCAAGACCGGAGGCACCGGCGGAGGCCAAAGCCCCATCCTATGCGCAGGTGGGCCCCCTGGCGGTGGCGCCGGAGAGCCAGCGCATGATTCAGATCGTCCTGGCCGCCATGGGCATGATGGTGGTGCTGATGGCCAGCGCCGTGGTGGTGATGGTGATGCGGGTTCGGCGAGTGGCACAGGGAGGCGGCGATGGGTGAGCGGGCACAAGAGAGCGCACGTGAGGGCGGGCACCAGGAGCGATGGCCGTCGATCCTGGAGGCCGATAGCGAATTGGCGGGCCAGGTTCGGCCCCTGGTGGACTCGGCGACGGTCCTGAAGGCCGGGGTGGTCGAGGAGTTGGGCTCGTATCGACGGGAATTGGAAGCCCTTCGGCGACAGGCCAGGGAGACGCTAGCTGAGGCACAACAAGAGGCCCAGGCCATTCGCCAGGAGGCCCGCGAGGAGGGCCGGCGAGAGGGGCTCTTGCAGTGGGAGGAGGAGTTGGCCATGGCGCGCGCCGAGTTTGGGAAGCTGCGGCGACGAGGCGAACGCGAGATGGTGGAGCTGGCCTTTGAGCTGGCCCGTCGGGTGCTGGGACGAAGCCTGGAGAGCAATCCCGAATGGGTGGCCGATGTGGTGGCTCAGGTGCTTCCACGGGCCAGGGGCTATGGGGCGGTGGAGATCCGGGTCAACCCAGAGGATCGCCAGTGGGTGGAAGCCCGCCGCGATGATTACGCCCGGCATCTCAAAGGGGTACCCATCTACTTTTGCGAGGATTCAGCCATCGATCGAGGAGGGTGCGTGGTGGATACGGAGTCCGGTCGTATCGATGCCTGCCTGGACACTCAATTGGCCGTGCTCAAGGAGCAGGTGATGAGGGAGGAGCCATGAACGGCGACGCCGAAGGCCGCGAAGGTAGCTTGTTGGGCGGCGTGCTGGAGCGCATCGATGCCAGCGGGCCCACCCTTCGCGAGCGGGGGAGGGTGCGGGAGGTCACGGGTCTGGTGGTGCGGGCGACGGTGCCCGGGGCGGCCGTGGGAGAGCTGGTGGAGATCGATCCCGTGGGGGCGGCCAAACGCCTGGCGGAGGTGGTGGGGTTCTCGGGGCGAGACGCCATCTTGATGCCCCTGGGCGAGGTCGACGGGGTGGGGCCCGACGCGGCGGTGGAGGCCACAGGTCGCCCCCTGGAGTTGCGGTGCGGACCGGCCCTTCTCGGCAGGGTGCTCGATGGATTGGGCCGACCCATCGACGGCGGTCCCGCCCTCAGAGGAGCGGGCACCGAGCCGTGGCCGCTGATGCGGCCGGCCCCCGACCCCTTTGGACGAAAGCGCATCGACGAGGCGATGTCGATGGGCATTCGCGCCATCGACGGGCTGCTGACCGTGGGGCGAGGCCAGCGGGTGGGGCTGTTCGCCGGGTCCGGGGTCGGTAAGTCGACCTTGATGGGGCAGATCGCCCGGGGGAGCGACGCCGAAGTGGTGGTGATCTCGTTGATCGGCGAGCGAGGTCGAGAGGTGCGCGAATTCATCGAGGAAGTATTGGGCGAAGAGGGGATGAAGCGAGCCGTCGTGGTGGTGGCTACCAGCGATGCCCCCAGTTTGATTCGCCTCAAATCGGCCTTCGTGGCCACGGCGATCGCCGAGTACTTTCGGGCGCAAAAGCAGGACGTGTTATTGATGATGGATTCGGTGACCCGCTTTGCCCGGGCCCAGCGCGAGGTGGGGCTGGCGGCGGGGGAGCCCCCGGCGCGACAGGGATACCCGCCGAGCGTCTTTAGCATGTTGCCCCGGCTATTGGAGCGCACGGGAAACGACGCCGTCGGTTCCATCACGGCGCTATATACGGTGCTGGTGGCCGGGGGCGATATGGAGGAGCCCATCGCCGACGAGGTGCGGGGCATTCTGGACGGGCATATTATCCTGAGCCGGGAGTTGGCCAGCCGCAGTCATTGGCCGGCCATCGATGTCTTGCCATCGCTGTCGCGGGTGATGGGCGATGTGGCCTCCCGGGAGCATGTGGAGGCGGCCCGGCGATTTCGCGAGATCTTGGCGACCTATGAGTCCCACCGCGATCTGATCCGGCTTGGGGCCTATGAATATGGCAGTGATTACGACGTCGATCTGGCGATCGACTATATCGAAGAGCTGGAGGAGTTACTCAAGCAGGGCTTGGAGGAGCAAACGCCCATGGAAGAGACCATCGAGAGAATGCTGGATTTATTCGGATGATTCGCAAGGAAGCGAACGATGAGCATCAACGAGCCAGGGAGAGGCAATGAGCGACGAGTATGAGCTGGAAGCGTTATTGGAGATTCGCCAGCGGGAATTGGACGAGGCCGAGAGGCAGGTGGCGCGGGCGCAACGAATATTGGCCGCTGCCGAAGAGTCATTGAGGGAGCAACAGGCCCACCTTCGCTCTCAGCGACAGGAGCGGCATCGGTCGGAGGAGGCGTTCTCCAGTGAGATGGCC
Organism: uncultured Bradymonadales bacterium; assembly: GCA_964566695.1. Lineage (GTDB taxonomy): Bacteria > Myxococcota_A > Bradymonadia > Bradymonadales > Bradymonadaceae > SLJM01. Next base: position 23,659 of record CAZMJS010000009.1, read on the forward strand.
AGCGGTCAGTTGTCCAGCGGAGAGGTGCAGGCCTTTGGGCGCTATCGCCAGCGGTTGATGGCCCAGGAAGAGGCGTTGGAGCGCGACGTGCACGAGGCGAAGGACGCCCTTCAACAGGCTCAGTCAGAGGTGGAGAAAAGGCGTGCCCAGATGAGGGAGGCCATCCGTCAGCTCAAGGCGGTGGAGGGGCATCGAGAAAAGTGGGAAGCCCGGCGCCAACAGGCGGCGATGCGCAAGGCCGGGCGACAGATGGATGAGGTGGCCAGCCGAATCTGGCGAGGAGGTTGATGATGGCGAAGATCGACGGCGTTCAAGGGGGATGGCCGGCGCAGACCGGCGAGGTCAAGGAGTTGAGAAAGGCCATCACGGCGCATCTGCAGCAAGACCAGGTGCCCCCGGTCATGGCGCCGATGATGGGAGAATTATTGGCGCGGCTAGAGGATTTCTCGGCCCCGGCCGAGGTGGCCCCGCTGGCCACACCGCCCTTGCCCGATGGGGAGCCGCCGCCGACGGCCGGTCAGCTTCAGGAGGCCCTCGAGGGGGCGGTCCAACACCTGGGCGCCGACGGAGGGTCGATGCGGGCCTTGCAGGAGATGGGTCAAGTCATCGAAGATCACTTGGCATTAAAGCACGAGGTGTTGGCCCGATGTGCCCAGTAGAGCAGTCATGGCGAGGTAAAGGTGAGAAGTCAGGATCGAAGCTTGTGGTTATTTCGCGACCTTTTGGAGGATCGCTTGGGCGAGGAGGCCCTGGAGGCGGCGCTGGAAGAGGGGCGGGTGGAGCGCTGGGGTCACGATGCGCGGATCCCCCTCTTTTTGGAGGGCGACGAGGTGATCCTCGTGGTCGATGGGGAGATTCGAGCGACGCCGGGAGAGGAGGATGAGGTGGTGCGCCTGCGGCGAGGCGATGCCTTTGGTCCGGCCGCGCTAAGCGAGGGGCAAGACAGCCCGGAGATGGTGCGCTCTCATGGAGAGACCACGCTGTGTGTGATCGCCCAGCCGAGGCTGCGTCAATTGTGGAAGGCCGACCAATGGCAGCGCGAGGTCAAGGCCGGCGGCTGGTTTAATAAATCACTGCTGGAGGTGCCCCTGTGGCCCCTGTTGGGGGCGACGGCGACGACCCGTATGGCCCGGGTGCTGATTCATCTGGTGGAGGAATACGGGGAGATCGATGGCGATCGCGGGCGGTTGCCCGTGGCGCTAAAACCCCGACAGATGGCGGAGCTGGCCGGTCTGGATCGGAGCCAGTCGCGCCGGGTGTGGGGGCTCTTTGAGTCCAGTCGATTGGTGGAGGGGCAGTCGGGCCAGGTGATCCTGACCCGACTGAGCAAGTTGAGGGATTACGCCCTGGGTGACTGAGGATCAACGGATCTCAACGTCTCGAATCCACCCGTCGATATTGGGATAATCCACCAGGTCGATGCGAAATTCGCAGACCCCGGGGTTATTTCCGTGGAGGCGAAATTCATTGTCGTCGCGGGCGTCGACCTGAAAGTTGGTCCGCCCCGTGGAGCTCTCACAGATGTCGGGGGTCAGGATCTCGATCTCGACGTCCAGGGAGGTGCAGACCGGCCAGAAGTCGCCGCCGACGCCCCGGGTATCGGGGGCCAGGTCGACGTCGCCCGTCGATCCGGCGCGCAGGTCGGTTCCCTGAGGTTGGAAGTCCAACTCGTCGGGGTGGATGACGTGCACCCCCAATTCGCGGCGCGATTGGTTGATGACCTGGACTCGGCTGTCCGCGGTGAGGACGAATTCGCCGAGTTCGGTGATGGGCTCGATATGGAGCCCGGCCTCGTTGCATACGGCTTGGTCGTGGAGGAATTCCGGCGTCATCTGGAGCTGACAAGCCCGGTCATTATCGCTGTGGGCCGCGGCCTCGCCAATGAGCTTGGTGCCCTGATTGGAGAAGCGGAAATAATCCAGGTGAACGGATTCATCGACCAGGTAGCCGGCCTCGGAGCCCGAGGTGCAGCGATGGGTCAATTCGACCTGGCCGACCTCCTCGACGCCAAAGCCGATGGCGTCGGTATAGACCTCGCCGCCGCCCTGAGCTTCGACGACGATGTCGGCGCGGCCTGAACTGTGGCCGGTGATGACAAAGGCGTTGCTGGATTCGGTGGACAACTCAGCGCTGAGAATGTCCTCGGGATCGCCGAAGACGTCGACCAGTTGGTCCAACGACCGATCGTCGAGAGGTTCGACCTCCATGGGCAGGCTGGCGCCCACGGCCAGGGGTCGGTCGAAGTCGCGATCGCCGTCCAGGGCGTTATAGCGAAATTCCAGATTGCCCTGTTGGCCCTCGGTGGCCGCGGAGCCGTCACTACAGGCGACGGAGCCCACCAGTAGACATCCCGCCGCGCCCATCCACATCATTGATTGCCAGAACCTCATGGATCCATCTCCACAGAAAAGGTGATCGTTGGCCCTATTGGGTAACGCATGTCACGTGTCGAGAAAAGAGACGATAGGGGAGGGGAAAATATTCAACGGGACATCAAAGCGAGGCCTCGACGCCAATGCTGAGGGTCACCAGGTTGAGCCAGTTTCGATTATATCCATCGCCGGGTTCACCGGCGCCTCCGTCGGACGAGGTGCCGTCGGCGCCGCCGCCGAGGTAGCGAAGGTTGAGGAAGGCGTCGACGTCGGAGGTGATCTGACTTCCGGCGCGGAGGCTGACGTCCCAGATGGCGCCCAGGACGTCGGAGTCCGAGACGTTGAGGTAGCGAATGGGGGCGTAGAACCCGTCGGCTTCAAAGCCGTAGAACCACCCACTTTCCGTGGTCTGGCGGCCCCTCAATTTGAGGATGGGGACCACGCCGACGTCGCGGCGCTCGCGGCGAAGCTCGCCGTCCAGGGTCTGGAAGGTGATGGTGGCGTTACGAAGCTGAACCGATGGCCCGATGGCCAACTCCCGATCCGGGCGATCGCTGAGATCGTAGAGGTAGCTGACACGAAAGAAGGGGAAATTATAGAGCATGTCCACGGGCTGGCCCTCCTGGAAGGTCGCGCCGTCGATCTGAAGATCGCGGCCCAGGCGCACCTGGGTGTCCAGGCGCAGGGGCTGCCACAAAAAGACCAGGCTGTGCCGCTCGTTAAACGCAGCGTTGATGCTATATCGCTGGAAGGGAAAGAGGACGCCCTGACCGCCTTCGTCGACGTAGTCGATTCGGGAGCCGTCTTCGCTAAATTGAATGGTGTGGTGGACGGGGGCGTTAAACCCCAGCTCGGCCTGGAAGGAGAGATCCAGGGGGGCGTCGTCTTCCCCAGCGCTTGCGGTGGCGCTGAGGAAGGAGCCGAATAGCAGACAATATACGAAGAGGAGAGAGCTGCCGCGTCTCATGGAGATCCTTATCGCGTCAGACGAGGAAATAGGCGTCGAGGGACGGGATAAGGCTAGTCACGGGCGGCGCGATGTGAACCGCCAGGCCTAGAGGAGGTGGCCGCTCTTGATGCGCTTGGTCTCCAGGTAGTTGAGATTATGGGGGTTGGGGGGCGTCTTGATGGGCTTTCGCTCATCGATGGTGACGCCCGCCGACTCCAGGCCCTCGACCTTGGAGGGGTTATTGGTCATGAGGACGATGCTCTCGACGCCCAGGATATGAAGCATCTGTGCGGAGATATCGTAGCTGCGCAGGTCGTCATCGAAGCCCAGGTGCTGATTGGCCTCGACGGTGTCCAGCCCGTTGTCCTGGAGGGAATAGGCCTTGACCTTGTTGGCCAGGCCAATCCCTCGACCTTCTTGGCGCATATACAACACGATGCCGGCGTCGGTCTCGGCGATTTCCTGAAGGGCCAGGTCGAGCTGGGGCCCGCAGTCGCACTTCATGCTACCAAAGACGTCGCCAGTGAGGCATTCGCTGTGAATGCGGGTGAGAACGCCCTGGGTTCCTTCCACATCGCCGTGGATGACGGCCACGTGATCTTTATTGTCGCGGCTATTGGTGAAGGCCACGATCTGGAAGTGCCCGTAGCGGGTGGGCAATTGAGCGGTGGCGAAGCGCTCGACGATCAATGAGTTGGTGTCGTCGATGGCGGAATGGTCCTCGGTTTCAGGGGCTACTTTCAACTTCGTGTGCATCGCAATACTCCCGTCGCGCAGAAAAATGGGGACCCGTACCCAGGGTCCGGATAGCTTTCGTCGGGACGCCACCGGGCCGTGTCCTACAAAGAGGGCTGTGGCGTTGTCCGCGCGGGCGGTCCCAGACTAGTGGCGTTCACGGAGGTGTCAACCCATGGCCTGGTGATGATGCAGCCCGCGCATCAGAGCTACTGAATAGGATCTGGACACCGATAGGAGGAAGGCAAATAAAAGATTGAGGCGAACGGGTGTTCAACGATGCCGTTCTTGGTTGTTTCCGCCTTGTTTTTGGGGGTTTTAGGGCTAAATCGAGGCGCTGTTCAAAAGGTGTTCACGTCCAGGTGTTCAAGCGGTGGCCCGAGGAAGGAGGAGGGCTCGGGACCACCGCCTGAGGGTCAATACGCAGCGCGCCGTCGGGAGGTGGGTCGGTGGCTTGCGTGGACCTTTTTGGCGGCCTCCAGGGTGGCCCGGATGGCGTCGGTGACGACGGGGACCATGTCGGCGCGGTGGCCGTTGAGGGCGTCGAAATAGGATTGACGCTCCGTGGCGTGGATGATGGCCGGCGGAAAGCGGTGTTTGATGAGAAGGAAGTTGAGCATCAGGCGGCCGACCTGCCCGGTGCGCTCATCGAAGGGGAAGAGGCGCATAAACTCCCAGTGGGCGAAGGCAGCGCGGCGGATGGGATGCATGGAGCCCAGTTCGTCATCGAGGGCATCGATGAATTTATGGGCGTGATAGGAGACGCTGGACGGCGGAACGACGTCCAGGTGGTAAACGCCGGGCGAGGTCTGTCGCTTGCGATAGCAGCCCGGACGCTCCGCATCCTCGGGGCATAGGCGGCGATGAAGATCGCGCAACCAGTCCAGATCGATGCTCGAATCCCGTTGAGCCTCGTCGTGAATAAAATCGATGGCCTGGCGCTGGGCGCTCAGCGAGTGCAAGAGCATGCGATCGCAATAATTGCGGCCGGGCATGCCTCGAAGGGCTCGGTCGATGTCCTGGGGTTCGACGACCTGCCCCTCCAGGGCGTGGTCGTGATAGAGCCAGGACAGCGTCAAGCGCTCAAAGAATTCGTCGTTGATCTGCAGGGTCTGATGATAGATCGAACACTGCTGATCGATGTCAATATAGGTCAGTGCCATGGGGGCCTCCTTCGTCTCATCGCGGCGGCGGTGTTCCCCAACACTCCAGAGCACTCCCGGATGAGATGGCCCGTCTAAATGGGCTCGACCTACACCCATATGGTAGCAGGCGCCACAGGGCGATTCAAGGACTTGGGCACAAGGGCGTTGATCCGCAACGGTTGGCTCGGTAAGACCGGCTGACGTTTGGCGATCACGACGCGCGACGAGGTGACGATGGAGCGGCTATTTGAGGCCTTCGACAAAGCAGGCAAGGAGCTATATCTGGTGGGCGGAGCGGTGCGAGATATCGCGCTGGGCATCCCCGAAAAGGAGCTCGACGATCTGGATTTTTGCACCAACGCCCGCCCCGAGGAGTCGCTGAGGATCGTCAAGGAGGCCAACCTTCCGCACTACGATATGGGCTTTGAATTCGGCACCGTGGGTGCTGTGCTTCATGGGCCCGAGGAGGAGGGCTATCCCAAGGATTGCCAGGTGACGACCTATCGATCGGAGGAGTATTACCGCCGGGGAAGCCGCCATCCGCAGGTCAAATTTGGCGATACCATCGAGCAGGATCTGGGGCGGCGCGACTTCTCCATCAATTCCATGGCCATCGACAAGGACGGGGAGTTTACCGACCCCTACGACGGGCTCAGCGACCTGCGCGACGGGATCCTGAGGGTCATCGGCGATCCCTGGGAGACCCTGGCAGAGGATCCGCTGCGGATCCTGAGGGTGGCTCGGTTTCAGAGTCGGCTGGGCTTTGAGATCGACGGCGATCTCTACCAGGCGTCCTACGACCGGGCGGAGCATATCCTGGATATCAGCCGGGAGCGATGGCTGCAGGAGATGACGAAGGTGCTGCGCGGCGACCACCTGCGAGAGGCCATGGAATTTATGTACGACGTGCGCGTCCTGGGCGTGATCCTGCCGGAGGTGGCGGCCCTCAAGGGCTTTGAGGAGACGTCGCCCATCCACCACAAGGATCTGTGGGACCACACCCTGAAGGTGGTGCAGCGCACGCCCGATCGGGCGGCCCTCAAATGGGGGGCCCTGCTCCACGATATCGGCAAGATATGGACCCGCAAGGTGGACGTGGAGGCCGAGAAGGTGACGTTTTATGGCCACGAAAAGGAGGGGGCCATGCTCTTTGAGGGGATCGCCGATCGCTTCACCCTGGACAATAAGACGCGCGACGAGGTGCGCTTTATCATCGAGAAGCACGGGCGGATCACGGATTACGATAGCCAGTGGAGCGACGCCGCCGTGCGGCGGTTGGTGCGGGATCTGGACCCCTATCTGGAGAGCATGCTGGCAATCGCCCGCGCCGATTTGACGACGGGCGACCAGCAGCGCCGCCAGGAGGCCTTGAGCCGGGTCGATGAGCTGGAGGGCCGCATCGAAGCCCTGGAGGAAGAGGCATCGCTACGGGCGCGATTTCCCAGCGGGCTGGGCCACGCCTTGATGGAGGCCTTCGACCTTAAGCCGTCGCCGCTGATCGGGGATTTGAAGGAAGCGCTCGAGGAGCGTATCATGGACGGTGCAATCGAAAGCGATCAGTCCAAATCTTATTACGTCGATCACCTTCGCCGGGATCCGCCGCCTTGTTTGATGGAGGTGTTGGAAGGCCGGTGAGACCCACGGGCCCTGGATGGCGATGATGAATGACAATCAATGGTATGTTAGTTGGCGCCGATGGCGATCGGCGATAAGCGTGTTGGCCCTGTCGGCCGTGATGGTCGCAGGCTGCGATGGGGGCTGCGACATCGACGGGTTCAGCGAGGCCCCCTTCCCGGAGGAATCCCATGACTACGCCCTGGAGGGAAGCGGCGAGGTGAGGGTCACGGAGAGTGGCTTTGACTTCGTGGGCGACGAGATCGCCAATCTGGTGGACGCCGTGGCCGGCGATGAGCTCAGCTTTTGTCTGGAGCCCATCAGCGAGAGCGGCGCTGACATCTGCCATGAGGATTCGGTGTGCGACAATGGCGAGACGGGCTGTCAGCTCGATATCGAGATCGAGGACGCGGCCATCTCTCCCGAGGAGCCGAACCTGCTGGAAGTGGAGATCACTGTCGGCCTTCAGGAGGAGTTACCGATATCGGTGCTCCTCTCCGATTGCTGGCTGAGCCTCTATAGCGACGCGCTGGGGAGCGATGAGGCGGCGCAGATTCCGGCGACGGTGGAGGTGGAATTTCTCGTCGATCAACAGAGCGCCCTGGACGACGTGATGGTGGAGGTGGGCGATCTGGAGGTCGATATCGACGACTTGGCCTATGACCTGAGCAACCGCGATAGCTTTGGATGTGGCGTCCTGGACTGGGGCGTGCAGACCTTCCTGGATGGCACGGTGCGAGACTTGTTGATGGGGCAGCTCGATGATGTGGTCGGTGATCTGCTGGACGACGGGCTGTGCCGAAGCTGTGAGGACGGGGATCTGCCCTGCCCCTCGGGGTCGAGCTGTGAGGAGGGGGAAGATGATAGCCCGGCGCTATGCCAATACGAGGACGCCGATCGCTGCGTGCCCCTGTTGCTGGGCATCGAGGGCCAGTTGGAGCTCGACGCGTTGCTGACCGATATGGTGGGCACAGACGTCGCCGAGGTGATGCTCACCGGGCGGGTGGCCGACCGGGCGGAGGCCAATACGGGGCTAAGCCTGGGGCTCAAGGCGGGCTTCGATCCGGCCTATGAGTCCACGTGCGTGCCCGTCCACCACAGCGAGCGGCCCCCCACGGATCCGCTGGCGCCTCTGGAGGACCTCGGCGGCGATACGCGCCCCGACGGCGAGCCCTATATGTTCGGCGTCGGTCTGCACCGAATGACGATGGATCACCTCCTGTGGTCCATCTGGGCCAGCGGCACCCTGTGCTTGATGATCGATGGCGAGGATATCGACCTGCTTAATACGGACGCCTTCGGCTTCTTTGTCGGCTCCCTGGAGGATATCGCCACCGAGAGCGGGCCCATGCAGATTCGCCTGGCCCCTCAGCAGGCGCCGACGGTGGAATTTGGCGACAATGTGGTCGAAGACGGCGACGTCATCGAGGAGCTCCTTCGGCTGCACTGGGAAGATCTGGACGTGCATATTTACGGCTACGTCCAGGAGCGGATGGCCCGGCTATTCACCCTTCGAATCGACCTGGACATGCCCCTGGGCGTCGAGCCCGTCGACGAGGGCCTGCTATTGGTGCTGGGCGATATCGGGGAGGCCTTCGGTAATATCAGGCTGCGAAACGACGCCCTGGTCTCCGAGGACATCTCGACCTTTGAAGACTTGATCCCGACGATCCTGGATATTGCGCTCCCAGAGCTGTTGGACGCGCTCGACGAGCCCTTCGAGTTGCCGGAGTTCTTCGGGTTCGAGCCCGTGATCGACGAGGGCGGTTTGACGGCCGTCGACGACGGCGAGGGGCTGGGGATCTTTGCCAGCCTGGAGTTCGTGGGCAACGGCTTTGACTTAGACGATATGGCGGTGCATCGAAGCCCCTTAAGGGCCGTCATTGAGAGCAAGGAGCTTCGCATCGATGACCCGGCGGACCGACGGTCACCCGTGGAGCTTCGCCTGTCGGTGGCCGCCCAGAGCGGCAGCCAGATCGTGGCCCACGAGCAGGTGGACTACCTCTATCGGTGGGGCGAAGGCGGCCCCTGGCGCCGGGCCGGTCAGGGACCGGAGATCGTCATCGACGATCCTCTGCTTCGCCTCCCCGGCGAGCACCGCCTGGAGCTCAGGGCCCGACCCGTGGAGCGTGGGTGGGCGCCCATGCAGACCGTGGCCACAAGTGGCCAAATCACGGTGGATCGTCGCACCCAGGGTGCGACATCGGCCCCGGAGGACGCCGAATTTGAGGAACGTCGCCAGGCGCAATCCGAGGGGGCCTCCACCGGTGGTGGGCAGGCCGGATGTGGGGCGGCCGGCGGCACGACGGGCTGGGTGCTGGTGGTGCTCATGGGCATGTTGATGGGCGTCGCCCGGTGGCGTCGACGGCGCACCCTGGGTGCCCTGGCCCTGGTGGCCATGCTGGGCCTGATGGGATGCAGCAGCGATGAGAGCGGGAGCGACGAGAACGCCGGCGAGCCCCTGGATTGCCCGGCCGGTGAGGTGGAGGTCTGCGACGAGGACGATGAATGCGCCTGCGAAGCGGCCTGCGCCGATGGGTGCGATGACGGGCAGGCCTGTTGCTACGAGGACAATGCCTGCGTGGCCGTGCCCAGTCCCTGCGCCGACCAGGAGTGTCCGGCGGGAACCACGGCGGAGGTCGTGGCGGAGATGAGCTATGAGTCCGAGACCTGCACGGCCGAGGGCGGGAGCTGCGATTGCGTGGCCAATGACCCGCTGAAAATGGGCTTCTATGGGGCCTATCCGTCGATCGATCAGGGCGGCGATGTGACGGCCCTGTCGGTGCATAACCTGGAATATTTCGATCTGATGGTGCGGCCCATGGTGGGAGATGAGCACGATGGGGAGTGGATCTTTGTCGATGGCGTGCCCGATATGGACCCCGTGGGCGATCCCGACGGGCCGCGGTGGGGCATTCGACAGATCGGCCCCCGGGTGGGCAGCCACACGGCGACGGTGGTCGACGAGTCGGAGCAGATCCACGTCTTTTATCGGGACATGAGCGAGGACGCCCTGCGCTACGCTCGGGGCGAGCAGAGTGGCGGGGAGTGGACCTTCGATCGGGTGGATCTAGAGGCCGGCGACGGCGTGCTCAGCGGTTATTACTCGGCGGCCACCTACCGCGATGGAGAGATCCATCTGGTGTCGACGAGCGCCGTGATCGACGAGGCGCGATCGGAGATGCGCCACCGCGTCATCGACCCGCAGATGCCCCTGGATGAGGCGTCAGACGTGGAGATCGAGGTCTTGCTCAGCGCCGATCTGGAGCTCGACGAGGATGGTGAGTGGGCGTCGGCCAGACCGCCCATGGTGGCGCTTTACACCCGGTGGGTGGAGGGCGACGACCATGTGGGCTTGTCCTTTGTTGATTGGTCGCAGCGGCGCCTGGGGTGGCTGGCCCTCGACGAAGAGGAGCCGACGCCGACCTGGGTGGCCGAGGACACAGGGCCCTATGGGAGCGTGGCCGTCGACGAAGAGGGAGAGCTACACGCCGCCTATATGGACCGCTCCGTGCCGGCGCTGGTGTACCGCGATGGCGACGGCAATACGGAGTGGATCGTCGACGGCGTCCGCGACCGAGAGGGCGGCTGGAGCGAGGGCGAGGTGGGCCACGACGTCCAACTATGGAAGGGCGACGAGGGCTGGGAGGTGGTCTATCACGACGCATCGACCCATGAGATTCGCCATGTCACGCGCGGTGACGACGGGTGGGAATCCCAGTCCCTGGCCGGCGAGCTGGGCGAAAAGCCGGCGCGCGGGCTATTCGTCGGCGCTCATCGCCTGGGCGATGGCATCATGATCGTCGATATGGCGGTGGATACCACCGACATCGATGCGTCGGAGGCCGAGCCGAGGATGGAGTGGCTCGACGGGCCGTGAGGGGGGAGCAACTCACGTCAGGAGGTTCCGAGCAGGGCGTCGGCCAGGGGGGCTTTGCCGAGGTGCCGATAGATATCTGCGAGGGCCTGGCGGGTGGCGGTGTGGGCCGGGTCGAGGGCCAGGGCTTCGGCGAGGAGGGGCAGGGCCTGATGGTGAAGGCCGGCATCCAAAAGGGTATGGGCCTGGTCGCGGAGGGTCGTGCAGTAGGCCTCGACGGAGGTCTCGGGGCGTTGGCCCTGAGGGCGGCTGGGCGATGAATCGGCAGAGGCCGCGCCCGTGGGTTGGGCGAATTTGTCGCGCAGGCGGTAGCTTCGCTCCAGGCGGGCGGCGACGCCGTCGTTTCGCGGGTCTCGGGCCTCGCTGGAGGAGGCGGCCCGCTGGTTTGAGGAGCTCTTGGGCCAGAAGCGAGACCAGGGATCGCTTGGGCGACCATCGTCCTGGGGGCGTTCCGGGGCGCCGAGGGTGGCCTCGGCGACGAGGGCGGCCATGGAGACGACGTCGTGGCGGTTATGCTCCAGGACGCCGCGCATCAGGTCGCTATTTTTATTCTTCTTAAAGGTCCACCAGCGCTTGGGGATCTGGGAGCCCGGGACGTCGTCGACGCGGTGGAATTCCAGGATCTCTTGCTCCAGGGTGGCCAATTTATAATTGCTCAGCCCATTGAAGGCGTCGCGGGCAAAGGGCAGCAGATCAAGGTGGGGCCGCCCCTCGATGGGGTCGTCGAGCGCGTGGTGGGCGTAGCGGCGCTGGAGCAGGGGCAGATCGAAGCGGCGGCCGTTGAAGGTGACCAGGACGGGGCGGTCGGCGTAGCGCTGGGCCAGGGTCTGGAGCATCGCCGCCTCATGGTCGGGGTCGTCGATGAGGAGGTGTTCGACCTGGAGGGCCTGGTCCTCCCAAAAGGCGACGCCGATCATGAAGGCGAAGGCGTTTTCGCCCAGCCCGGTGGTCTCGGTGTCCAGATAGAGGAGATCCGAGGCATCGGGGGCTTCGTCGAGGCCGTCGATATAGTCCACGAGGAAGCTGTGGTCGGCCCGGCGGCAGCCCTGGATGGTCCAGTGGCCGTGGGGCTGTTCGTGGTCGCAGACCTCGCCGGCGATCCAGACGGGGGCGCCAAAGCGGTTATCCCGGGTGGCGCCGAGTCCGGCCCAGCCGTTGGGGGGCGTGGCCGCCGGCGGTTTGGACGCGGCGTCGACATCGCTCTCCTGGGCGTCGTCGGCGCGATAGACGCCTTCGGGACCGTCTTCGCCTTTTTTTCCGCGGTGGTGGGCGTCGTGCAGGCGTTTTAAGCGGTCGCGAAAGCTCATAGGGATCTAGGTACTCGAAGTAGGGGGGTTGCCTCACCAGGGACGAGGATTATACACGATGAGCGTTCGTTCAATCATGCCAGACCCCATCGATCAAATGATCGGAAGTAGAGCCAGGAAGTGCAAGATGTAAATAATGCCGAAAAATCCGTCCAAGAAATCATCCAGTTTTTACCGCGAGAGGAGTTCGTTAATTCGCAGATCATCTTTGAGGATGCCCAATACGTCGAGGGCACCAAGTCACCGCGTCAGGTCTTGCCGTCGAGGCGGTCGGTGCAAAAGATGGTGGAGGCGTTGGAGCTCAATGAAGGGTCGAGAGTGCTGCATATCGGCACGGGGTTTGGCTTTACGGCCCTGGTATTGAGCGTGGCCGCCGGGGAGGTGATCTCGCTGGAACGCCTTCACCACCGAGCGGATTTTGCGCGTGATAAGATGGAGCGCTTCGGGCGCACTAATATCACCATCCTGGAGGGAGAGGACTCGCGGGCCCTGGAGATCGAGGGAATGTTTGACGCCATCCTGGTAGAGACCTCGTCGGGCGATGTGCCCGAGGCATTGATGGATAAATTAGAGGTCGGCGGTGTCATGGTGGTGCCGCGGGGCGTGAGCGCTAACTCCATGGAGCTGACGCGCTATCGGCGAAATGAGCAGGGGGTGACGCTCAGGGAGAGCCTGGGGAGCTTTCGCCTGCTGCCGACGCTGGACGAAATCCTGCTGGATCTGGGGGTGGTCGATGAAGATCGGGTGGAGCAGATTCGCAACCTGAGCAAGACCAAGCGCATCAGCATCGCCAATGCCCTGATGAAGAGCGCTGACCTGGATGAGATGGAGATCTACCGGGCCCTGGCGCTGCAGCGGGGCATCAAATTGGCGCGCACCTCGGAATTGGTGCCGCTGATCGAGGACGCGGCCCTGGATATGGTGCCGCGCACCTTTTTGAAGCATCAAAAATTGGTGCCCATCACCCTGGAGGCCGAGGTCTTGCAGGTGGCTACCCCCGATCCGGACGTCGATCTATCGACGCTGAGGGCGGCCATCGATTGCGAAGAGGTGTCGCCCATCTTGGTGACGCGCACCGATTATCGGCGGCTATGGCGGGCCATCGACCTGGGCCAATACGGGCCTCAGATCGACCATGAGCCAGCGCAGGCCTGGGCGGCGGAAAACGAGGAATACCAGGCCTTAGAGCTGCAATCATCGAGCAAGCGAAAGCGCATCCAGGCCCTCCTCGATGGCATCTTGGTGGACGCCGTCGCCGAGCGGGCGAGCGATATTCACTTTGAGCGCTACGACGATTGGGTGCGGATCCGCTTTCGCATCGATGGCGAGTGCGTGGACATGGATCGCTACAAGATCACGCCCCAGGAGTTGGCGGGGATCATCAACGTCATCAAGATCGGCTCCGATCTCAATATCGCCGAGCGGCGTCGGCCCCAGGGCGGTCGCATGGAGCGCGTGGTCGGGGGAAAGGGCTTCGATCTTCGCATTCAGGTGCAGCCGGCGCACCACGGTGAGTATGTGGTCATCCGCTTATTGCCCCGAGACAACCGGATGATCTCCATCGAGGAGTTGGGCTTTCCGCCGCATTTGAGCAAGATCTACCGGCGTCAGTTGCTCAACCCGTCGGGGATGTTGTTGGTGGTCGGTCCCACGGGCTCTGGCAAATCAACCACGCTCTACGGCGGCTTGCAGCTATTGGCCGACGATACGCGGCGCAAGGTGATTACCGCCGAGGATCCGGTGGAATACTCCATCAAACGGGTGCAGCAGACCCAGATCCAGGCGAGCATCGGCTTTACCTTTGCCAACGCCATGCGCTCCTTCGTGCGCCAGGATCCGGACGTGATCCTGGTGGGGGAGATCCGCGATACGGAGACGGCCCTGGAGGCCATCCGGGCCTCCCAGACGGGGCACCTCCTGCTGTCGACGCTGCACGCCAACGACTCGGTGGACGCCGTGCAGAGGCTCTTCGATCTGGATATGGATCCCAACTCGGTGGCCAGTGAGTTGAGCGCCATCATCGCTCAGCGGCTGCCCCGGCGGATCTGCGACCACTGCCGAAAGCCGGCGACGCCGGAGCCAGAAATCGCCGAAGAGGTCTTTCCCAACGGCATCCCCGAGGGCTTTGAATGCTTCGAGGGCGAGGGCTGCACCCGCTGCAATCACCGGGGCACGCGGGGGCGCATCGCCGTGGTGGAGATGCTCAAGGTCGATGCCACAGTGCGAAAGGCCATCGCCGACGGGATGCAAGTCGATCGGTTGCGCGAGGTCTGTCTGGACGCCGGGCTCTATACCATGCGCAGCACGGCCCTATCGCTGATCCAGGACGGGGTGATCGCCTTTAAAGAGCTCCGCCAGATCCTCCCGGACGACCGCATGGGACCGGAGCGAGAGAGCGATCTGGGCTAGCTCAGCCTGGGCTAGCTCAGCCCCTCGTCGAGGGGGACGTTGAAGTGGCGGGCATAGGACTCCAGGGCGTGGGTGGGGGCGCGAAAGGTGGCCTCCTGACCGAGGTTGAAGATCACGCCTTGAATATGGTCCTGGACGTCCAGGATGTGGTTCATGGCCTCCAGGGGCGTCAGGCTGAGGATGGGGGCCGAGCCATCGTCGTTGAGTCGCCCCTGTTGGCGGGCAAAGGCCTTGAGGGGGCGGGGGCTGGTGAAGGCCAGGATCCAGTGGCCACCGTCGATGGGGGCCACCAGAGGAGTGGCGGCACCAGAGTTTGTGGAGGGCAGAAAATGCCAGGCGTGTCGCAGGAAGACGGCGCGCCACAGCGCCTCCAGGTGCTCCGTGGAGGGGTCGCGTTGGGCCTGCTCGACGTATTGGGCGATGCTCAGTGCGCTCATGGGGGGGCCTGTTCGTTGACTTAATTGGGCGAAGTGGAGAAGCTAGCCATCCACTGACGATGCAATGGATGATGATATTCCCAAGCCCATGAGATATCGATGACAGCGACGACGGTCAATTATCGAAGCTTTGTGATCGCCAATCCCACGGCAGCGGCCGGAGAGGTCAAGGAGGAGTGGCCGCTGATCGAGCGCTTGCTGAGGGCCAACCTACCGGAGTTGGACTATGCGTTTACCGAGGGGCCGGGCCACGCCACGATTTTGGCCAGGGAAGCCCTGCGGGCCGGCTGGGAGATGGTGATCTGCGTCGGCGGCGATGGCACGCTCAACGAGGTGGTCAACGGGTTTTACGAAAATACGCCGTCGGAGCAGACGTTTGCCCTCGACGACGAGGGGTTTATCGAGGTCGTTGGAGACAAGCCCAGCCCGGTCAGTGAGGAGGCGGTCCTGGGGGTATTGCCCATGGGGACGGGCGGGGATTTTCGCCGAAGTTTGGGGCTGATGGGGGGCCTGGCGGAGACGGTGGAGCATTTTCGTGGCCGCCATACGCGGCGAGTGGATGTGGGGCATCTGGGCTTTTTGGATCACGATGACCAGATCGGGAGCCGGCATTTTATCAATATCGCCTGCGCCGGAATGGGGGGAATGGTCGATTATTACGTCAATCGAGGCTGGAAAGGGCTGGGAGGGACGGCCAGTTTTGCGCTGGGGACGGTGCGCGCCTTTTTGAAATACCGCAATGCGCAGATGGTGGTGCGCCTCGATGATACCCAGGAGATGCGGGATTATTTCACGAATGTGGTGTGTGCCAATGGGCGCTATTTTGGCGGGGGCATGTGGGTGGCGCCGGGGGCGGAGCTCGACGATGGGAGTTTTCAGGTGGTGCTGCTGGGCAATTTGAGCAAGCGAGAAATGCTAAAGACGCTGCCCAAGCTCTATTCGGGGACCCATCTATCGCTCAAAAAGATCAATCGTCATCGGGCCAGTGAAGTGTCGGTGCGGACGCTGGATAGGGACCAGGAGGTGCTGCTGGACGTGGATGGGGAGCAGCCGGGCAAATTGCCAGCGCTGTGGCACCTCTACGAGAAGGGCATCCAGATCAAGATGTAGCCCTGATTCTTGACGACCTGTGAACCGTCGGGGTTAGGCGCCGGGCCTATTCGGCGGCCGGGGCCGGACGGCCCTGAAGATGGGGGCGCGAGGCCTCGGCCGGGCTCGATGTGGAGGGGCGGCGCAGCAGGCGGATGGCGTTGAAGATCACGATCAGGGAGGCCCCCATATCGGCGACGATGGCCATCCAGAGGGTGGCCACGCCCATGATGGCGAGCACCAAGAAGATGGCCTTTAGGCCCAGGGCGATGGCGATATTTTGATAAATGATGCGGGTGGTCTTTCGGCCGACGTCGACGGCGGTGGCCAGGCGTCGAAGGTCGTCGCTCATCAGGGCGATGTCGGCGCTCTCCAGGGCGACGTCCGTGCCGGCGGCGCCCATGGCGATGCCCACGTCGGCGCCGGCCAGCGCCGGAGCGTCGTTGACGCCGTCGCCGACCATGGCGATGGGCCGGTGGGATTGGCGAAGATCGCCGAGGCGCTGGACCTTGTCGGTGGGCGTGAGGTCGGCGAAGACGGCGGCATCGTCGAGGCCCAATTCGGCGGCGATGGTACGGGCCGTCTCCCGGTTATCGCCGGTGAGGACGAAGCGATGGGCCACCCCGCGCGCCGATAGATCGCCCAGGGCCTGGGAGGCCTCGTCGCGCAGGACGTCGCGCAGGGCCACAAAGCCCAGCAGGCGTTGGTCGTCGGCCACGGCGACGACGGTGCGGCCGCCCTGCTCCATCTGGTGGAAGCGCTGGCGCTGGGCGTCGGCGATGGGAAGGCCCAATTCCTCGAGCCAGGCCAGGCGGCCGACGCGCAGGGCGACCTCGTCGCTTGATAGGGGCAGGTCCTGAGCATCGATATGACCCTCGATGCCGGCACCGATTTCGGCGCGGGCATCGCGGTGGCGATCGAGGTAGTCCGGGGGCGAAAAGCGGTGGCGCGCGGCGCCGACCAGGGCCTGGCCGATGTGGTGCTCGCTGGCCGTCTCCAGGCGGGCCGCCGCCAGGAGGAGCTGGTCTTCATCGAGGTCCTCCACCAGGGGATGGATGGTCTCCACCGTGGGCTGTCCACGGGTTAGGGTCCCCGTCTTGTCGAAGGCCAGGGCCTTGAGCTTTCCCAGTTGCTCCAGGAATTTTCCGCCCTTCACCAGCACGCCCTCGCGGGCGGCCCGGGCGAGGCCGGCGACATTGGCGATGGGCGTCGAGATCACCAGGGCGCAGGGACAGGCGATGACCAAGAAGACGAGGGCTCGATAAAACCAGTCGCCCCACAGGCCGCCGAAAAAGAGGGGCGGAATCAGCGCCACCAGCGCGGCGGCGGCGACGACGGCCGGCGTGTAGACGCCGGCGAAGCGGTCGATGAATTGCTCGGTGGGCGATTGATTCTGGCGCGCATCCTCGATGGCGTCGATGATATGGGCCAGGGTGCTCTGAGAGGCCGGCTGGGTGGCGCGGGCGATGAGGGCGCCCGGGCCGTTGACCGTGCCGGCGTAGATGGGGTCGCCGCTATGTTTGGTCACCGGCATGGGCTCGCCGGTGATGGTCGATTCGTCGACCTCGGAGCGCCCGTCCAGGACTTCGGCGTCCACGGGGATCTTGGCGCCCGGTCGAATGCGGAGGCGATGACCGGCCTGGACCTCGTCGACCGGGACCTCTCGGGGGCCCTGATCGTCGTCCAGGATGGCCGTCGGCGGGGCCAGGCGCATCAGGGCGCCGATCTCGCGGCGCGCCCGGGCCATGCTCTGGGCCTCCAGCCACTCCGCGAAGGCAAAGAGGAGGGTCACCGTGGCGGCCTCGAACCACTCGCCGATGAGGCTGGCGCCGACGACGGCGATGGTGACCAGAATGGGGATGTTGAACTGACGTCGGCGCACGCCCTGGAGGGCCTGGCGAAAGACGTAGAAGCCGCCGACGCCGATCGCCAGGGCGAAGAGAAGGGCCGACAGGGTGGGCTGTTCAAAGAGGTAGCGCGCGCTGACGGCGCCGGCGCCGATGACGGTGCCGGCGACGATGACCCAGAATTGGGGCGACCAGGGGCTGTCCGTGCTCTGCTCGCGGCGCGTGGCCACCGCCCGAGGGGTGGCCCGAAGGCCCCGTTGGCAAAGGGCCTCGGTGAGTTCCTGGACGCGATCGGGATCGCCGTCGTGATAGATGGTCAGGGTGCCGGCGGCGATGTGGCTGTGGTGATCGGCGATGCCCTCGATGGCGTCCACGGCGTCGTCGATGAGGGCCACCTCGCTCTGGCAACACAGGCCGTTGACGTCGAAGACGGTGCGGCCGTGGGCCCCGGCGTCCAACGCCGCGTCATCGCCCGCGCCGCCCGAGGTCCCGGGATCGACGGGCTGGCCGTCGATGGAGCGCAGGGTCAACCCCTGGCTGAGATCCAGCTCGGGGCGGCAGGCGTCGTCGTGACAGCATGAGGACGATCGTTTGGGCACGCGATAACTCCGGGGTTCCTTGGCAGGGCAGCGAGGTGGGGCCGGGGAGCAAACATGACCGGGGGGCCAATTATGCCGAAGGACGGGCCGCGATGCCAGCCGACGGCAGATGGTCGGAATGGTGGAGGTGGGGTGGGTTGTTGCTCCCTGTGGCCAGCGCGGTGGGTCCCGATGGGCCGTCGGCACTGGTCAGGCACGCGCTGGGTGATATGTTTGAAACCCGTTGAAGCGCCTCCAACCCGGGTAAAGAGATCATGGCGAAGTTAAAGCAATGGAAATCGCGTCAGATGCTGCTCTTGGCAGCGGCCATCGTGGCGGTGTGCATGTTCGTGCCCTATGGCTATCTGGCGGTCTATCCCTTCCAGCTCTTCGGGACCTTTATCCACGAGGCGGGCCACGCCCTGGCGGCCGTGATGACCGGCGGCGAGGTGCAGAGCATGGTGGTGAACCTGGATACCAGCGGCTACGTCAAGCGCCTGGGCGGCAACGGTCCCATCGTGGCGTCGGCGGGCTATATGGCGTCGGTGATCGTGGGGGCGCTGCTCCTGTTTTTGGGGCGAAAGCCCAAGTGGGCCAAGCCGACGCTGGTGGTCCTGGGCGTGTCGACGCTCGTGATCACGGCGCTATTTAGCGGCTATGGCGGGTCTCTGCCGGCCACCGCCGTCTTCGGCCTGGGCCTGGCGATGATGGCCTTTGGACGCTCCCAGGCCAAGCGGGGCAAGCCCGACGCCTCGGCGACGGCCGTCGGTGGGTTGGCGCTCCTGGGATCGCTGGCCTATGTGTGGGCCGTCGGCGGGCTGGTGACCTGGATGATCGGGATGCTCATGGGCGCCGGCGCCCTGGCGGTGGCGGCCTATGCCAGCCGCTTTATCCAGCACCTGGCGGTGCTCTTTTTGGGCGTGCAGATCTCGCTGGACGGCATCAATAGCATCCAGGTGCTATTCAACCTGACCAGCGCCGGCCACGAGCATAATGACGCTCAGTCCATGGCGGAGTATACGGGGCTCCCCGCCGAATTCTGGGCCCTCAGTTGGGGCCTGATGGGCGTGGCGTTGATCGCAGGGGCCTTCTGGCTATTTTGGCGAGACGATCGGTGAGTGACCATGGATGATGATTTGAAAGAGCGGCTCAAGCGAAGCGTAAGGGCCAACCTCAATCACCTGCTGGACAATGTGCGGGAGTTTGAGGAGCGCGGCGGATTTCGCTCCCTATTAGATCCGGAGCCTCCGCGTGGCGACGGGCGAGAATTCGAGCCCATCGGTGGCGACGGGCGGCGTCGGCGACGACCACCGGAGAGCGACGATGGGGAGAAGACCATCCGCGACTACTACGCCAACCTGGAGGTGCCCTATGGCTCCGATTTGGAGACCGTCAAAAAGGGTTACCGGCGCCTGATGCGCCAATATCACCCCGATAATTTCGCCAACGATAGCGAAAAAGAAAAGATGGCCACCGAGCTCACTCAGGAGCTATCGGTGGCCTATCAGCAGGTCAAGGAATACCTGGAGAGCGGGCGTCACTGAGGATCGTCGCCGACGATGCGGTCGATGATGGCCTTGCTGGTGGCGCTCAGGCGGGTGAAGGCCACGCCCATGCCCTGGGGATCGGTGGGTTGGACGCGCACCACCTCGCCCTTGCCCTCGATGTGGTGAATATCCTCCAGGATCACCGAGAAGCGAAGATCGACGCGCGTGCCCACCGGGAGGGGGTTGCGAGAGCGAATGAAGACGCCGCCAGGAGAGATGCTGGTGACGTATTCGGCGATATAGTCATCGATGGGGACGAATTCATGATTGACGGCCACCCGCTGGTGGCGGCGTCGATCGTAGGCCGTGTGGTGATGGTCGCTCATGGTCTGTGGGTAGCGATCAGGTCGGAGAAGAGGAGAAGCCGCGGGCGCGCCACAGGCTCAGGAGCATGATCAGGTTAAAGAGGGTAGCAAAAAGGACCTGCATGGCCAGGGCGACGCTCATGTCCAGGGCCATGAGGGCGACGCCGGCGTAGATGATGAACATATGGGTGCCCAGTCCCAGGTAGCTCGCCAGGTGCATGGTGCCCCGGTGCTGGTCGCGAAAGGCCTCGATGGCGGCGTCGTCGAGGTGGCTCGTGCGCTTTTCGGTGGAGCCGGAGGCGAAGCGGTCCTGGACGCGCAGGTAGCCCACATAGACCCATAGAAGAAAGCGCTCCAGGGGGGAGCCCTGGCGGCGGGCCTCGTCGAGGTCCGCCCGCACCTCGTCCAGGGTCTCCGTGCCGTCGGCCCCGCCAGCGCCGGGCTTGGTGGCCGCCAGATAGAGGTTCTTTAGCTTGTCGTAGACGATGCAGTGGATCCAGGTGGAGAAGCCAGCGACGGCGGCGACGCCAAACCAGAAGGTGTCGAAGTGCTCGCGGATGCCAAAGCCCAGGATGACGTAGGCCGGAAAGAGGACCAGCACGTCCACGAAGCCATCGAGGATGCGCCCCACCCGGCTTCCGCCACCTTTGGCGCGGGCCAGTTGGCCGTCGACGCAGTCCAGGATGACGGCGCCGAAGAGAAAGAGGCTCGCCAGAAGCCACATGGAGGTGGGTCCAGCGCCGTCGACGAAGAAGGCGCGGTACAAAAAGAATGAGCCCAGCCAGCCGCTGATCAGGCTGGTCAGGGTCACCTGGTTGGGCGTGACGGGCAGGGGAATGAGCAGAGCGGCCACGGCGGCGGCGATGGGCCGGTGGAAGTAGCGGTCGATGAGCTCCTCGACGTCCACCGACTTAAAGGCCAGCGCCTTTTTAAAACGGGTCTTAAACATGGGCGTCCTCAGCGTGGCCAGGTCTCAGCGAGCTGACGAGCGGCCTCCAGATCGTCGACGGTGTCGATCTCGGTCCATCCCTCGGGCGCCAGTTCGCAGCCAAAGAAGGGGATCCCCTGGTCGATGAGGTGCGTAAATACGTCCTCGTAGTATAGGACGCGGCGTTCTTCGGCGTCCATGGCCTGCAGCCGCTGCTGGAGGGCGTCAAAGGCGGAGGGGCCGATCTTTTGGATGCCCAGGGACTCGCCGTCGGCCTGCTCCAGGGGGATGTCCTTTCCCAGCGTGTCGATGCGATGGTCGTCATCGACCACCATCTTCATCTCCTCGTCGCCCATCTCTTCAAAGCGCATGAGGGCCATGGCGTTGTCGTGCGGAGCGTCGACGATGGTGGTGAGCGGCGAGGCGTCGCGCAGGAGAATATCTCCGTCGCACAGAAGAAACCGGTGTCCGTTGAGGGCCTTCATGGCCACCCCCAGAGAGACGGCGTTATTTTCGCGATCGTAGGTCTCGCCGTAGGCCTCGACCATCGTCAGGGGAAGCTCCCAGGCGCGCACGGTGTCCATGAGGCGATCGTGGAGGTAGCCCGTGCTGAAGACGACGCGCTCGATGCCGGCCTCCACCAGTTGTTCTAGCAAGCGGCGCAGGAGGGGTTTTTGGCTCACCTCCAGGAGGCATTTGGGGCAGTCGTCGGTCAGGGGGCTCAGACGAGAGCCCGTGCCGGCGACGAGCAAGATAGCCTCGGTGAGAGGGGGCTGTTCGTCGGGGGATGTCATGGATATTCTCGGTGACGATGAGGAGCGATAAACGGGGGATCACGCGCAGCCGGGAGGCTAGTTTGAGGGGCGAATCGATGTCAATCGCGTGACCGATATAGGCTCACTCGCCGTCGGGGATGTCTTGCAGGGGCACCGGCTCCTCGGGGACCTGCTCCGGCTTCTGGGCGTGGCCAAACACCTCGGTGAGGGCCGCGAAGTGGAAATTGATGTCCCGCTCCAGTTGCTCTTTACGGATATATTCGTTGAGCAGGCGTGAGCGGTTGGCCTCCACAAACTCCACGCGGAACTCCTCGTATTCGTCGTCGAATTGATCGCGGTCCGCCTGGCCGCGATCGACGATGCGGGCCAACAAGATGCGGTTTCGGTCCAGCACGGGCTCGGTGACCGGTTCCTCGAAGCTCAGCTCCTGGATCTGGGCGAAGAACTCCTCGGCGAGGCCGACGCCGGGGACCACCTGGGCGCCCCGGAGGGAGAAGGGCTGGGTGCGGTGGGCGTCAAACCCATGGTCGCTGAGGTGCTGGATGGCCTCTTTGATGGCGGCGTCGTCGATGGGTTCGTCGTCCGCCAGGTCCTCCAGGAGTTGCTGAGCCTCCTCGGCGCGCTGTTGATTGGAGGGGGTGATGCCCTCGATCTCGCGCAGCAATTGGGAGGCGATTTCGCGGCGCAGCGGCCGGTCCAATTCGCGATCGAATTGGTCGCGGTGGTCGCGGTAATAGGCACGGATCTCGCGGTCGTAGGTGCTCAGGGCCTGCTCGATCTCCTGGGAGCTGGGCGTGGAGCGCATATCGATGACCAGGAGATCGATCTCGTCGCGGGCGGCCCGGTAGATGGGCCACAGCATCTCCTCGTCGACGTCGTCGGTCAGGGCGTCGGTGAGGCGCTCCTCCAGGGCGGCGTCGTGCACCAGCGAGCGCACGTCGTCGACGGAGAGGTCGACCTCGTCGAGCTTGGCCTCGATGGCCTGGGCCTCGTCGCCGTTGCTATCCTCAAAGAGCGGCAGGTAGGACGACAGCTGCGGGTGCTCTCGGATGGTCTCCAATTCGTCGTGGGGCGTCAGGCTGATGTCGCGAGCAGCGGCGGCCTGACGGACGATATGAGCGCGCACGAGGTTTCGCACCAATCCGATCTGGGCCTGGGGCTGCTCCATCCACTGGGGCTCGCCCGAGGGGATGTCCTCCGGGGCCTCGGGGGCCAATAGTCGAGTGCGATCGACGGCCTCCATCACGTCGTCGATGGTGATCTCCAGGTTCTGTCCGAAGACGACGAGGTGATCGATCTCACGCTCCTCCACCTGGCGCTCTTGGCGATCCTCGGTGGACTCGTCGCCCTCGCTATCACAGCCCATAAGGGGCGTCAGGGCCAGGAGCGAGGAGAGGGCGAGCAAGGCGATCCTTGAAGGCATGGTAGCTCTCTGTTAGGAGGTCACGGCGAAGGCGGCGGGCTCCGATAGGCGGAGTCTGACCGGCCCTTACGTTGCCACGAGCGGTCGTGGCACTCAACAGTCCTTTACCGGCGATTTCTTCCGCCGGCGTCGATGATTGCCACAGCGAGCGGCGACGCCCCCTCCCGGGGAGGCGCCTCTCCGGGGCGGTGGTCGACGAACCACATACCGGGAGTTTTAAGATGAGCAAAAAGAGCCCCTTGCAGATCGTTAACGACGAGCACGGATCCAAAGAAGAGCTGGCCAAGAAGGTATTTGACCTTCTGGACAAGCCGGAAGACGCCGAAGAGGCCGCCGATTTGGAGTATAATGTCCAGACGATGAGCAACCGAAAGCTGTTGCGCCTGTGGAACGCCTATCAGGTCTTGGAGAGCGAGTTTGGCTCCAAGCAGAGCCTGGTCGACAAGATCACCGTCGCCACCTTTCCCGGTGGCAACGATGACTACCAGGCCAAGCTGGAGAGCTTTACGGTGCCCAAATTGTTGGATCTGGCCCGTCAGCACAAGCTGGTCAAGCCGGCCCAACTTCGCTGGCGCTGAGCCAGATAAGTCAACCGGGGTCGCCAGGGCCGGGGAGGGAGGTCCACTGGCGATCTCGGTGGAATGAATCGCGCTTCATATCCATTGTTGGGGATGTAGCCGCCACGAAGGTCGTGGGGGTGCAATGATTGCCGCCATCGCGTAGGTGACGCCCTGTGGCTTGTCTTTTGAGCGCTCAGGACGTAGTCTTAAGCAGCCTCAAACGCCCCTTGAGCGCCGCGACATACCGGTGAGAAGGGGCGTTGAAGCGTTGGACTGGAAGCCGATCCCCAGAGCGCAGTGGCGCCGAGATGGGTCGGCCTGATTGAGGCATCGACGACCGACCTCGATGGGCGAAGGCATGCCCCGAGGCGGCGGCGGTGTGGCAGGATTATCCGGCAGCTTTATCGAGGGCTGCCGTGGCGACACCCTGATCACCGGTCGGGCTGGCGCATCCTTCATCGAGCCTTTTAATTGGTAAGGAGAAATACGGTGACGACAACCCCATTCAACGTCGGAGATAAGGCCGTCTACCCCGCTCAAGGGGTGGCAGAAGTCGTGGGCATTGATACCAAGGAGATCATGGGGACCAACCAGACCTTCTATGTGTTGAGGGTCATGGATTCGGACAAGCGCATCATGATCCCTGTGAGCAATGTGGAGAGCGTGGGCCTGCGGGCCGTGATGGACGACAAGGAATTGGAGGAGGTCTACGATATCCTTCGCGAGCGCGACGTGGACCTCAATAAGCAGACCTGGAACCGGCGCTACCGGGCCTACCTGGAGAAGATCCAGACCGGCAGCCCCTATGAGATCGCCGAGGTGCTGCGGGACCTCAACCTCTTGAAATTCGAAAAGACCCTGAGCTTCGGCGAGCGCAAGATGCTGGACAAGGCCCAGCGCCTCCTCGTCCAGGAGATGGCGGTGGCCAAGGAGGCCACGGAAAACGCCGTGATCGAAGAGCTCGACCATATCTTTACGGTATAATGGTCGTCACGGTGTGATGGGCCTCTCAGGTCCCAGATAGACAAACGCGCCCCCTCGGTCGACGACCGAGGGGGCGCTTGTCATTTGTGGGGCTCCGATTGTTCTAGCCCAGCACGATATGCAGCTCGCAGCCATCGTCGGTGGCTCGCCAGCCCGGGGGGATGAGCCAGGCCTCGCCCTCCTCGCGGAGGTGGCGGGCCAGGCGGCCCTGCATCATTTCGTTGTCCGGGTCGAACTCCCAGCGCACGCCCTCGGGGAGGTCGCGGTGGCCGAAGACGTCGGCGCCGCGGGCCATATTCAGCAGGGTTTTTCGCGGGGGAAGGCGGAGTTTATAGACGAAGCTATCCTCGGGCTCCGTATGCACCGGGGGGCGGTGCAGGAGGATCTTCATGGCGCCAAAGCGCACGTGCACCCGGATGGCCGGGTTATAGAATTGGGTGACCCCGATCTGCTTTCGGGCGCCGTAGATGGCCATGGCCAGCGCCTTGGTGCGGGTGGCGATGCCCTGGCCCGGGAGGTGACTATGCAGGGAGAAGCCGCTGACCGTGCCCTCTTCGACGGTGGGGCAGCCGCAATACTCCGAGATGGGGACGTAGCCCTCGTAGTCGTCGTCGATCTCCAATTTATCCAGGATATGGTCCGGGGCGTCGTCCACATCGAGCATAAAGCCGACGACCGCCGAGGGCAGGATGCCGCAGTCGAGCATCACCCACATGGGCATGCCCATGGAGTCCAACCCCCCGAAGGCCTGATGGTTCGATCGGGTCAATAGATAGCCAAACTCGCTGTGCTCCTCGTCCTCGATGAGGAGGGTCTCCACCTCGGTGCCCACGTCCAGATCTAGATCCAGGTAGGGCAGGTTCTGTTTGGTGGTCAGAACGTAGGGGATCAGCAAGTCGTCAAGGCCTTCGGGATTCATGGGAGCCATCCAGACAAAAGGAGGGGAAGGGACTACAGGGCGTTCATACAGATACCGGAGAGGACTGGCGTCCCAGCCGGTGGTGGACGTCTTGGCGAATGTGGCGAAGGGACTCCGCCCACTGCGGGTGGTCGTCGCTGAGGGCCTCCGCCAATTGATCGAGGCCGTCGGGCAGGCAGGGATGGGCCAGATCGAGGCGCTCCAGATCGTCGAGGAGCTCTTCCATCATGGCCGTGCACCGGTCGGCGTCGTCGGTGCGGTGGAAGGCCAGGGCCAGGTAGACCTGGGCGACGACCAGGGAGCGCTGATCGTCGAGGCGCTGGAAGTGCTCCACGGCGTCGCTGAGCAGGGGGAGGGCCTTGGTGGCGTGGCGGGCCGTCAATCGCAGCCGCCCCATGAGGAGGCGGGCCTCCGTCAGGGCCGCCACGTCGCCGATGGAGCGCAGGGTGCCCATGGCTTCGCGGACCAGGGTTTGGGTCTCTTTATAGCGGTTGACCGTATAGGCCAGGTTGGCCAACGCCAAGTTGCAGTGGGCGACGCCGCGGATGTCCTGGAAGTCCTCAAAGATGTCGTGGGCGGCCCGATAGAAGCGGGCGGCGCGCTTGTAATTGGCGGCGCTAAAGGCCAGGTGGCCCAGCAGCAACCGGGCGTGGGCGGCGTCGTGGGTCTGATCGAGGTCCACCAGGGCGTCCAGGGCGCGCTCGGCGCGTTTTTGGGCCTGACGCGGTTGGCCGACGGCGCGGAGAAATCGGGCCTCATGGCGTTGGCCATGGGCCTGGAGGGAGCGGTCGTTGATCTCCTCTTCCAGGATGGCCGCTCGCCGATGGCAGACCTCGGCATCGCGGCTTTGGCCGCGGCGCCAGTGGGTGTCGGTGGCCAGGCGAAGGAGCCGGGCCTCCAGGGAGCGCTCGCCCAGTTTGTCGGCTCGCTTAAGCCCCTGGTCGATCCACTGCTGGGCCTTGGGGTAGAGGCCGCGAGCGTGCGTAAGCTGGGCGAGGCTGAAGATGCAATAGGTGTCGACCCTCTGGAGCAGGGCGCGCACGTCGTCGGCGTTTGGCCCCTTCCAGATGGACTGAATGGCCCGCCGGGTGTCGTCGTACCAGTTGCGGGCCTGCTTGAGATGGCCGCGGCGGCGGTGGACCTCGCCGAGGCCCCAGCGGGCCCAGAGGTCAATTTGTGGGTCGCTGTGGTCCAATAATTCGCGATAATGGGCCTGGGCGCTGTTGTATTCGCCGACGCGGCGCTCCAGGTGGGCGACCTCCAGGGCGACCTCGGGGCCCGAGAGGACGTCCGAGACCTCGTCGAGGCCCGGGCTATGGGGGGAGACGTCGGCGTCGGCCACCAGGGCTTCGGCGTCGCGAAAGAGGCTCATGGCCTCGCGCAGCTTGGCGCCGTCGGCGGCGTTCTGGGCGGCCCGCACGGTATAGGCGTAGACCCCGGAGGGCTCGCGGGCCTTGGCGTAGTGGTCCACGAACTCCAGGGCTCGCTGGTGATAGGAATCGCCGTAGTGCTGCTTCTTGGCGCGGGCCGCCAGGCGGTGGAGGTGGCGCTTGGAGCGCCGTTCCTCGATGGCCTTCAGCAATACGTCGCGCATCATGAGGTGGTTAAAGGCCAGGACGTCGCGCCCGCCCGTGCCGACCTCGCGAAAGAGGCCGTGGTCGACGAGCACCTCCAGGACGGCGTCCAGGGAGGCCAGCCAGGGCTGGTGCTCCTCCAACGTGAGCAGGCGGCGAAGTAGGTCGTAGTCGAAGCGCGGACCCAGGACGGCGGCTCGCTCCAGGATCGCCCGCGTGGCCTCGGGGTCGTCGCTTCCGCCGGTGAGGCGGGCCAGGCGATAGCGCATCAACTCGGCGATCTCGTCGGGCAGCTCGCTCTGAATGTCGACGCCGTCGGCCAGACGCCAGCCACCGTTTTCCCAGGTCAGCTTGGCGCTCTCCTGGAGATAGCTGAGGATCTGGCTGATATGCAGGGGGTTGCCCGAGCCCCGGGTGGCGATCTCGGCGGCCAGGTTGTCGTCGACGGGGGCCAGTTTTTGCACCAGGTTCTGGGCGTCCTGGGGCTTGAGGCGGTCCAGTTGAAGGCGAAGGACGTGCTCCGGGCCCAGGCGCTCCAGGCGCTCCAGGGCGTAGCGCAGCTCGGCGCTCTGCTCGATCTCCTCGGCGCGCAGGGTGCCCACCAGTAGCACGGCCATGGGATCCAGGTGCATGCCCACGGCCAGGTGCTGAAGAAAGGCCTGGGCCTTGTCGCCGGCGTGGTGCAGCTCCTCCAAGACCAGCAGGCGGGGTTTTTCCTCGCCGGCGCGGCGCAGGATGCGCTCGATCATGGCGAAGACCCGCTCCTGGACGGAGACCCCGCGATCGCCGGAGCCCTCCTCAAAGATGGCGCTGTCACCGCCGGGGTGCATCAGGGTCAGGCAAAGCTCGGCGTCTTCCGTGGAGAAATTCCAGGCCGATAGCTTTTCGGCCAGGTGGTTGGCCAGATCGTCGGACGCCACCTCGGCGGTGTCCAGCACATCCACCAGGAGGTCGCGGATGCCCTCAAAGTCGCTACCGCCGCGGCTGAAGCTACCGCTGGCCACGTCCATGACGTCCGCTTCTTGGATGCGGACTCGGATCCACTCCAGGAGGCGGCTCTTTCCGATGCCCGATTCGCCCTCCAAAAAGGCCAGGCTGCCCTGGCCGGATTGGACGGTCTTTCGGACGACGCGCTCCAGGTTTCGGCGTTCTCGGTTGCGTCCCACCAGGGGGGCCTGGGCGACGCCGCCGGGCCCAAATTGAGAGACGTCGCCGCGCATGAGATTGGAGGGCGGGATGGTCTGGCCGCCATTTTGGGCAAAGAGGCCGGGCCGCGACAGGTTGGGGGCCTGGCTCATCCAGGGGGCGTAGCTAAATTGGTTGAGCACGGCCTGGATATGGGGGCGGACGGCGGCCGCCGACTGAAAGCGCTCGCTGCGGTCTTTGGCCAGCAGTTGGTAGATGCAGCGCTCCAGCTCCGGGGGGACGTCTCCCTCTCGGGGCGTCAGCCGAGGGATGGGCGAGCGCAGGTGGGCCCGCATCAACTCCTGGGGGTCGTCGCCGCGATAGGGCGGAGAGCCGGCCAATATCTCAAATAAGATGACCCCCAGGGCGTAGAGATCGACGCCTGGCTCCACCGCCTCCTGCCGAAAGAGCTCCGGCGCCATATAGCGCGGCGTCCCCAGAAGAACCCGGCGGTTGGTATCGGCCTGTGGTGGCGCGTCGTCGCCATTGTCGCTGTCGTCGTCGGCGTTGTCCTCATCGAAGGCCTCGTCATCCAGCGACAGGGCGTCGCTATGGGTGGCGGCCAGGCCGAAGTCCACGAGCTTGATGCTCTCCTGGCCCGACTCCTCGGTGGTCAGGAGGATATTGGAGGGCTTGAGATCGCGGTGAATGATGCCCCGGGCGTGAGCGGCGCTGAGGGCGCTGAGGATCTGGTCCGTCAGGGTCACCAGGCGCACGACGTCGATGGACTCGCTCATCAGGCTGACCAGGCTTTCGCCCTCCACCAGCTCCATGGCCAGCCACAGGGTCTGGTCGTCGTTGTCGGTGCCGAAGTCGAAGACGCTGGCGATATGAGGATGATTCAGCCGGGCCACCGCCCGGGCTTCGCGGCCAAAGCGGCGGCGCGCCCGAGCGGTGAAGGCCACCTCGGAGTGCAGGACCTTCAGCGCGATCTGTCGCCCCAGCGAGGTCTGGCGCGCCCGGTAGACGGCGCCCATGCCCCCGGAGGCGATCTCTTCGATGATTTCAAAGCGGTCCGCAACGACGGTGCCCGCGTTCAATTCGGCCATGATCTCAGGGGTCGCAGATAAGAAAAGAGTCGTTCAATGCCCAGAGGATAGCGTGTTCGCCGCCAAATTTGAACCGGGCTTCGCTCGACATAAGGGGATCAAAGGGGCGTTTGTCTCAAGATATAGACCTTATCCTCGCCGCGGTCGAGGACCCATCCCGAAAAGAGGCTGTCCAACTCCTCGGCCAGCTCCTGGAGGAGGTCCTCGTCATCTGGATCGGCCAATTGATGGGGCCAGTCGAGGCGGTAGATAAGGTATTCCTGGGGTTCGTCGGGATCGACCTGGCCGCCATAGACCCCTTGAAGCAGGAGATCCTCCATGGGCCCCTCATCGGGGGTGTGGCGGTAGGAGTGGATGCCCTCGGTATCCTCCATCTGTTCCAGCAGGGCAAAACCAATGGTGAGATCCAATTCGTAGCTTGATTGATACGTCATGAGCCAACCTCCAGAAGCAGGGATGCGATGACTGCCTGGACGTCGCATGAAAATAGGGTGTCGAAGCGCTTGCTCAGTCCTCGGGGGCTTGCCGTAGCGACAGCTTATCGAGGCGCGGATCGGCGTCGGCGACGACGACCTCCAGCGTCTCTCCCACCGGGACCTTACGTCGAAGCGAGCAAGAAGATTTATAAGCACAGTTGTGCAAAAACACAGCGGCCCGCCCGCCGCGATCGTCGTAGTGCTCCACGACGGTGGCCTCGATGGGCCCGTCGATGTGGGCCAAGCCGTAGATGAGCCAGTAGCGCTCGGTGGCGCTCATGGCGCGATAGGCGTTGGAGGTGGCCCGATCGACGTCGCCCAATAATTCCAGCATCGTCTCCTGGTCGTAGGCCTGGGACTGGTCGCGCAAGAAGGCCTTGACCTGGCGTTGGCATAGGAGGTCGGCGTAGCGGCGGATGGGGCTGGAGGCCTGGGCGTAGGTGTGGAGGCCCAGGCCGAAGTGAAGGCTTGGCTGGGTGGTGATCTCGCCGGGGTTCATGCGCCGAATCTGGGCGAAGGTGCGGGCCACGCCCTCGGGGATGGCCAGGATGTCGTCGTCCAC
The DNA here is from genome assembly GCA_964566695.1 of uncultured Bradymonadales bacterium. Taxonomy (GTDB): domain Bacteria; phylum Myxococcota_A; class Bradymonadia; order Bradymonadales; family Bradymonadaceae; genus SLJM01. Next base: position 54,306 of record CAZMJS010000009.1, read on the forward strand.
CAGATCGTGCTCCGGGGGCTCCTGGACGCGGTAGATGGCCGGCAGGCCGTGGCGCTGGCAGAAGCGGCCCACCAGGTTGTTATTGAGGATCATCAACTCGCTGACCAGGGAGTGGGCCGGCGTGTCGCCCTTGCTGGCGCCAAGGGTGACCGAGGGGGGCTCGGCCTCCAGATCGACGTCCACCTCGGTGTCGGGGAGATCGAAGTAGGCGCCGGCCTCGTCGGTGCGCTGGGCGTGGACCTCCGAGGAGATATGGGCCAGGCGCTCCACGAGCCCCGGGAATCGCCCCTGCTCCTCGCTATCGAGCAGGGCGTCGACCTCGTCGTAGCTCATGCGGCGGTCCACCTCCACGATGGAGGCGACGACCTCGGTGTCCGTGATCTCCAGGTGGTCATCGAAGGTCACCAGGGTGGTGATGGCCGGGCGGACCTCTCCCTCCACGAGGCTCATGGCCTGTTCGCTGAGCGCCCGGGGAAACATGGGGATGGTCCCCGAGGGCAGGTATAGGGAGGTGCCGCGGCTGCGGGCCTCATCGTCCAGGGGGTGGTCGGGATCCACGAAAAACGAGGGATCGGCGATGTGGATTGCCAGCTCAAAGCCGCCGTCGATGGTGGGCCGGCAGGAGAGGGCGTCGTCCAGATCGCGGGTCGACGGGGCGTCGACGGTGATCGTCGTCCAGTCGCGCATATCGCGACGGAAGTCCTCAAAGTCCAGCGCTTTCTGGGCCAGCTCGGTGGCCGCCTCTTCGAGCTCGTCGTCGAATTGGCGATCGATGCGATAGCGGTGGAGGGCCAGGTTTTGGTGCTCCTCCCACAGGCCCAGGGCCTCCATGAGGTAGAAGGCCTTCTGGTCGGGGTGGCCCGAAAAGTGCTGACCGCTCTCGGCGATGACGTCGTCCAGGATGGCCTCCGCCTCGTCGCGGCGGTGAAAGTCCTCGCCATGGGCCGCGAAATCCTGGAGGAGATAGACGGCGTTTCGAAGATCGTCGTCCTCGCCCATCCAGCCGTCGAGGGTGGTCGCCGCCTCCTGGCGATCGAGCTCCAGGCCCTGGCATAGGCGCTCGATGATGCGCTCGTGGGTGCGCTCTTTCTCCAGGCGGGCCTGGCGCTGCTGCTGGAGGGCGTCGACCTGTTTTTGGCCCCGGGGTTCGAAGAGATCGTCTCGTCGGTGCTTAAAATAGACCGGGTTGTGGCGCACCGCCCGGCGAAGGGCCAGGCGGGTGGGCGCCGAGGTGTCGCTGAGCATCAGATCCGTGAGAAACTCGTCGCTCAGCGCCTCCTCGCCGTCCACGAAGGTCCATAGCATCTCCAGGTCGATGTCGGCCTGACGGCTGGCGATGGTCTGGTCCAGGTCGGCGAGCTTTTGCTGGGCCCGGTCGAGCTCCTGAGTGGAGGTCGACCCCAGGGCGAAGGTGATCTTCTTGGGCGTCGTCCGCATGCGATCGCCGTCGGCGGTCAAAATGGACAGCTTCTTGGCGCCGATGGTGTCGACGATGACGGCCAGGCGGTGGTCGTCGCCGGCGTCGAATTCAATGATGGAGCCGATCTCGGGTTCAAAGTCCATGGGCGTGGCCTGCGGTGATAAAAAACGAAACGCCGGAGAGCGCGAAGCGCTCCGGCGTTTTGTCAAGCACGGGGCGCCACGTCAATGGCCATCACAGGGCGATGGTCTTGAGGTCCTCGGCCACCTCGAAGTGGGCTTCCGTCTTTTCCTCGATCTCCGACAGCTCCACGCCGTCGGCGATCTCGCGCAAAACAAGGTGGTCGTCGGCGACGTCGAAGACGCCGAGGTTGGTAATGATGCGGTCCACCACATTGACGCCGGTCAATGGCAGGGTGCACTCCTCCAACAGCTTGGGCGTGCCCTTTCTATCGTGGCTCATGAGCACGATGCATTTGCGGGCGCCGGCGACCAGATCCATGGCGCCGCCCATGCCCTTGACGAGCTTTCCGGGGATCTTCCAGTTGGCGATATCCCCGTTCTGGCTGACCTGCATGGCGCCCAGGATAGAGACGTCGATGTGGCCGCCGCGGATCATGGCGAAGCTGGTGGCGCTGTCAAAGAAGGCCGACCCCGGTCGGGTGGTCACCGTTTGCTTGCCGGCGTTGATGAGATCCGGATCCTCTTCGCCCTCATAGGGGAAGGGGCCGATGCCCAGGAGGCCGTTTTCACTCTGGAGCATCACCTCCATATCGTCGGGGATATAATTGGCCACCAGGGTGGGGATGCCGATGCCGAGATTGACGTAGGCGCCGTCTTCTAGTTCCTGGCTGGCGCGCTGGGCGAGTTCTTCGCGAGAGAGGCTCATGACAATTCCTCGATGCTTGAAAAAGGCGTTGATTCCGTAGGTGGACGGCCAAAAAGGGGATCAGGCGTCGGGGGCGCGGGTGGTGCGCTGCTCGATCCATTTTTGGTAGTCCACGCCTTCCAGGATGCGCTGGACGAAGACGCCGGGGGTGTGAATTTCGTCGGGGTCGATCTCGCCGGGTTCGACGAGCTCTTCGACCTCGGCGATGGTGACGTCGGCCGCCATGGCCATCAGGGGGTTGAAGTTTCGGGCCGTGGCGTTGAACACCAGGTTTCCGTGGGTGTCGCCCTTCTGGGCTTTGACGATGGCGAAGTCGGCGTGCAGCGCCTCTTCCAGGACGCAGGGCGTGCCGTCGAAGTCGCGGGTCTCTTTGCCCTCGGCGACTTCCGTGCCGTAGCCCGTGGGCGTAAAGAAGGCCCGGATGCCGGCGCCGGCGGCGCGGATGCGCTCCGCCAGGGTGCCCTGGGGATTGAGCTCCACTTCCAGCTCCCCGCTGAGGAATTGCTTCTCGAAATTCTTATTTTCGCCGACGTAGCTGGAGATCATCTTGATGATCTGGCGGTCCTGAAGGAGGACGCCCAGGCCGTAGTCGTCGGTGCCACAGTTATTGCTGATCACCGTCAGATCGCCGACGCCCTTGTCGTTGAGGGCCAGGATCAGATTTTCGGGGTTTCCGCAGAGGCCAAAGCCTCCGCTCATGATAGTGGCGCCATCTTCGATGTCGAAGATCGCTTCGCGTGCGTTGTCGTAGACCTTATCCATTCATCAGCTCCGCTTGAGGATCGATTGTGGGCCCTGGTCGTATTCATGCCCCCTGTATGTGGCAAAAAAGCGCTGCGATGACAATGGTGAATAGTTACTAAGTAAGCACTCTTACCACTGAAGGCCGAGGCCGGCGCCGGCGAAGAGGTGGGGCTGGATCCCGGCCTCCAGGCGCAGGACACCGCGCCCCATATTGAGGCGCAGGCCGCTGGTCAGGTTGACCATGGGGAGCGTCGAGGGGAGGCTCGATTCGTCGATGGGGCTGTCCAGGTCGATCTGGTCCGGATCGGGGTCGCCCCGGTCGTCAAAGCAGGCCGCCGGCGCAAAGTCGGCGCCGTGGCCCAGGCCCTCGGCGCAGGCCGAGCCCTGGCGCGGCCGGTAGCGCTGGCTATTGTCGACGATGAAGCCCGGCCCGATGCCGCCGCCGACATAGGGGCTCAACCAAGAGGTGAGATCCCAGAACCAATAGGCCGTCACCATCACGGAGAAGGCCTGGCGGTCGCTCTCCACCCAGCGGGCCTCCTCCTGGGGATCCTCGCCGGACTCCAGCCAGAAGCCGTCGGGCGTGGAGTAGTCGGCGAAGTCAAAGCCCACGCCCAGCTCAAAATCGGAGCCGCGGCGCCAGGTAAATTGGCCGCCGTAGCTGAAATTTTGGTTGTCGCCATCCCAGGTGGAGCCATGCTCATCCTGAAAGAGGCCCACGGCGAAGTCGGGGACGTGGATGGCCCGAAAGTGGCCGGTGAGCATGAACTCGTTGGAGCTCATGGAGCTCTCAAAGGAGGAGCTTGCCATCTGGGCGGCCGCCGGTGACGCGCCGAGGAGCATCAGGCCGATGGCCAGGGGGATGATGGCGATGTGGCGAAGGACGGGCATAAGTGGAATCCAATAGGGGTCGACCAGGCGCCGCGAAGCATAGAGAAACGGCGCCAGAGATCAATCGCGTTCACCTCTTCGGCAGATAATACGAAGGCCGGTCCCCGTTTATTCAAGTCGCTAGGGAAGTCGTCGGGGGCGCCGTGGTTGGCGAGGGGCCTCTTCTTCGTCTGGGGCCTCGTCGGCCTCGTCGCTATCGTCGGGCGCGCCATCGGCGCCCTCTTGCAGGAGCTCCTCCAGGTCCTCGACCTCCTCGACGTCGTCGATGTCGGGGAGGCCAGACAGGCTGCTGGGCTGGGAGGCCTGGACCATGGGAGTGGCCCGCTTGAGGAGGTCGACGACCTCTTCCGGGCTATAGCTCCCCTCGACGGTGACGTAATCGCCGTCGCGCTGGCAGTCCAGCGGTTGGACGAGGCCCGAGGCGCCCATGAGGCCCAGCACGGTGGATAGGCGGCGCTTCAGAGAGGGGCAGTCTCGCTCGAATTGACGGGCTTCGGACTCGCTTCGAAGGCGCAGATCGATGGTCAGTCGGGGCCGCTCGGGGTTCGTCAGCGCCAGGCGGGCGGCCTGGAAGGTGGGCAGTTGGCCCACCATGGGGATGGAGCGCAGGCGAAAGCCATAGGCGCTGACCAGGACGATAGCCCCCTCGTCGTCGGCGGCGTCCTCGATGCGCGACAAGCCCTCCAACAGGGTAAAGGCCGTGGGGCCGTCCTCCGATTCGGCGAGCTCTCGACCGATCTCGGAGTCCGGATCCACGGGGCCCATCAGCTCTTCGAACCAGGCCGCGCGCCCCACCATGGCCAGCCCCGGATCGGAGAGCATCAACCGGCGTGGGTCCCGATACTGAATCGATGGCGGCACCAGGGGCCGCACGGGGTGGTCGCCGTCGACCTCCCAGGAGATGTCCTCCTCAAAGCGCCGATCCAGGGTCTGGCGCATCTCGTCGACCGATTGGTCGTGGCGCGCCGCCAAAAAGGTCTCGTGGAGCCACTGGGGGTTGGCAGAGGCCATAAAGATGGCCCCCAGCTCGTCGATGGGATCGAGGCCCGTGCCCTCCAGGGCGATTCGGTAGTCCGGGATGACGGCCATCAGGTCGCGGGCCGGATCGGCGAGCTCCGTGCCCCGGAGCATATCGGTGCGCACCAGGGCGGTGACGCGGGCGTTTCCAGGCCCGTAATGTCGAAGGTCCGGGAGGTTGGAGGGGCTGTCGCGATCGATGGCGGGGAGCGGCTCTTGTCGCTCCCTGGGAGCGGCGTCGTCGCGGTCCTCGCTCTCCTCGTCGGCCGTGGCCTGGGCCGGGTCGTCCTCCGGGGAGACGCCGATCTCCTCGTCTCTCTCTTCGGTCTCTTCGGTCTCTGACGTGTCCTCGTCCTCGGTGTCTTCTTCGGCGACCTCCGTGGCGTCCTCGCTCTCTTCGCTCTCCTCGTCGAGCTCTTCGTCTTCGGCGTCTTCTTCGGCGTCCTCTTCCTCTAGCTCCTGGGGTTCGTCCTCGACTGCGTCGTCCTCGGCGGCCAGGTCGATCTCCATATCGTCCCAGTCCACCTCCTGGTCGGCGTCGAAGTCCTCCATGCCGTGGCCGATGGCCTGGAGCTCCGCCATGCGCCCCTCCCAGCCGGTGTCGATCTGAAAGCTCGCCGGGGCATAGACGATGGCCAGGGCCACCAGGAGGTGGATGGCGATGCTAGCGCCCACGGCGCGCAGCACGGCGCTCCAATCGGAGCCCCAGAGGGTGGGGCGCCAGTCGGAGTTGTCGTCGGCCTGGTTTTGAGGTTCCTGGGAGGTCATTCTAACCCTGGTGGGCAGTGCGGTTCACTCACCTAGACGTCTCACATAACAACCTTATTCGAAATCCCATTCAATGGCCCGGCGAAATGGCCCGGTGAAAGGGGGGCGGGGTTTTCAGGGCTTCGGCGATATCGTAGGCTCTCTTCGAGAGCATTCGACACCGCCGCCGCATTTGCGATTCCCACGATGGTGCAAAGGTATGGCCAACCGTCCGATCTACGCCTACGACCGACAAACTCGGCAATTTGCCATGGCAAGAGGCCCGGAGGCCGTCGAGATATGGAGCCTCGACGCCCCGGAGGAGTCCCAGACCTGCGAGACGCGGCAGACGGCCCTGGTGGCCATGGCGCTGCTCGACGGCCTGCTGGTCACGGTCCACGAGACGGGCACGGTCATCGGCTGGGCGCGCGGCGACGAGGAGTGGGAGCAGCGCTGGAGCGAGGAGCTGGATCGCCACCTCAGAGCCGCCGCCAGCCGCGCCGTCGACGGCGCGCTGTGGCTGGTCGTCGGCGACGACGATGGCGGCCTGCAACCGATGATCATCGCCGGCGGCGAGCCCAGCCTGGGCGAGGTGCAGGCCCAGCATCAGGGGGCCGTGGAGGTGATCGCCTTCGACGAGCACCGACAGCGACTGGCCAGCTCCGGCCGCGACCGGGCCATCGGCGTGTGGTCGATGAGCGACGGCGAAGAGGGCCCCACCCTGGAGCGAGAGCAGTGGTTGCAGGGCTCCGGGGGCTGGCCGCTGAGCCTGGCCTTTGACCGATCGGGGCGGCGACTGGCCAGCGGGGCCATGGACAACGGCGTCTATCTGTGGCGCCTCGACGAGGGCCAAAAAGAGGTGCGCTTTGAGCACCATGGGTGGATCGATGACGTGGTCTGGGGCGGCGACGACGAGGCGATCCTGTCGGCCTCCTGGGACGATTCGGTGGGCGTCTATGGCTGCGAGCCCCTGAAGCCGCGCTTTCAATTGATGGTCCACGGCGACGACGTGGTGGCCGTGCTGGCGGTGCCCGACAGCGATTGGGTGGCCGCCGCCTCCTACGACGGCACGATCAGCCTGTGGGATTGGCGTCAGGGCCAGTGGGTGGCCAGTCTGAAGGGCCACGGCGATTGGGTCACCGATCTGGTGTGGGTGGGCGACGGTCGGTTCCTGAGCCTGTCCAGCGATCGCACGGCTCGACTGTGGTCCATCGACGACGAAGCCTGCCTGGCGATCCTCGGCGATCCCCTGCTCCAGGGCTTCGAACTCGGCGGAAATATGGGGCTTGAGAGCTTCGGCGTCGACGGGGCCTCCGGCGCCTCGACGGGCGCTCTGGAGGACCAGAGTCTGGGCGCCTGGGTCAACGAAGAGCAGAGCGGAAAGCTCGTGGTGCGCCGCTTCGACGACGAGCCCATGGTCGATGATAACCAGCAGGACACGGCGGTGGCGATCCTGGAGAAGGCCGTCGACGAGGTCGACGAGGTGGGGCTCGACTCGGTGGAGGCCGAGGGTGGGATCGATGTGGAGAGCGAGGGGGAGTCCGCCGGGGGATTGCTTGACGATATCGACCTCGATCTGGACATCGATCTCGGGGAGTCCAGCGCCGCCGGCGACGAAGGGGCGTTGGGAGAGTCCAGTTCGTTGGACGACGTCGATGCATTGGACCAGGCCAGTGAGCTCGGAGAGGTGAGTTCGGTGGGAGAGTCCAGTGAGTTGGGAGAGGGGGCTGATCTGGATGAAGCGAGCGCGCTGGAACAGGCGAGTCAGTTGGGAGAGTCCAGTTCGCTGGATGACGTCGATGCATTGGACCAGGCCAGTGAGCTCGGAGAGGTGAGTTCGGTGGGAGATCAGGATGAAGCGAGCGCCCTGGATATGGGGGAGTCGCCGATGGACGAGTCGGTCTTTGGCGACGACGGCGATGGGCTGGGCGATGTGGAGAGCATGGTGGCCGATGCCTTCTCGGAGGTGGAATACGAAGAGGCGTCGCTCCCGGAGGTCGATGACGTCGATGATGTGCCAACCGCCGCGTTTGAGGATCTCGACGATGCGAGTGACCTCGAAGAGGCGAGTGATCTGGGAGAGGCGAGCGACCCCGGCGAGGCGAGCGACCAGCAGCAGCCGGGGCGGCAGGAGAAGAGCACGGCCCTCGGCATGGGGGTCTCTCAGGTCGAGGAGGAGGAGCGCCCCGATCTGACGCCCGACGAGGATATTCTGGAGCGGGCCTTCTCCATGCGTCAGGAGCCGCGGGAGTCCGGTGGCGACTCCCAGGGCTCTCAGGGCGACCGCGGCGGTGATGACGGGGCGACCGAGGAGGACGCCGACGATGAATCGGACGGTGAGGCCGACGGTGGCCATCCCTGGGATCGACAGGGCGCCGGCCAAACCGTCACCAATGCCCGGCCCATCGGCGCCGAATCCTCGGCAAGCGAGGCCCGGGAGGAGGCGGACTCGCCCGCCGCCGGCCAGCGCGCCGACGACGAGGAGTGGACGCGGGTCCCCACCGCACAGGGCGTGCGAAACCTGGAGGATGGCCCCTCTCCCATCGATGAGGACAAGCCCTCCGGCAATACCCTCGGCGGTGGAGAAGAGCCCTTTATGCCGGGGTTTTCCGGTGACCCATCGTCGACGCAATTTGGCGGCCCCGCCGTGGCCACCGAGGCCTCCGATGGGCAAGAAGAGATCTCGACCCCTCGCGCCAAAGCGGGGCTGATCCGACCGGCCGGCGGCGAGTCCGACGACGCAGACACGCCGGAGCCCGCCGCCAACCCCGGGCGGCCAAAGGGACGCTCTCGCCGACTGGGCGAGCGCCTGCAGGAGTTTAAGGCCGCGCAGGCCGAGCGCCGCGATGACGAGGAGGCCCGACTGCCGGATGGCCTGGGCAACCTGGAGACCGCCAGCCGCCTGACGCCGGGCCAGGCCGTGACGGACGCCGAGTTGGCCCGCATCCCGGAGCCCCGGACGCGGGAGTCCAGCGAAGATGATGCCACCTATCGCTGCGAAGAGGTGTCCCTGGACCAGATCTGGTCGCGGGCCACGGCCATGCCGCCCATGGGCATCCTCAACCGTCGCATCGACGCCGGCGTGGCCTACGAGCCGGCCTATCAGGTCCAGATGGAGAGTTCGGCCTCCGTCATCCCCGCCGTCTCGTCCCACGAAAAACGCCTGCTCACCGCCGGTGTCGACGGCGAGGTGCGTCTCTGGAAGATCAAGGGCGACGGCGACGTGGCCTTTCGGATCGACGACCTCTCGGCGCCCCTGATCAACGCCGGCTACCTCCAGGGCGAGCGCTTCTTCTACACCCTGGACGAAGAGGGCGAGGTCCGACTGTGGTTCGTCCCCCGGGCCTCCCAGATCGGCGACGCCATCCCCTACGGCCGCTTCCGCATCGCCGGGAGCGCTCCCAGCGCCGCCGTCGTCGTTGGCGACGACGACCACCTCCTGGTGGGCAACCAGCGCGGAAGCCTCGCCTTCTGGGACCTCAAAGAGGGCCGATCCCTTGGCGAACTCAAGGGCCACGCCGCCCCCATCACCGCCGTGGCCATGGGCAATAAGGGCCCCATCTCGGCCAGCATCGACGGCCAGATCCGCTTCTGGAATCAGCAGGGCATGCAGATCGACCAGATCGATCTGGAGGCCCACGTCGCCGACCTGGCCGCCGCCCATGGCCACCTCATCTGGTGCGAACTCAGCGGCGCGCTGCGCGTCATGAAGGAGGGCGCCAGCCGGGCCACCAAGGTCCAGGGCCACTACGGCGAGGGCCGAGGCGTCGACATGCGCGACGACGGCTACGCCATCAGCGGCGGCGAGGACGGGCGCCTGCTCATCTACGACGCCGCCAGCGGCGACCTGGCCCAGGAGATCCCCATCCCGGCGCCCATCGAGCGGGTCATCATGCGCCGAAAAGTGCTGGTCGCCGCCTGCGCCGGCGGCCAGACCTACGTGTTTCGACGCGTGGCGAAGAAGTGACAGAGGTCGGAAGGCGGAAGTCGGAAGGCAGAGGGTTCTCTCGGCGGTCATCGAGGGCACCGGGCCATCTCGGAGGTCATCGAAGGCACCGAGGCATCTCGGAGGTCATCGAAGGCACCGGGTCGCTCGGAGGTCATCGAAGGCACCGGGTCGCTCGGAGGTCATCGAAGGCACCGAGGCATCTCGGAGGTCATCGAAGGCACCGGGCTATCTCGGAGGTCATCGAAGGCACCGGGTCGCTCAGCGCTCGGGGAAAGGACGACCACGGGAGATGGATCGGGCCGCGGCGGGCACGACCCCGCCGACCTCGGTCGGCGGTGAGAAAGACTGGCAGCTACGGGATGGTACTCCGACCTCTGGAGATTCGGCGGCCTGCGTCGATGAACCACCGAGGGTCATCGAAGGCACCGAGGTATCTCGGGGGTCATCGAAGGCACCGAGGCATCTC
>CAZMJS010000010.1:0-61218 GCA_964566695.1 uncultured Bradymonadales bacterium
GCCTCATCCGCCACGCCGATGGCGACGAAGACCTCGCCGTCGACGCCATGGTCGATGCCCTCATGATCGCTCCCGACATCGAGATCGATTCCTTTTATCGCACCAGCGCCGTCGATGAGATGATGGAGCAGGCCCAACAACGGGCCGACGAACGACGCCAGAGACAGGCTGAGGAAGAGGCTCAGCGCCTGGAAGAGGAGGCCCGCCAACAGGCGGAGGCCCAGGAAGACACCGATCCCACCCCCGATATCGACGATCCCCCTCCCGAGGAAGACGTCGATCCCTTGACCCACGATCCCCTCCGACGAGCAGACGCCGGCGAGCCCCTGATGGTGAACGCCGAAATGCCCGCCGACCTCCCCGTCTTTCGGGTCCATCTCCATCACCGCCGCTACGGCGAAGACGACTTCCAGCGAACGGAAATGGAACCCACCGACGCCGTGGGCTTCGCCATCGAGCTGCCGGCCGACCAGGTCTACACCACCCAGATCGAATACTTCATCACCGCCATCGACCGCGCCGGCGAGGTCATCGCCGAGTCCGGTCGCCGCACCAACCCCCACCGCATCTCCGTCATCGGCGATCACAGCCCTCCCGATGAACCGGACGACGCCGACGAAGCTCCCGACGATACGGACTACCTGGCCGACGACCCCAGCCTCCGGGGCCCTTACGCCACCCTCGCACTGGGCACGGACATCGGCTTTTTGCCCGGTGGCACCTCCCCCACGGCCAACCCCGACCACAGCGTCTCCCCGGGCCTTGCGCCGGCCTTTATGCACTCCCTTCTCGAATTTGGCTGGCGGTTTACCGAAAATAATTACGCCGGGCTTTATTTCCGCTGGCAGATCCAACCGAGCCAAGACTTTAACTCCCTGCCGGAGGATAGCATCGATCTGGACGCCAGCTTCTATCGCCACCAGGACGAGTGCTTTGGCACCGGGCTGATGGGCGACTGCCTGGTCGGCGCCCGCTACCAGCGAACCATCACCAGCGGTGCCGTCGATTTCTACTCCTCCGTCGGCCTCGGCGTCGGCCGCGTCCGAAACTGGATCAAATTGACCCAACTCGACCGCGAGGGCGACGACGCCTGCGACGGCCGCGAGACCATGGAAGATCCCCAGCTCGGAAGCTATTGCGAATTGCGCGACACCGTCCGCACCGGCTGGGCCCACTTCGGCGTCGGCGGCGGCATGGCCATTCCCGCCTTCAGTAACGTCGACCTTTTGGTGGACTCCTACCTGATGATCCTGGTCCCCGACACCTCTGTGAACCTCGATCTCAACCTGGGAGCTCGCGTCCGGTTTTAAGAAAACTTTTTGCTCCCCCTCCACGCCGTGCTAGGCTGGGTGCACTCGACGAAGCCAAGGACGGTGACGTGGATAGTTTTTGGGAGTTTGATGATGACCAATCGCCTTCGACAACTCGGCCTGTGTGGGGCCATCGCCTTCGGCGCCTTGCTGGCCATGACCTCGTCGGCCCTGGCTCACCCCGGCAGCCTCTGGGGCATCGACGTCTCCAGCGTCGTCGGTCTCAGCGACCAGGCTCGCGTCCTGGCCTACCAGCAGCAAGAGAACCCCGAACATGACTCCCTGGGGGCCATCCAGACCGTGGTCATCGACCCGGGACACGGCGGCGACAATAGCGGGGCCACCGGCATCGCCGGCATCCCCGAAAAAGAGTTGACCCTTGATCTGGCCTATGAATTGCGCGACGCCCTCCAGGCCAAATACCCCGAACTGCGCGTTATCTTGACGCGCTACTGGGACGCCAGCGTCAGCCTCCAGGATCGGGTCCACCTGGCCAACCTGGCCGACGCCGACCTCTTCTTATCGCTCCACTATAACGCCGCCCCCCACGGCCGGGCCGTGGGCTTTGAAACCTATTTTCTGGAGCCCGACGACGTCACCCCCGGAAAGGCCCAACCTCAGGGGCTGCCCATCGCCAGCATCGACGACACGGTCACCGGCCTCCAGGCCCCCATCGAGGGCGTGGAGTCGGTGGGCCACGAAGGCGCCACGTTGGAGTTGATCCGCCGCGATCTCATGCAGGCCAATCAGCATCACCTCAGCGGCACCCTCGCCGAGACCGTCCAGCACCGCTTCGTCGAGGGCATCGACTCCGTCGACCGCGGCGTCAAGCAGGCCCCCTTCACTGTGCTTCAGGGCGCTCACATGCCCGCCGTCGTCGTGGAGGCCGGCTTTTTGACCCATCCCGAGGAAGGTTGGGAAGTGCTCACCGAAGACCACCAGCAAAAAGTCGTCGACGCCCTCACCCAAAGCATCGGCGACTTCGACCACTTCCTGGAGTCCACCCTGGACGACGACTCCGACCTCGAAGACCCCTCCGACGATCTCGTTGACCAACCCCTGTCTTACCACCTGGACGCTCCCCATGAGCCCTCGCGCTGACGGCCGCACCGACGACGCCCTTCGCCCCCTCTCCATGGAACTTGGATTCACCGAAGTCCCCGACGCCTCGGTCCTCACCCGCATGGGCAAGACCACCGTGCTGTGCACCGCCAGCGTCCGCGATCGCGTCCCCCGATGGATGGATCGCCCCGAAAATACCAGCGGCTGGGTCACCGCCGAGTACTCCATGCTTCCCGGATCCACCTCGCCCCGCTTTCGCCGCGAATCCATGCGCGGTCGCGTCAAAGGGCGCACCCACGAAATCCAGCGTCTCATCGGCCGAAGCCTGCGCGCCGTCACCGACCTGGAGGCCCTGGGCCCCCGCACCATTCACCTGGACTGCGACGTCCTCCAGGCCGACGGCGGCACCCGTACCGCCAGCATCAACGGCGCCTTTGTCGCCCTGGCCGACGCCCTCCAAACCCTGATGGGCGATGGCATCATCGACACCATGCCCCTTCGCTCCCACCTGGCGGCCGTCTCCTGCGGCATCGTTGACGACCGCCCCCTATTAGACCTGGCCTACACCGAGGATCGCGACGCCGACGTCGATCTCAATCTCGTCATCAACGGCGACGGCCACTTCATCGAAATCCAGGGCACCGGCGAGGAGGCCACCTTCGACGGTGCCCAACTCCAGGCCATGCTCGACCTCGGCCACCAGGGCATCCAGGACATCATCGCCTACCAAAAGCAACTCCTGGACACCGACGCCATCGGCCGCTGATCGGCCCCCTCTTCGACATCCATATCTTGGCTTTGGTTTAGGCGTGGTTACTGATACATCCACGCCGTAAATCATGCAGGTTAGCCCACGCCTACCTATTTCTGCTCCGGGGAATCGACGATGAAAGATCGCAATCTTGCACTGGAACTGGTCCGCGTCACCGAGGCCGCCGCCATGGCTGCCGCCCGCTCCATGGGCCAGGGAAAGCCCAAATTCAGCGACCAATTGGCGGTCAACGCCATGCGCGCCGCCTTTGAGCCCATCCATATCAACGGCACCGTCGTCATCGGGGAAGGCGAACGCGACGAGGCCCCCATGCTCTATATCGGCGAGGAGGTCGGCCGCCGCGCCACCGGCGACCCCGCCATGGACATCGCCCTCGATCCCCTGGAGGGCACCGACATCTGCGCCTACGGTCGCCCCGGTGCCCTGGCCGTCGTCGCCATGGCTCCCGAGGGCTGCTTCCTCAACGCCCCCGACATCTACATGAATAAGATCGCCGCCGGACCGGCCGGCCGCGGCGTCATCGACATCACCAAAAGCCCCACCGAAAACCTCCGAAACCTGGCGCGGGCCAAAGACGCCAGCGTCGACGAATTGACGGCCGTCGTCCTCGATCGGCCGCGTCACGAGGAATTGATCGCCGAGATCCGCGGCACGGGCGCCCGCATCCGACTGATCGGCGACGGCGACGTCGACGCCGCCATCGCCACCGTCAAACCCGACACCGGCCAGGACATCCTCTTTGGCATCGGCGGCGCCCCCGAGGGCGTCCTGGCCGCCGCCGCCATGCAATGCATGGGCGGCGACATCCAGGGCCAATTGATGTTCTATAACGACGAGGAGCGCCAGCGGGCCTATGAAGTCATGGGAGACGACGCCGACATCGAGGCCGTCTTGACCCGCGAAGATCTGGCCCATGGCGAGATCCTCTTTGCGGCCACCGGGGTCACCACCGGCCGTATGCTGGAAGGGGTCCGCTTCTTCCCCAACGGCTGTTCCACCCAATCGCTGGTCATGCGCTCCAAATCGGGCACGGTGCGCACCATCGACGCCGTCCACGACTTTGAGCGAAAGCCCCACTACGACCTGGAGGGCTTCCACCAGAATATGGATGATGTCTAAGTCCGACGGCGCTCCAAAACCACGACGCCCCCGACGCGCGTGACCGGCGCGTCGGGGGCGGGGCATCAAATCGCCTGTGCAGACGTCCTCAGGCGCTGTGGCGAATATGCATCACATCGCCGTCTTGCACCACGTAGTCCTTACCCTCCAGGCGCATCTTGCCGGCCTCTCGAATGGCCGCCTCGCTTTTATGCTCCTGGAGATCCTCCACCGTATAGACCTCGGCGCGGATAAAATTCTTCTCAAAATCACTGTGGATCACCCCGGCGGCCTCCGGCGCCGTCGCGCCCACGGGAATTGTCCATGCCCGCACTTCCTTTTCGCCGGCCGTAAAATAACTCTGCAGCCCCAGCAATCGATGCGTCGCCCGCACCAACTGATTGAGCGCCGGCTCCTCGATGCCAAGCCCCTCCAGCATCTCCTGCTGCTCCTCGTCCTCCAACTCTGCCAGCTCCGCCTCCAGCGACCCGCAGACGATCTCCATCTCTGCGCCCTGTTGCTGGGCCAAGTCGCGAAGCGACGCCACATGGGGTGACTGGCCCTCCAGATCATCGTCAGCCACATTGCCCACAAAGAGCACGGGCTTAGCCGTCAACAGATGGCAGTCCTTGACCAGCTCCCACTGGGTATCACTCAACTCAAGGCTCCTCGCCGTGTGCCCCTCCGACAGGCCTTCGTAGAGCACCTCCAGGGCCTCCACGCGAGCGATCTCTTCCTTATCGCCGGACTTGGCGCTTCGCTGCGCCTTCTCCAATCGCCCCTCCACCGTCTGCAGATCGGCCAGGGTCAACTCCGTATCGATGATCTCCACATCGCGCACCGGATCGACCTCTCCCTCCACGTGGGTCACATTCCCGTCGTCAAAACAGCGCACCACGTGAATGATGGCGTTGACTTCGCGGATATTGGCCAAAAATTTATTGCCCAGCCCTTCTCCCTCCGAGGCCCCTCGGACCAGGCCGGCGATATCGACGATCTCCACCGCCGACGGGATCACCTCCTGGGTCTCGATATAGCTCTGGATGATGTCCAGGCGCCGATCCGGCACCGGCACAATCCCCACATTGGGATCGATGGTGCAGAAGGGGTAATTTTCCGATTGGGCCCCGGCTTCCGTCAGGGCATTAAAGATCGTCGACTTGCCCACATTGGGCAGTCCTACTATTCCTGCTGTAAGGCTCATGAGCTTGGTTCGCCGATTTGGAAGAGAAATACCATTCGAAGAGACAGGCTCCGCCGTTGACGGGCGCTGCCAACCCGACTTGTAGTGAATCTGACGACATCTGACAACGCCACCTCGATGTCACTCACCGCTTCCCAGGGAGCTTCCCATGGCCCAAAACCCATTCCACGCCGAAATGGCCCTCCTTATCCGTCGCGAAAAGGAGCTCGAAAAGGAGCTCAACGAATTGGCCATCGCGCTCAAAACCTGGCGCGACCGCATCCAAATGGCCGCCGACGCCGGCCGCGACGAGCTGGCCGACCAGGCCCGGGCCAAGCTCGAAGAGATCAAGACTGAGGCCCTCATGCAGCGCCAGGAGTTGCAATCGGTGCAGGACAAAAAGAAAAAGCTAAGGCGTCAGAGCCGACGCCCTTCCGGCCAGGAGGTGCGGCGCTCCAAGGCCATCCTCGATGGCTTTCGCGAATCGGGCCTTGTCGACCCCGAAGAGGCCGAGATGGACGACCTGGCCAAAGAAACACGGGCCCAACAGGACCTGGATGCCCTGAAGTCCCAGATGGACCCCTCCAGCACGGGGGCCGGCGAAAAACAGACGCCCTCCAGCGCCCAACCCGAGCCCGACCCGGAAGACGCCCTGGACGATGAACTCGCCGCCCTGCGCGCTCAGATGGGCCTCGATGAGGCTGACGACGCCCCCGACGACGGCGAACTCGCCGAGTTAGAGGAACTCCTGTCGGCCGATGATGAACCGGACGACGAGGACAATGACGCCGACGACGAGGACGCCCCCTCCTCCTGAGCAATAGTCGCCCCCGGCCGCCCTGTGCTACCCTACGGGGCGTCTCCCCCGATCCACGACTCGCTGCCACAAGGCATCCCATGGCTGATGGCCCCTTCAATATCCCCACCATCCGCGGTCGCATCGCCGAGCGCCTGGAGCAAGCCCCATCGCGCAACGCCGATGACGAGCCCCTGGAGTTTCCCGACAGCCCTGGAGACGTCATCCTTCGCAGCGCCGACGAGCGCGGCGTCGTCGCCCTGGCATGCCTCCTCCTGGAAAACCTTCGCGAACACGGCGGCACCCGGGCCCAGAGCCGCCCCCTGGACACCGTCCTTCGCCGCATCCTCGAGACCTTCGGGCCCAAAGAGGTCATGGATATCGAGGTGGAGGCCTACGAAATCCTCCTGTGGATCGGCGGCGCCATCGACGACGACTGGTCCCCCCAATCCACCCAGGAGCCAGGCACCCTCGACCCCACCGCCGGACACCTGGAGCTGGTGCGCTGGGCCATCTCCGGCGGCGTCGACCTGGAGATGGACTACTACAGCCGCGGCCGCGGCGAGCTCACCCACCGCCGCATCACCCCCATCAGCCTGGAGGCCGAAACCTACCTCCACGCCTATTGTCACCTTCGCCGTGATGAGCGCGTCTTTCGCATCAGCCGCATCGGCGACCTTCAACCCGTCGGCGGATGGCCCAAGGGCTCTTCCCCTCCCGATCCCCAGCAGGCCCCCTCGTCGACGCCTCCCCCGGATGACGGCGGAGATGAGGGGACCCCTCCCCAGATGAGCCTTCTCGACGACTGATTCATCACCGTCAAAAGATCGCCTCACAAAAAAAATTTGCTTTTCTTCGCCACTCCCCTATCATCTGGGTGGATCGGAAATTATACCAATAACGGATTTTTCCGCTATTATCACCCGATCCCATTACATATGGTTGAATCATCCGTCGACGGGCTCGGCTAGTTACCATCGAGCCCCCGACGGACCACGAGTGGCCCTGCATTCCGAGATCAGTAGCTGTCGCGCAGCTTCGGTGGGCATAGCTTAATCGCCGTTGATCCCACCCGGAGTTTGCCATGTTGCCTCTCTCGATCGTTGCTAATTACCTGTTGTTCACCCTCTCGCGGACCGACCACCCCGACCCCGCCCACCGTGCTTATCTGGAGTTGATGGCCGCACTGATCGCGGTTGCCGGCGCTCTGTGGGCTATCCTAGGCCTGTCGACCGCCGGCGTCGCACTTCTCGTCACTTCTCTATTTTCCCTCCCCACCGGCCCTGCCGTCGGGATCGCCATCGCTATCTCCACCGTCGGTACGTCGATCCTGTGGCTGCACCCGACCCTATTTATGAATCCTATCGACACCTCCGAATTCATCGAGGTCTCTCCCGAGGAGCAACCCTACTTCTTCGAGATGCTCTACGATCTGTGTCGGCGCTCGGGCTCGCCCAAACCGCACACCGTTTATCTATGCCCCAACGCCAACGCCGGCGTCTTCGTCGAACACCGCTGGCGCGATCTCTTCGCACCGCCCAAACGCCACCTCCTGGTGGGCCTGGGCCTCATCAATATGCTGACCCGCGATGAGTTGCGCGCCGTGCTGGCCCACGAATTCGGCCACCTCGGCCAGCATTCCATGCGCCTTTTTGGGCAGGCTCGCCTCGTCGACCAACGCCTTGAACAACTTCAACGAGGCCTCCAGAGCGCTCAGCAACGCCTGGCACAAACCCCCGTCGCCGCGCTGCGTCAAGCCATAACCACGCCTGTCCAGCGGGCTCAGCGTTCCCTTCTCTTCGTGCGCCAGTGGCTCCAGAGCCTGGAGACGCGCATGAACCAGCACATGGAATTCGACGCCGATCGGATCGCCATCGAGATCGCCGGCAGCGACGCCCTGATCTCAGCTTTGGAGCGCGCCGAATGGGCCGATCGCTGCTTCTCTCAGACCCTCTATGACCTGGAACAGGCCATGGAGGAGGGCATTCGAAGCGACGACCTCTTCTATCACCAGGAGCATATCAGCGAACGCATGCGGCAGATGCCCGGGATCACCTCTCCGCCGCCAAGGGCCTCCAAGACCCACCCATCTCAATCGGATCGCCAACAGCGGGCCCGTCAGGCCGGCACCTCTGGCGATCGCGACTTCCGGAGTGCCTGGTCCCTCTTTGACCACGGCGATCATCTGCGACGGCGCATCACCACCCTGGTCTATGAGCGCCGTTGGAACTCCAAGCTGGCCTCGCGAGACGCTCAATCGGTGCAGCGCCACCTCGACGGCGAGCACGCCGAGGTGCTGTTGGCCCCCGGCGACAATCAGCTCTTTGGGCAGCGCTTTATGGAGCCTGGCCCCCTGCCATCGGCCCTCGATGAGGCCCGCTCCCTACCCCTGAGCGACGCCACCCTGGCGGCCCATCTCATCGATCTGACGGAGAACGACTACTGCCAGGCCCAACAGCGAATCGACACCGTCATCAATGGTCGACCCGATCCCACCCACGCCGACCGCCAATGGCTCGCCCGGTGGGACCGCCGCCGGGTCATCGCCACCTTTAGCGCCGCCCTTCGACACCACGGCGAATCGGCGGCCGCCGACTTTAACCGACGCCTGACCTTTCACCTCCACCTCCAGGATCTCCTCCGATGGATGCGCAGCCAGCAGCCCATACTAGAGGCCGCTCTGGAGGCCAGCGAGCATCCCGGCCTGAGCACCAGCGAGAAGCTGGCCCTCTTTCGCGCCGTCGACACCCTCTATCGAGGCTTCCACCGGGGCCTCCAACAAGCCCCGACGCCCCCTGAACTCCACGGTTTGCCTACCCCTCAGGGGCTGGCTATGCTAGCCCTTGACGAGCCCATCATCGATCCACCGCCGACTCTGGAGGTCGCCCTCGACGGTCAGTGGCTTAAACCCTTTCACCGTCAGTGGCTTCGCTCCCTTAACCGAATCGCCCACCTTCGGCGAAAAAGCCTGGGAGCCCTTTTGGCGGAAGAAAGAGAGATTCAGGCCCGTTTTATTCACAAGTACTGTGACTGCTACACCGACGCCACGACGTGCTAAGCGAATCCAAATATTTTGCCCATATCCTCTGGGCAGGGGCCTTCTTCTTGATCATCGCCACCGTCGTCATTCCTCAGGTGGACTTTAGCCTTCAGATCGACAGTCCCCGCGCCGACGCCACCCCAGACCCCTTCACCGACGACGTTGTGGCCTTCGAAGAGGCCCTGCTCAACGAGGCACTCAGCCCCGACGACGCCGATGAGGGACTCCAGCTATCGGCCATGATCAAGGCCCGGTCCCTGACCGACGCCGGCCCCATGTCCTCTGGCGAGCTTCGGTGGGCCACCGAACTCATTGAGGACTTCCAGTCCCAGATCCGAGCCCAATCGGATAACCGTGCACGACTGATGCTCTGGAACCAGCGCAACGAAAAACTCCTCGACCAACTCCCCCGCCTCGACGAGGAGCGCGCCCTCCAAGCCCTCGACGATCGCCAGCAGCGCTACCGCGACCAATTGGGCATCGACCCCGCCATGATGACCGAGGTCTCCCCGTAGCGCTCGACGAATCCCCCAACCGCCATGAGGTCATGCCCAAGAACAACCCCGGGGCGCCACGAAGGCGCCCCGGGGATCGTTCATCGCTGATATGCTCTGCCCATCAATCCTCGACCGATGGAGCGGCCGCGATCACTGCCGGATCGGCCTCATCGGCGAACTTCTCGAAGTTCTTATTGAACTGGCCCACCAGTTTTTTGGCCGTCTTGTCGAAGGCCTCTTTGTCCTCCCAGGTATTTCGCGGCACCAACACCTCGTCGGGGACGCCGGGGCACTCCGTGACGATGCCCACCTTGAAGAAGGGATCCTCTTCGGTGGGGGCGTCTCTGAGCTCGCCGCTGTTAATGGCGTCGATGATGGCCCGCGTGTGCGGAAGGTTGATGCGGTGACCCGTGCCAAACGCGCCTCCCGTCCAGCCCGTGTTGACCAGCCAGGCCTTGGCGTCGTGGTCGCGCATCTTCTGGGCCAACAATTCGGCGTAGCGCATGGGGTGCCACACCAAGAAGGCCGCTCCAAAACAAGCCGAGAACGTGGCTTCCGGCTCCTCGACACCCACCTCCGTGCCGGCGACCTTCGCCGTATAGCCGTTGATGAAGTGGTACATCGCCTGCTCCGGCGTCAGCCGACTCACCGGCGGCAGCACGCCGTAGGCGTCGCAGGTCAAAAAGATCACATTGTCCGGGTGATCGCCGACGCAGGGGATCTTGGCATCCGGGACAAACTCAATGGGGTACGAGGTCCGCGTATTCTGCGTGATCGAATCATCTTCGTAGTCCACCTCCCGCGTGTCCTCGTCGTAGACCACGTTCTCCAACACCGCCCCATAGCGGATGGCGTCGTAGATGATGGGCTCGTCGTCCGGCGACAGGTCGATGGCCTTGGCGTAGCAACCGCCCTCAATATTGAAGACCCCGCTGTCGCTCCAGCAATGCTCGTCGTCGCCGATGAGCTTGCGATTGGGATCCGTCGACAGCGTCGTCTTTCCCGTGCCCGACAGGCCGAAGAAGAGCGACACGTCGCCGTCTTCGCCTTCGTTGGCCGAGCAGTGCATCGACAGGATGTCTTCCTTGGGCATCAGGTAATGCATCACCGTGAAGATCCCCTTCTTCATCTCCCCGGCGTATTCCGTGCCCAAGATCACAAAGTGGCCGCTCTTAAAGTCCAGGGCCACGCTGGCGTTGGAATCCACGGACTCCACCGCCTCAGGGTCGGCCTTTTGCTGACCGGCGTTGAAGATGACGTAATCGGGCTCCCCAAAGGACTCCAGCTCCTCGGCGGTGGGCCGAATCAGCATATTGTGCATGAACATCGCGTGATAGGGCCGCGAGCAGACCACGCGTACCTTCAATTGCGAGTCCGGATCCCAACCGGCAAAGGCATCGATGACGTAGAGACGGCGTCGGCCGCTCAAGAACTCCAGGGCCATCTCTTTATTGGTCTCAAAGCCCTCGGGGCTGATCTCCATATTGACCGGCCCCCACCACACGTCGTCGGCGGTCTCTGGGCGGCGCACGATTCGCTTGTCCTTCGGCGTCCGCCCCGTCTTTTCACCGGAGAACGAGATCAGCGCCCCCGTCGACGACAGCGCCGCCCCTTCATCGTATTTGACGGCTTCTTCGTATAACCGGGCCACGCTGGGGTTGCGGAGAACCTCGGGACCTTCGATGCCATATTGCTTAAGGTCGACCATGCTCAATGCCTCACTTGGTATTGGTAGCAGTAGCTCATCACAGATTCTGGAAATCGTTCCCCTATTCTCTTCTCGAAAATAGCTCTCTCCGCCGGGCACCCTATCGACCAAGCCATTCATAAATCAAGAGTCACCTGCGCGGGGCGTCTCCAAAGGTGTGACCCAATGGGTGTGAGTCAAATTAGTTGCCCCTGGGATGGGGGCCGAAAATTGACACCTAAGGAGGTTGGGGGCTATTCTCTACACCGTTCCTCTGACTACCAATCCAAATTGGTTCCCCGGCCCTTATGAGCGACGCTGACAAAAATGGCGATTCCGGGCACTCCCCGAACGCGTCTGGCACCTCCTCTGACGGGGGACGAGAGGATCGGCGACGCTCGCTCTCCGAGAAGCTTCGCAAGCTGGCCAAGAAGCAGGCGGGTGACGTTTCCTCACAAGATAGCGCGGCGAAACCAAAGCGGCGCTCGAAACGGCCGGATTTCTCTCTGGGCCCCACCCTCCCAAAACCAACATCAAAGAAAAAGCCCCCCGCGGACCCACCGGCCGACGAGGCCGGCGACAGCGAGTCCTTGGACGCCACCGATCGCACCACACCGCCTGAAGGACTGGAAACCACGGATCGCGGCGATGACAGTGACCCAGGCTCTGCCCCCCACGATACCGACGATGTCGTCCCTGACGACAATACCGATCGCATCGAAGACACCACCGATCGCATCGGCGACGCCACCGACCGCATCGAAGACGCCACCGATCGCATCGGCGACGCCACCGACCGTCTCGACGACCCGCCCTTTGATGACTTCCAGGTCGAAAAAACCGAACTCTCCCCCGGCCTTCAGGACTCCATACACGGCCTCGACGCACAACCCGCCGACCACGACTCCCCCGCCGATAGCGACGACGACTTCCAGGTCGAAAAAACCGAACTCTCCCCCGGCCTCCAGGACTCCATACACGACCTCGACTCACCCGGCGCTGTAGGCGATACCCTCAACGACGAGCCGGCCGATACCAGTGAACATCAACCCCCGACCGACTCCGCCACCGCCGACGCACCAACATCCCCGGCCCCCGAAGAGTCCGACCTCGACAATCAGTCCGTCCTCGTCGGCGAACCCGAAGAAGGAGCCTTCGACGTCGAGCCGACGGCCATGTACACCACCCCCTTCGAGAGCGAGCCCATCACTCCTCGCCTCTCGGCGCTCGATGGACCGGCCGCCGGACAGGACTTCCTCATTACCGACCTCCGTAATAGTGTCGGCCGCGCCACCAAAAACTCGGTCAGCGTGCCAGACCTCTCCATGAGCCGTCAGCACTTCGAGATCCTCGAAAAACCGGATAGCTCCTATCGCATCCGCGACCTCAAAGCCGTCAACGGAACCATTCTAAACGGCGTTCCCATCGAGGAATCCGATCTCTTTCACGGGGACCGAATCGAGGCCGGAAACACCACCTTTCAATTCGTCATCCCAGGCGACGTTCCAGTTGGCGATCGAAACCGCCAACTCATCCCCGCTCGCAGCACGGAGACCCAACCCAACGCCACGCAGTCCGTGCCCCCTGCATCCACCGCCTCGGCGACCAACGACACCCCTCGTCCGCGCGAGCGACTCCTCCTGGCCATCACCGTGGGCGCCGCTATTCTCTCCATCCCGCTGCTGGGCTTTCTCGTTCACACCACTCTGCTCAGCGACGACGACCAGCCTCAGGCGTCGGCGTCGGAATACTACTTCGCCGGCGCCGAGGCCTACCGCAACCAGGAGTGGAACGAGGCTCGCGAACTCTTTGCAAAGAGCGCCGATATCGACGCCGATTTTGGCGACGTATCCGCCCAACTCTCACGCATCGAACGCGAGGAGCAAGCGGCGGCCATCATCGATGAAGCCCGCAACGTCGTCGGCGATGATATCGACGACGACCTTCTTTCGCGCCTGCGATCGATTCCGGCCGACAGTTCCTACCACGACGACGCCCAATCGCTTCTCAGCGTCGCTCCTCACGACGAAGCCCATTTATTGGTGGAACAGGCCCAACAGGCCTATGACAACGACCAATTCGAGGAGAGCGCTCGCTTGACAGAGCATGCCCTTCAAATCGCTCCTCGACACGAAGTCGCCCTCAGTCTTCAAAAAGATCTGGCCAACGAACTCCAGCCGGAGGACGACTCCGCCTCGGAGGCCGAATCTGAGGACGAAGACCCGACGACCGACGACGCCCCACCGGCGGTGGCGGACGATGAGCCACGCCCCACCGAGGATCCCCAACCGAGTCAACTCGCCCCCTTGGACGACGACGAGTCCACCGACGACTCCCCACTGGGCGATCCCTTCGCCGACCATGGGGACTCCCCCACCGAGCCCGCCAGCTCCTCGTCTTCATCGCAATCCATCAACTTCTTCGACGGCTTCAACCTCTACCGCGATGGTCGTTTTGAGGACGCCCTCCACCATTTCGAATCCATCGCCGATGTCTCCGACGGTGCCGTCGAGAGCCGCGCTCGACGCACGGCCAATGATATCGCCCGTTTTCAGGAAGCTCGCCAGCGCGCTGACCGCCACATGCAATCCGCCCGCTACGACGAAGCCATGAAATCCTATCAGGAGGCCCGTCAAGCCGACGAGGCCATTGTCAGCGGTGGTGCCTTCGGCGATTCCCTGAGTTCATCGCTCGCCGAGGCCCTGGCCGAGCAAGGCCTCATCCACCTCGACAACGACCAATATAGCCGGGCCCGCGAGTATTGGGAGCGAGCCCAGGCCCACGACGCCAGCCATGAGCGGGTCGACCACCTCCTCCAGCAACTGGAGCGCCAGGCCAACGCCCTCTATATCCGCGCCGTCAATCAACGAAAAAGCGACCCCGATGGGGCCGCTTCCCTCTGCGAATCCATTTTGACCCTCGTGCCCCCCGACTCCGACACCCATCAGCGGGCCCAGCAGATGCTAGAGGACCTCCAATAGTCGCTACTGATCCTCAAGGGGGGGCGAATCTTTTTCTTCCAGCACCGCCGACACCGTCTCCTCTAACTCCTGAAACTCAAAGGGCTTGTCCAGGTAATCGTCCGCCCCGAATAGGGGAGACGTCAATTCGTTATTGGTGGCCCCGATGCCCGTCAGCATCACGATCCCCGTATCGTTATACAGGTCGCGCTGCTTGACATATTTGCAGATCTCCCACCCCGTCAACTCCGGCATCATGACGTCCAAAATCACCAGGTTTGGCCGCTGGGTGATGATCTGCTCCAGCGTGTCCGCCCCATCGATGCTCTCCAGAAGATCGCACTCTTTGGTCGATAGATGCGCCCTTAGCATCGTGCGCAGTTCGGCGTCGTCGTCGGCCAACAAGATCAACGGACGCTCTCGCTCCGTCGGTGCGCCATACTTCAGGTTCTCCTCGGGGATTGCTTCCAGGCCTTCTGGGATGCTCTCTTCGCTCTGCGCCATGATGTCGCGTCCTCATCCGTTAATTAGGTCATTGACTCGAACGCGTCGGCCTTGCTGCCACCAACCGCGCTCTCTACTCGTCACTGTCTGCCAAATCATAGACACCTACGCCCCGATCGCCAACCGTCTATCGCCCCGCGGTGGTCGCTCCTAGTCATTAACCATGCTGGAGCGAATCTGCTCTACCACCTCTGAATACGAGGTGTTCTGCACCACCTGGCTCATCAGATCGGTATACTTCTCCACCAGATCGGTGCGCCCTTCGCTTCGGTAATGCTCCAAAATCTCGTGGAGCTTGACGTACGTCCGCTCGCTATTGACGAAATACTCCACCGCCTTGACCGTCGCTTGAATCCCAGCCTGGCTCACCGAGGGCACCCGGGCCTCGAAGACAAATTCTTTGCCCTCGCTATTGATGATCCCCACCGTCGCCTCGGCCTCCGACTTGGCCGACGCCACACTCTCGTCGCCACTGATCAGGCCCTTGATCCCGAATTGAGAGAATTCGATGGATCGCAACGAGGGATAGTCCTCCGCCAGGCGATCCTTGAGGCCTGAAAACAAGGCGTCGATGGTGCCCACGCCCTCGCCGTGAACCTCCACGGGTGCTTGCTCGCCGTTGAGCTCCTTCATCTGGCATCGGATCTTGGAGCGACCGTCGACGAAGCTTTCATCGAGCCGATAGTGGTCGACTTCCAGCTCCATATAGTCATCCTGAAGGATCTCCTCCATCAGGCTCCTCATTTTCGATTGATTCAGTGGCATGGTCTCTCCTTGTCGCTCTCGCACCTGGGATCGGATGATCGGTGTCGCTGTCTCCGGGGCCTGCGGGGGCCGGCCTTCACCTAATAGTATTCACCATCTCCACGCTCGCCGCAAAACCCCCTCTTTTACGGTGGCCCCATTTCACTGCACACCATCCTTCGGTTACAGTGGTACCTAACATAACCGACCAACCCCGTCGCTTCTTCCCCTGGCCGCCCAGAGCTCCCCATGTCGACCTCCGATCAGTCCCCCGTGGTTCGCGAACAATCGACCTATCTCAGCGATACCGAGGCCGCCACCTTCTGCACCGTCTTCGGCGATGGCCTGGGAAGCGGCATGAATTATGGCCGCATCATCGACATGCTGGAACGCCAGGGCTTTAATCCCAAGGCCGTCAAGCGTCTGAGAAGCGCCATCATGGAACAAGGCATGATGCTAGGCGAAGCGCTTGCGCGCTACGGCCTCCTCGATCCCACGGCCCGAAAGCTGGTCTACGTCGCCGAGCAACAGGGCCGCCTGCCCTCGACCTTCAAAGATCTGGGTCACCACTACAAGCAGCGCCAGGAGCGGCGAAAGCGCCTGGTCTACTCCTTCGTCGAACCAGGCATCCTCATCGCCCTGGGCCTCATCCTGGCCATCAATATCTTTGGCGGCGATCTCACCGAATTGGTACAAGCCGACGATGTGTGGGACGAGCTGATCCCCATCTTCATCCAGTCGGCCCTCGAGATCGGTATCTTTGGCTCCATCGCCTTTCTCGCCGGCATGACCTATCTGAACCTGCCGGTGGACATGCCCCTGCGAAACGCCCTCCATCGCCTGTGGCTTCGCTTTCCACTACCCATCATCAATAGCGCCGGTCGCCTCTTTTCAGTGGCCCATTTTTGTCGCTACACCGCCCAGTCCATCTCCAGTGGTCTTACCGTCCATCGCGCCCTGAGCCTGGCTGCCGAGGCCTCCAACAACCCCAGCATTGAAAAGCGCATCCCCATCGCTCAACAGGCCATCGAAGAAGGTCAGATGCTGGCCGCCTCCCTGCGCTACGCCAAGGCCATCCCCCCGGAGGCCATCGACTATATCGACGTGGGCGAGGAATCGGGCCGCCTCGAAGAACGCCTCCGAGAGCTCAGCGACCGCTATGAAAAAGAGGCCAACGAGCAATTCGAGCGCACGATGCACGGCTTTATCTACACCGTGCGCATCCTGGTCATCGTCACCGTCATCGGTCTCCTCATGCTCACCCTGGGCGACCTCTTTGACAGCGGCCTCGCCATGTGAGTCATCCATCCAGATCGGAGACGGGAATCTGGCGCACCGCTCGAATGGCATGCTTATCGCCCGTCAACTCCGTGGCCGTCGCCACCAATTTCCGCAGTTGAGCTCGGTTCATCGGCCGATCCAGGGCGTTGACGTCGTAGGCAAAGCCGTACTCAGGAAAGTCTCGGTGCGATGATTCCACATTATTGAGGCCCGCCTCGAAAATCGCGTCATCCACCGCTTTCTTCGTCCCTCGCTGGTCGCTGTGGACCACCGTCAAAATGGTCTCCGCCTGGTCGGCGTCCACCCCGATGGTCTGTCCTGGACTAAAGACGCAGGCCCTGGCCGTTCCGTAGCGGTTCAGCAGCCGCGTCGTATTGGCCACAAATTGGGCGATCCTCGGCTGGGCCTCCTCCGTTGCAGCGCCGATATGAGGCGTCGTCACGACCCCCGATGAATCGGCGTAGGGGTTGGTCCACGGGTCCTCGGAACTGCCCGGTTCTTCGGGATAGACATCCACGGCCGCCCGCTCGATGTGGCCCTGGCTGATGGCGTGCTTGAGATCCTTGGGATCGTAGAGAAAGCCTCGGGCGGCGTTGATAAATATCCGCGGGCTCTTCTCCCGCTTCGACGCCATGCGCGCGAAATGCTCGTAATTAAACATCAGCCGGTTGCTATTTCCCCGGGGATCCTCCGCCGACACGTGTACGGTGACCACATCGGCCACATCGAAGGCCTCGCCCAGGCTATCACAAGCTGTCCACCCCAACGCCTCGCCCACCTCGCGGGCCAACTCCCGCTCATCATAGAAGTGGATATTAAGTCCAAAGGCCTCGGCGACCTGAGCGACCTGCTTGCCGATATTTCCCAGACCAATCACCGATAGATTCTTTCCCATCAGCTCAAAGCGTCCACTGCTGCTCTTGGTCCATCGGTGTTCACGTCCATCGGAGTGGGCCTGAAAGATCCGCCGCGCCAGACAGATCATCTCGCCCATCACCATCTCCACCACGGAGCGGCCGTTGCTCACCGGATCATTGGTCACCAAGATCCCGTGGCGGGCGCAGGCCTCTTTATCCACCGAATCGTCGCCGATGCAGCACAGCATGATGGCCGCCAGATTGGGCGACGCCTGTAGCACTTCTTCATCGACCTCGAAGCGGCTCCGCTTATAAATCAGATCGTGCTGCCCCTCCTTGAGCATCTCGATGACCTCATCGCGCTTCAAGGTCTTCTCCGGGGGCACCCGGTCGGCCTTGATGCCCAGCTTCGCCAGGTACCGATCCAGGTCCGGGTGGGGCTCTTCCAGAATCAATGCGCGCTTAAAATGGGGCCTCAAGACCCGCACTCCGTTAATACTTTCACTCATGGTGGTGCTTATCTCGTGTTGGACTGAATTGACTCATCGCACGTGGTGCGCTTGGACAGGTTCAAAGAACGACATTCTCCACGTATTCCCCGAACTCCTCGCGCAGGGTATCGGCAATTTCGCCGAGAGTAACCTTCTTTTTGACGGCCTCCACGATATGAGGCATCAGGTTGGACTGACCGCGCGCCGCGTCTGCCAGGCGCTCTCGGGCTGCCTCTACCTCGCTCTGGCTTCGCGACGCCTTAAAGTCGCGCAGCCGCTTCACCTGATCTTCTTCCGCGGACTTATCGACCCGATGCAGCTCGACGTCTAACTCGTCATCGCTCTCAAAGCGATTGACCCCCACGATGACGTCGCGCCCCGTCTCCTGGGCGATCTGGGCATCGTAGGCGGCGTCTTGAATCTCCGATTGCTGGAACCCGGCCTCGATGCCGGCCACCGCTCCGCCCATCTCATCGATGCGCTCAATATACTCGCGGGCTCCGGCCTCGATCTGGTCCGTCATTTCCTCAATGGCGTAGCTCCCGGCCAGGGGATCGACGTGATCGGCGACCCCCGACTCGTGGGCGATGACCTGCTGCGTCCTCAGCGCCATGCGCACTGACTCCTCCGTGGGTAGGCCGAGCGCCTCGTCCCAGGAATTGGTGTGCAGCGACTGAGTTCCGCCCAGCACGGCCGCCATGGCCTGCATGGCCACGCGCACCACATTGACCCTTGGCTGCTGCGCCGTCAGCGTCGATCCCGCCGTCTGACTGTGAAATCGCAGCCGCATGGAACGCTCTCGCTGGGCGCCAAACCGCTCCTTCATGATCCGCGCCCACAGGCGACGGGCCGCCCGAAATTTGGCCACCTCCTCCAAAAAGTTGTTATGCACATTGAAGAAAAAGGACAGCCGCCCCGCAAAATCATCGACGTCAAGGCCGGCCTCCATCGCCTTTTCCACGTAGGCAATGCCGTTGGCCAGCGTAAAACCCACCTCTTGAACGGCCGTGCTCCCGGCCTCTCGAATATGGTATCCCGATATGCTGACCGTATTCCACTTGGGCACCTCGGCGTGGCAGAAATCGAAGACGTCCGTGATGATCCGCATGCTCGGCCGAGGCGGATAGATATAGGTCCCCCGGGCGATATACTCCTTGAGCACATCGTTTTGGAGGGTCCCTCTCAACTCATCGCGGGAGATCCCTCGCCCATCGGCCACCGCCACGTAGAGGGCCAGAAGGATGGACGCCGTGGCATTGATCGTCATCGACGTCGAGATCTTATCCAGCGGCAGATCCTCCAATAGGATCTCCATATCGGCGATGGAGTCGATGGCCACGCCCACTTTTCCCACCTCGCCGAGGACGCGCCCGGCGTCCGAGTCGTATCCCATCTGGGTCGGCAGATCGAAGGCCACCGATAGGCCCGAGGTGCCCTGATCCAACAGATAGCGATAGCGCTCATTGGACTGACGGGCCGTTCCGAATCCGGCGTATTGGCGCATCGTCCACAGCTTGCCGCGATACATCGTCGGCTGCACGCCCCGCGTAAATGGGTACTGCCCGGGATAACCCAGATCCTCTAGGTAATCGGCGTCCTGGCGATGGGAGGGATCGTAGAGCCCCTCTACCTCTTCACCGCCGCTGCGCTCGAAGCGATCGCGCCGCACCCCGTATTTCTCCAGCAGGGGCTCCAGGACCTCCTCTTCCCATTGTTGCCGCGCCTCGGCCAACGCCTCGTCGAAATCCTTTTCCGTCATCGCCGCTCCTTATGATTGCTTCCATGCTCGCCAGTGCTGCCATCACTCATCATCGCCTTCGATCATCGCCAGCACATCGCCGATTTCAACCGCCTGGCCCACTTCCACGGGGATCGCCGCCACCTGACCGGGGCGGTGCGCCTTGAGGTCGTTTTCCATCTTCATGGCCTCCACCACCACCACCGGATCGCCTTCCTCCACAGAGGACCCCGGTTGCTCGACGATCTTGACCACCTTGCCGGCCATGGGACTCACCAGCTCCGGGGCGCCCCCGGCGCCCATGCCCGCACCGGCAGCCTGCATGCGTTTTTGGCGTTCGTTGAGCACCTGCACGTCATGACGCTCGGCGCCCACTTGAATCTGGAACGCCTCTTCCAAATCCACGACGGAGGCGTCCACCGACCGTCCGTCCACCAGCAGGTGCAGTCCACCCTCGCTTGTCTGGCGAGCGTCCACCTCCAGGGTCTCCCCGGCGGGCGTCACCACTTCATAGCGGTCCTCTCCCAGGGTGGTGACCTTCCAGATCTGCTCCTCTTCGGAGCCATCGACGACTTCATATATCTTTTGGTTGCTCATCTCGCTCCTTCCATAAGAAGTTTGGGCGTCCAACGCGCCATGGCCATCACTGGCTCATCGCTGTTGGCCCAGTTGGCGCCACCGACCAAGCATCTTCCAGCGGTTGATCGACGCGGCGCCGCGCTTTGAATCACCGACATCCCCCTGAAGGGCCTCATCCCGTCGGTGCTGGGCCAATACGGCCGCCAGCGTCGCCACCTCTTTGGACTCCAGGGGCCGCCCCTGGCGCTCATCGAGCCACTGAGGGACGAATTGCGTATCGTAATCCCCGCTGACGAAATCCGGATGTCCCAGCACCTCGCGATGAAACTCCAGATTCGATTTGACCTCGCCACCGATGACATACTCGTCGATTGCTCCCCGCATTCGCCGCAACGCCTGAGCTCGATCTTCGCCCCAGGTCACCAATTTGGCGATCATCGGATCGTACTCCACGGCCACCTCGTCGCCGCCATAGACCCCGGCGTCCACGCGCACGCCCGGCCCCTGGGGCGCCTCCATGCGCCGCACCGGACCCGGCGCCGGCCGAAAGCCATTCTCCGTATCCTCGGCATAGATCCGGCACTCCATCGACGCCCCACGCATCTCGATATCACTCTGTGCCAGATGCAACGGCTCGCCAGCGGCGATCCGCACCTGCCACTCCACCAAATCGAGGCCTGTGACCATCTCCGTGATCGGATGCTCCACCTGCAGACGCGTATTCATCTCCAGGAAATAGAAGTTCTCATCGGCGTCCAGCAAAAACTCCACCGTGCCTGCCCCCTCGTACTCGACGGCCTCGGCGGCCTGAATGGCCACCTCCCCCATCTGCTGGCGCACCTCGTCTGACAACACGGGGCATGGCGTCTCCTCAATGACCTTTTGATGACGCCGCTGAATGGAACAGTCCCGTTCAAATAGGTGGACCGTATGCCCCTGGCTATCGGCCAAAATCTGGATCTCTACGTGCCGCGGCTCCACCACAAATTTCTCGACGTACACATCGCCGTTGCCAAAGGCACTGATGGCCTCTCGCCTGGCGCCCTCGAAGGCATCCACAAACTCCGACGCCCGATCGACGCGGCGCATGCCCTTTCCTCCACCGCCAGCCGACGCCTTGACCAATACGGGAAAGCCCATCTCCTCGGCCGCCTTCAACGCCTCCGTGGGATCCTCAATGGCCTCCGGCGTTCCCGGCACCAGCGGGACATCGGCCTCGTTCATCAAGTCCCGGGCCCGCGTCTTCTCACCCATCATTTCAATGGCCTCCGGGGAGGGACCGATAAAGGTGATCCCAGCCTCCGTACAGGCTCGAGCAAAGTCGCTATTCTCGCTCAGAAATCCGTAGCCTGGATGGATGGCCTCAGCCCCCGTCTGGCGCGCCGCCTCCAAGATACGGTCCATCCGAAGATAACTCTCGGCGCTGGCTGCCGGCCCCACGCACACGGCCTCATCGGCCCGGCGCACATGCAGCGCCCCGCGATCCTTTTCCGAGTAAACAGCCACCGTCCCGATTCCCATCGCCGACAGGCTCCGAATCACGCGCACCGCGATCTCGCCGCGATTGGCGACCAGCACTTTTTCGAACATCATCACTCCTTGGCGTTGGAAATTTTATGGCTCCGCGCCGCCGGACACTAACAAAGCCCCTTCCCAGGATCTAGCGTCCTCCCCCTCTCACGACACAACCCCTCCCAGAGCGCCCATCCGGTTGGGCCCTCAAGGAGGGGTTGTGCTTCCTCTTATCGATCACCAGGTCGTCGCTAGCCCTGGTCGCCGTCCAGCCAGGATGACAGCAATTCCGCCGGGGTCTGGCGTCCTTCCTCCGCCGGCGACACCACTTCGGCTTGCGCCACGGCGTCGACCATCTGCTTTTCGATCAACGCCAGCTTGGCCATCGTCTCTCGATCGGCCCCCAGTCCAAATTGCAGGGGCTGGGCGTCCTCTTCGCTCAATCCACGGCTCATCCGAATAACCTTCTCTTCCAATGGCGTCAGCGCCTCCAAGGAGTCTTCGCTGGTCGCCGTCTCTTGTTTGGTGGTCGTCGTCGACGCCACCCGCTGCTTATCTTTTTGTTTACTCAACGTTCCATCCTCCACCGTGAATTCAATTTCTAAAGGACGCCCCCGGCGTTGACCGGGGTATTTCATTATCATCGTCCCATCCGGGGATCGAATTGGCTCTGTGCTCAGACCGCAACGCGCCACCCCCCCCCACTCAAAGGGGCCTGAGTTCCATCGCTGCGGTTGCTGCGCTCCTATGTTATAAGAGCCCCCAACGGGGTGGGCAAATTTTTTCATCCTTTTTTTTGGGCCCGTCGCCCACGCGATATCGGCCCCTTTCGTCATCTTCACCATAAGGACCTCAGATGTTTCCGATCATTGCGGAGTTGCTCGATCGTTTCAATGACCAACTGGAGATGGACGCCATCATTGTCGATCGCGACGCCATTCCCCCCGGCGTCCAGGCCCTCCAAGATCACCTCCCGGCCGGCCTGTGGCTCATCGCCTGCGATCCCCACACCTGGGAGGCCGCCGGCCAGCAATTGGCGGCCCGACTGGACCATCTGGGCCTGCCCTACGAGCGCCACCTCATCGAGGCCCACGACGACGAAGACCATCCCATCTGCACCGACGATCGCATCGACGCCTATCGCCGGGCCCTGACCGATACCGGCGCCGTGGCTGGCCTGGCCGTCGGCTCTGGCACCCTCAACGATATCGTCAAGATGGGGGCTTTCCAAGAGGATCTCCCCATGGCCGTCGTCGGCACCGCCCCCAGCATGAACGGCTATACGTCGGCGATCTCCGCCGTCTTGAGCGACGGCGTCAAGACCACCCAGCCCTGCGCTCCCCCGCGGGTCATCATCACCGACGTCGAGGTCATGGCCCAGGCCCCCTATCGCATGATTTGCAGCGGACTGGGCGATCAAATGTCCAAACCCGTCTCCAATGCCGACTGGCAACTTTCGGCCTGGTTAAATGGCACCTACCACTCCGCGGAGGCCATGGAGATCATCGAGGCCGGCGCCGATATGCTCGTCGGCGTCGCCCCCAAGCTTCCGGAGCGCGACGTCGACGCCGTCGCCAGCCTCACCGCCTCTTTGATGCTCTCTGGCATCGCCATGAGCGTCGCCGGCTCCTCCAGTCCGGCCTCTGGCGGCGAACACCTCATCAGCCACTTCATCGACATGACCGCCATCGCCCACGACCTGCCCCATGATTTCCACGGCTGCCAGGTGGGCGTCGGCACCATCACCACGGGCCTTCTCTACGAACGGCTGCGCCAATTGAGCGCTGACGATATCGACGTCGACGCCCGCGTCGACGCCCTGGCGCCCTGGGAGGATTACGCCCAAACTCTGCGCGAGCGCTTCGGACCCCTCTTCGGGGCCGTCGTCAAGCACGCCCAGCCGGGCTACCCCTCCAAAGAGGAGTTAAGGGACCGTCTGACCAAGCTTCGCGACCACTGGCATGAGCTCGACGACCATGTGGGCGACACCCTTCGCACGGGCCAATCCCTGCGCCAGGAGCTTCTGGACGCCCAATGCCCCACCCTGTTTTCCGAACTCGGCGTCCAGCCCGACCGTGCCCGCCGGGCCATCACCCACTCCAAGGACATCCGAAACCGCTACACCATCTTGCACCTGGGCTGGGAGTTGGGCCTCCTCGATGACTGGGCGCAATCGGTCCTTCCAGAGATGCAATAATCGACGAGCCTCACAAAAAACGCCCCCGCTTGCACCGCGGGGGCGTTTTTCTACCTTATCTCAGCGCCTTACCTTCTCAGCCCATGGCATCGACCATCTCTAGGCCACCGCTGACAAAGAATCCGACCACAGACAACACGCAACAAAGGACCATCAGGCCCAAGACGACGATAAGGATCAGCATCAGCCGCCGATTTCCATCGTCCTCCTCGACTTCCACCTGAGTGCCCTCGGCATCACCGCTCGGTGAGCCCGCTCCCCCCATGGACATCAAATCCCTTCCTCCCGACGGCGGTGCCCCAGCTCCCTCTGGAGACGTCGACGGCTCGGACTCGGGCTTATCCTCCGACGGTTTCTCTTCTTCCATTGAGGACGGTTCCATCGCTGGCGTATCCACCTCGGAGGCCGGATCGATTTCCCAGCGCTGGTCCGACTCCTCCTCTGGTGTGCCCTGCTCCTCATCGGGCTCTTCAGCGTCCAAGGAGGGCAGCTCATCCTGCGAAGAGTCCACCTTCTCCATGGCCGCTGTCTTCGCCGTGGCGAACTCTTCCAGATCGTCGTCCTCCGACGCCGATTCGTCGTCCACCTCCGGCAAGTCGCCGACGTCCATCATCTCCGTCGGAGCCATGGAGCGCTCGTCTTCTCCCTCCGTCGACGCCTCCTCTTGGTCCTGACCCTCGCGCTTGGACTTGGCCTTCTCCAGCTCCGCCTTCAACGCATCGGAATCAATGGCGCCGCCGAAGCCCATCATCGTCTTTTTGTTGGACACCTCCACGGCCGCACCGCAATGACCGCAGTGCGCTGAGTCCTCGGCGATCTCTTTTCCGCAATTCTGACAGACGATCATGAGCCCTCCAAACAACGTCGATAAGCACCACTATCCATACGCTCTCCATCATCACCATTGGCCGATCTTATGCAACCCCACTGCTCCAAGAAACTGACAGCGCCGGTGATGGAAACTCACCGGCGCTGTCTCCAGAGATGGATATCAACAAGATGTCACAGCAAGCAACTGACGCCCTCGGCCAACACCATTCGGTTATTGTCCTCGTTGCACTCATTGCGCGTGCTCTCGCCGTCGTCGTCGTCCACCACCACCACCAGGTCGACCTCATCGGCCATATCAAACTCTCCATCGAGTTGGACCAATTCGGCCTCCCCCGGCGCCAGGCCGGCCTGGGTCTCGGCGCTGCTGATCAGGAATTTCTCGTCCTCCGTCGCCGCGTATAGGCTCACCGGGATACCCGCTCCCACCTGAATGGCGCCGGCGTTGGTCACCCACACATCCACCAGCGCCAGGCAATCGCGCTCCGAGACCATAAAGTTCGGATCGTCGGGGAACAGATCCGGGGCCGCCTGGGGCTCGATCTCCGTCAGCATATTGAGCCGAAACGTATTATGATCCTGGTAGCTCGGCGTCGGATCGGCGGGGATCGTCCCGTCGTCGTTGACGTGATTGATACTATAGGAGTGCTGGTTCCACACCTGTCTGGTGGTCACCCAGTTATCATCGGCATCGCCGAAGACGTGGACCCCGGCTCGCCCCTGGTCACACTCCTCGATCTGGGAGCCGCACTCAAAATCGCTGGCGGGCACGATGATATTGGCTGCGCCGTCGTTATTCACATCGGCGATCACCGGGTTCTCCAGCGCCGTAAAGGAGGGGTTCTCGGCCTTGAAGATGACCTCTCCCGTGGGGCCATCGAAGACGCGAAGATAGAGCTCGTCATTATAGATCACCGACGCCGTCCCGTCTCCATTGAAATCAAAGACGCTGGAGCCCGTCGTATTACTCGACCAATCCTGCGTATCCTGATCCCAGACCACGACGTCGCCATAAGCCGTCGGCCCCGCCGTATTAAAGGTCGAAGCATCCACTTCCAGGACAAAATAGCCATCGCTTCCGGCCACCCCAATCTCGCGTTGGTCGTCGCCCGTCATATCGGCGATCGTCGGCGGCCCCAGCCGTCCGCCGTTGGGCACCGCCACCGGTCCCCAGAGCAGATCGCCGCTGACCCCATCATGGATGCGCACCATGCCGTCTGATACCACCACGACTTCCGGTTCTCCATCGCCACTGAAGTCAGCCACTCCGCTATAGCCTTCGCCCAACTCCGTGCCATCGGCCGCCGGCACCGTGGCCTCCCACAGCACCTCAAAGCCCATCTCCAGGTCCCCGTCATGCTCAAAGACGGCCCGCCCCGTGATGATCTCCTGCATGCCATTGCCCGTCAGGTCGGAGGTCACGCTAAGCGGCCCGATGCGCGCGCCATCCTCGAAGCTTCCGCTGCCACTCTCGTAATTACTCCCCGTATTGAACTGACTCTCCAGCCCCGGCGTGTCGCGGACATCCCACAGCAGATGACCCTCGTGGCTATAAATCGCTGAGCCCAACACGATCTCTGGGCTTCCATCGCCGTTGAGATCGGCGATCGACGGCCCTCCCCACCAATTATCGAGGTCATCGGGATCCGTGCTATCGCTGACCCAAAGCACCTCTCCATCTCGATCCACCGCCGCCAGCCCCAGAGGGCCTATGGCGTCGTAATCCCAGATCGGCGCCACGACCTCCGGGTACCCATCGCCCGTCAGATCGCCGGCGGCGATGCTCCCGGCCGGCATAAAGCCCAGCGAGGCTGCGGGGTCATCGATCCCCATCGCCTCGCCCAACTCATGATAGCCCACCGACCATCGATGACTCCCATCGTCGCCGTGAACGGCTCGCAACACTCCCGTGATCAACTGGTCCCAGTTGTCCTCATTTTCCGAGGTGGCAAAACTGGTGAAGATCACGTCCGGCATGCCCCCTGAGGCCCCATCCAGATCGATGACCACCGGGGTCATCATCACCTGGTTCATGGCATGTCCCTGAAAGGAGAGATCCGAGCCATGCCCGTCGTATTCCGCATAGGGCACCGAGTCGTCGACCTGAAAGGACCACAGCTCATCGGGCTCAAACTCGTCGGCCCGATCCAGGAAGACGCATTCATCGTCGTAGGGCAGCCCATCGCGGCGGTCGCCGGCTTCGTATCCCGGGTCGTTATTATCCTCCCAGGAATTCCACTCGCTCCCGTTATTGGGCTGGTTATCGTCGTCGTTATTCTGGTTGCTCGCCGTATTATTGGGTCCCTGATTGCCCGGCTCATCGTTATTGTTCTGCCCGTTACCCGTGGCCTCCGGCACGCATACCTCTTCGATGGGATCGCAGACATGGTCGTCTGGGCAATCCTCCGCAGTTGTGCACGACGTTCCACCTCCCACCGATGAACCCGAGTCGGCGCTGCACCCACCCAATACCATCGCCGACGCCGCCAGGGCCGACAGACCCAACCATTTTATTCGTTCTATCTTCATTGCTTTGACCTCGCTCCGTATTCGCTCAGACATAGCTTGGCGCCGCGCCTGAACCATGATTCATCTGTGGTATGCTTCCCGTCTTAGTGAATTCTTCTGCTCATATCAATATTCATTATCGCCGCCTCTTGTCCCATGGTTGCGTCCCCCATTACCCTGCACCACTGGTATGTCCCTCTTGAGAGCCACGATCATGCGAAAAATCACCCTCATCACCATCGTCGCGCTCGCGGTGCTCGGCGTCGGTGGCTACCTTTACCTCGAGGAGCCATGGAACCCCGATCGCGGTGAGCTTCGCGACCTCTCGGAGAGCTTTTTGGAGGATATCCAATTCAAGGATTTCCGTACCTCCGCCACCTACCACCATCCCGATGAGCGCCAGCGCGTCGATATCGGCCGCGCCATCGAGGACCTCTTTATGGTGGACCCCGAGTTGATCGACATTTTGGACTACCGGATCACCCGCACCGAGATCGACTCCACCGGCGATCGCGGCCGCACCCTGGTCAGCACTCGCTTTCGCCCCCTGAAGCCCGGCGCCATGCAAAGCGAAGACGACGACGGCATCGAAGAAACAGAGCTCCAGCTCTACTGGCTTCGCCGACACCCCGACTGCCCCCTGGGTTATGATTGCCACGACGGCCAATGCCAGGACGACGCCGGTCAGGTGGCCACCGAAGAAGACCCCTCCACCAACGACGACGGCGAGACCGAGGCCGGGGAGCGTCCCCGAACCTGCGATCCCGCCGCCGACCGACAGTGGTTTATGAACCTCGACTCCACCCTGGAGAGCCGCGACTATCAATGACCCCTCTCAGGAGTCCTCGTCGACTTCCACGATGTGGAACTCCACCCGTCGGTTCTCCGCCCGAGCCTCATCGCTATCCTCATCGATCAACGGCTCGTCCGGGCCATAGCCCTCGGCGCGGATCCGCGCCGGATTGACGTCTCCCCGATCCACCAGAAATTGGCGCACCGCCTCTGCCCGCTCCTGGGACAGCATCATATTATAGTCTCGATCGCCTCGGTCGTCGGTGTGACCCGCCACCTCCACGAGCACAATGTCCGGGTGCTCCCGGATCACCAGCGCCACCTGCTCCAGCAGCTCATAGGACTCTTCGGAGATCACCGCCCGATCGGTCTCAAAATTGACCCGCTCGTTGATTTCGATCTGGTCGTCGACCCGCGTGACCCGCTCTTCATACTCCGGGGGCAGGCACCCATCATAGGCCTCCAGTCCGGCTTCCAAGGGACAATGATCCTCCGTATTCGGCACCCCGTCGCCGTCCACATCGTGGTCTGGACAACCATCGTCATTGGACTTGCCGATAAACACGATGGGCTCCGTCGGGCATTCATCCTCCCACACCAGGAATCCATCGCCGTCGCTGTCGAGCATGGGGCATCCCCACTTATCGACCTCTCCCTCCCAGTCCTCGTCCAGTCCATCACAGCCCTCGAAGGTCTCCGGCGTCACCGCGCAGCCGTGGTCATCATAAGGTCCGCTAAACCCCTCGGGCTCCGGGGGGCACTCGTGATGGCGCCGTTCCTCCAGTTGCACCTCCGCTTCTTCCGTATGCTCCACCGGGCGCGACCAACTCAGTCCACCAAAGACGCGCCAGCTTGGATTGCCCACCCCGCTGACCACGCCACCGCCGACGCCGGCCGACACCGACACTCCCCCCCCTGCATGGACGTCCGTCCCGAATAGCACTTCCAGGGGGTTCTTCTCCCGCTGAGGCGAGCGCAGCCCGGCCTCACCGGCGAACTCCACATTTAAATCCAGAAGCTCAGGCACCGCCTCCATGCGCGCACCGGCTCCATAGGTCATCGCCGAGCCCACCCCTTCCAACGTCTCAAAGCCGCCGCTTCCCGACAGCCGAGCGCCCACATTGGTGGCCACCAAGATCGATCCCACCGGCGTCTCAAAGCGCGTGTCCGCGATCAACGCCGGCGTCACCGTCGGCGTCCGAGCCCCGCGAAATTCCTCATCGTCTCCCGTGGGCACCGTGGCATCCAGCATCAACGCCAGCCCCAGTAAATCATCCTGGCTAGAACTCAGCGACCACTTTCCGCGGGCGAAGACATCGCCCAAACCCGTCCCCTCTGTCTCCACATCCATAAAGCTTCCGCGATGGGACATCACCACCGGAAGCCCAATCTCAACGTTTAAGCGCTCGTGGAGCCCCATGCCGAAGATCGCCTGCCCCTGCAGACGCCGATCGATAATCGACTCGCTCTCGCCGTCTTCGAAGCTCACTTTCAAGGGATCGCTCATCACATCGAACCATATCCCTCCATAGGGCTGCAGGTAGGACGCCGTATCGGCCCCCTCCACGGTGATGATATGTCCCCCCGGCCCCAGAGCCGGTCGGAAGGTCTGCGCGTCGAACCCGCCTTCTTCGGCCGACGCCACTCCCATGGTCGATGCCATGCACATCGCCGCCGTCGCCACTGCTATACCGACTCGCTTTTTCATCATCACCCTTCTTTCTACGTCGTCCGATTCACACATCCCGGAACTACCATTCATCTTCGTTGGCCAATAGTGGCACTCCCACCCTGGCTTGAAAAGCCCTGGGACGCCAATTTTTTTACGACTCCTCGCAACGAGCATCCGCCGTGTTGAGAAAAACCCCTTGACGCCGCCCCCCTCTGTCATCTACATCATGCGGCCCGATGGGTTCGCCCATCGTATCGCGCCGACGTAGCTCAGTGGTAGAGCAGCTCTCTCGTAAAGAGCAGGTCACGAGTTCGACTCTCGTCGTCGGCTTTTCCACCCCACAAATTGAGATTGAGCCTGTGGTCGGGTCTCATTCACCATGCGATCCGCGCTCCCCTCTGGCCGCCGAGACGACCATCGACGCCGATGCCCCTATCCGCTTGCCCAGGTTGACCTGTCCCGAATGCGGACGCCCCGTGCCGGTGGTCGCCCTGGAGCCTTCGCCCATCTGTCGCCCCTGCCAGATCGACGTCCCCGTAGACCGGGACCTTATCGCCCGCCATCTGGAGCTCGACACCACAGAGACCGACGCCATCGAGCGGGCCCTCAGCGCCCAGGTATGGACGCTGGCCGGTACCCCCTCCGACCTCTCCGAGGCCGAGCGGTGGGCCCTGGCAAACCACCCCGAATTCACCGTCCGTGCCCGGCTGACCCGTCGCACAGACTCCGACGAATTGCTCTGGCAAATGGCCGGCGACGGCGATCATCGCGTGCGCCGCGCCGTCGCCTGCAACACCCGCGACTCCGCGCTCATCACCCACCTCGTCCAAGAAGACCCAGACCCCCGGGTGCGCGTCGCCGCCCTGGTGGACAATAAATATCAGCTCCAATTCGGCGGCCGCGACCAACTCATAGACGGCCTGCTCAACGACCCCGATCGCGACACCCGTCTGGAGTTGGCTCGACATCCCGAGACCCCCAAGACCATCCTCCTGGAGCTCCACAAAGACAACGACAAAGAGGTCAAGGCCACGGCCCGTCACTACCTCGGCCGCGACGCCCCTCACCGCTGGCTCGACGGCATCGAATACGCCATCTACCCCTTGCTCTTGATGGTCATCGTATTTGCCCTATTCGCCTTCTTCTCCTGGTGGTTGCCCATCGACTGACCCTGCGCCGGTCGTGATGGGGACTGTAATATCATGCAACCCTGCCCTATAATCAGAGCTGACGTCTTCCTTGGCTTCACCCCCATCCCCCTGGCATATCGTGGCATTTTCATCCCCCATCGAGCTGGGCCCCTTCACCCTCGATGACGAGATCGGCGAAGGGGGCATGGGTCTCGTCTTCGCCGCCACTCACCGGCGTCGCTCCAAGGAGGTGGCCATCAAGGTCATGACCGCTGAGCAAGCCCAACGCCCCCGGGCCCACCGCGCCTTTCAGCGCGAAGTGCAGGCCATGGCGCGGCTTAATCACCGCCACATCATTCGGATCTTCGACGCTGGAAAGATCCCTGTGGACGCCGATCGCAGCTCTGGTGGCACCCTGCTGACGGGCAGCCCCTACCTGGTCATGGAACGCGCCCAGGCCAGCCTTCTGGCCCTCGATCGCGAGGCGTTGAGCTGGCCCCACGTCCAGACCATCCTCCAACAGATCCTCGACGGGCTGGCCCACTCCCACGCCCAGGGAGTGATCCACCGAGACCTCAAACCGGGAAATATCCTCATCGCGCCTCGCCGCGATCGCTTCCGCCTGGTGCTGACCGACTTCGGCATCGCCCAGGCCATCCACCGCGGCCTCGACGACTCCCCATCGGGCGCCCACCCCGATGACGGCGACCAACCACGGCGCATCATCGGCACGCCGCGCTATATGGCGCCCGAGCAGATCCAGGCAGCCACCTATGACCAGGGGCCCTGGACCGACCTCTACGCCGTGGGCTGCCTAGCTCATTGGCTATGCTGCGGCGTGCCTCCCTTCAGCGGGCCCACCGCCGAGGTCCTCAAGGATCATTGCCGTGCCCCCCGCCCGCCCCTGATGGCCCGCATCGCAGTGCCCCGCGGCTTCCAGGCCTGGGTGAGCCGACTGATGGCCACCGATCCACGCCAGCGCTTTCGGCGCGCCGCCGATGCCTCTCTAGCCCTTCACCAGATCAGCCCGGCCGATCAAGCCGACCCGCAAGTCCCCGTCGATGACGGCCCATCGCCCCCGTCTCGGGGCACGCCCAGCACCCTCATCATCACCGAAGAACCCACCCAGCAGTTGAGCACCTCGCCGCCGCCCTTGCCCCCCGATGACTCCAGCCCCCTGGCCCCACCGCCGCCCATTGAGCGCATCCCCTCAAGCTGGCGCGATCTGCCCGCCCAACCGGCGCCCACCGAGATGGCCGGCGTGGGCCTGGGCCTATTTGGTCGTCGCCCTCCTCCCCTGGTGGCCCGAAAATACGAACGGGACCACCTGTGGCAGGTCCTGCTGGACGCCATCGCTATCACCCGTCCCCACGGTGCCGTGCTGACCGGTCCCGCCGGCATCGGCAAGACTCGCCTGGCCTGGTGGCTCGCCTCTCAGGCCCATGAATTGGGCGCCGCCAATGTCCTTCACATCTCGCATAACCCTACGGCCAACGCCTCCGACGAGCTGCGTCGCCTATTCGCCGATTACCTCAACGTCGATCAGCGCTCCCTTCCCCAACTCCTGGAGTTATTGCGCCACCTGTTGCGCGACGATCTCACCGATGCCCAGGCGCCGCTGGCGCTGGCCACCCTCCTGCAATCACCGGATACCCACGCCCGAACGACGCGCTTCGACGCCCGCGAAGAGCGCTTCGCTCTGTGGCGAACCCTCCTCGAGGCCCTTGGCCGCCGGCGCCCCCTGATCCTCTTGGCCGATGATATTCAATGGGGCTACGAAACCCTGGCCTTTCTCAACTATCTCTTCGACGCCCCCGACCCGCCGTCGATTCCCCTGTCGGTCATCGCCACGGCCCGCGACGAAACCCTCACCGACCGTCCCCGCGTCCGTGACCAACTGGAACACCTCCACCACCGCCCCTGGGTCCACCACCTGGCCCTCGATCCCCTGGATACCGAGGATCATACGCGGCTCATCAGTGCCATGGTGCAACTCGATCCCGCCGAGGAATCGAGGGTCGTCGAGCAGACCCGGGGAAACCCGCTCTTCGCCATTCAACTTATCGGCGATTGGATCCAACACGGCCGTCTCCAGGTCGGCCCGCAGGGCTTCTCCCTGGACACCACGGCTCACCAACAAACGCCGTTGCCGGACTCCATTCATCAATTGCTCACGGAGCGCCTCCAACACGTGCTCCACACCATCGCGCCCCACCGGGTCTCGGCCTCCCACCAGGCCCTGGAGCTGGCCGCGGTGCTCGGTCGTCAGATCGAGCGACACATCTGGCAACAGGCCATCGACAAGGCCCAATTGCAGGTTCCCCCGGATCTCGTGGAGAACCTCGGCGCTCAAGGACTGATCGATATCGAAGACCGAGGCTTTCGCTTCACCCAGGGCGCCCTCCGAGAGACCCTTCTGCAACGGGCCGACGAACTGGGGCGCCTGGCGGACTATCACCGCTATTGCGCCACCGCCCTCGTGCGCACCTTTCCCGATCGCCCCCTGTGGCTTAGCCCTCGTCTGGCTCATCATTTCCTGGGCGCTGGAGACCACCGCCAGGCCCTGGAGGCCCTCCTCGATGAGAGCCACTTTCATCAACTCCAATCGCGCTTTGACGACTCCCTTCAAACCCTGGAGCGCTTCCAACAACTGCGCCGCAATCGTGGTATCCCCGACGCCGATCGCCGCGTCCTTCGCGCCTGGCTGGAACGGGCGACCACCGAGCTGCGTCTACTCAACGTCGCCGCCGCCCAGCCGATCCTCCAGCAATGCCTGACGCTGGCATCGGAGCACAATTGGTCCACTATCATCGCTCGGTGCCACCTCAACCTCGCCCGAGCCGCCCGCCTGGAAGGGCTCACCGCCGACGGCTTTGAGCATGGCCAGCAAGCCCTACAGCGCTTCCAAGAACTCGGCGACTTGCCCCGTGTCGCCG
Organism: uncultured Bradymonadales bacterium; assembly: GCA_964566695.1. Lineage (GTDB taxonomy): Bacteria > Myxococcota_A > Bradymonadia > Bradymonadales > Bradymonadaceae > SLJM01. The sequence goes on from CAZMJS010000010.1 coordinate 34,175, forward strand.
AAGCCCTTCACCAGTTGAGCTGGCTCCATCGATGGAAGGGCGATATCGACGAGGCCCAGCAGGCCGTCGAAGAGGCCATCGACATCATGGCCGACATCGCCCCCGGCTCCGATCGTCACGCTCGCGTTCAGAACCTGCTGGGTATCATTCTGATCAACCGCGGCGATTACGAGCAGGGCCTGCACTATACTCAACAGGCCCTGGATGTCTTCCGGCGCCATGGAAACCTCAGCGCCCAGGTCGGAAGCCTCAATAACCTCGGCGAGATGTCACGTCAGCAAGGCCGCACTGAACAGGCCCGCGAGCACTACGAGCAAGCCTGTCGTCTCGCCAGCAAGCTCGGCGGCCAGCGCGACCGCGTCTCCCGAATCAACCTGGCCTGGGTCGGCCTCCAGACCGGCGACTACCACACGGCCCGCCGTGAACTCGCGCAACTGATGGACCAGCGTCCCGACAAGGCCCTCCGCAGTGGTTACCACCTGGCGCTCGCCATTGGACTCCTCTGTGCCTACGCCGGCCTCGGCGACTGGGAGGCCTTCGATGCCCAACTAACGGCGATCCAAGACTACGACCTCTCCGCCTTTGTCGATCGCGATCTAGCTCAGGCCCTGCAATGGGGCGCCGACCTATGTCGAGAGGCCGACGAACCCCAGCGGGCCGAGGCCGCCGCCGACCTCGCCCGCATCCAGTGGGACGTCCTCGACGGCAACCACTGACCTTCTTGGCACATACCACGCCGCCTGCCCAAATTTGTCATCCCACCACCATTGTGATACTCCTACCTCTACGATTACTCGCAGTTTGGCACCTTCATCACATTGGACTCATTGGCATGCGCTCTCATCCGCGTCCTCCCTACCTCACATCCGCTCTCATCACCGGCCTTGCGGTCATCGCCGTGACCTTTGTCGTTCTCGGATGTAACGCCTCCGACAACACCCTAAAGGGCGCCGAAGGCGAGTGGTGCAACGGCGACGATAGCGACTGCAAAGATGAGTTGACGTGCGACGACTTTGTCTGCACGGACAATGCGCCGGGTAACGAGGAGTGCCGAGATATTTGCGACCGTCTCGATGAGTGCGAGGTGGAGCAGCCCAATTGCCATGCCGCATGCCGAAATGAGATCAGCCCCTGGGGTGACGACCAGCAACAAGCCTTTCGCTCCTGCTTCGTCGACGACAAGTCCTGCGACGACCTCCGCGAAACCAATGACCCTCCCCAGATGTGCTACGATGAGCTTCCCTTGCCTGAGGACCGGCGCGAGCGCTGCGAGCGCTTCGCCAATGCTGCCAGTGGCTGCGACGCCTCTTCGGCGGCTGTCGACGAGCTCAGTCGCACCTGCCGACGCCTCGCCCGCACCCGTGATGACGATGACTGGGCCTCCACCGCCTCCTGCGAAGACCCCCTGGAGCATGGCTGCGACGAGCAGTTGAGCTGCTTCCAAGACGTCTTCGACCCTCAGCCCCCTGTGATGGAGGGCGCAGCCGACGACGACCTCGGTAACTCCGACGACCTCGACGAGCCCAACGACGCCGACGACGATTCCCCTCTCCCCTCCACGGGTGACGAAGCAGGCTGAGTCTCGGGCGCGCTGGATTTCATCCCCCAATTGAATAAACTAGGGGCCATCAACGTCTATCATTTATCTCAGCGCCGATCAGGCCACCCGACCGGCGCTAACCAAGCCGGATTTTTGCCAGGGAGTCTCTCATGCGCCTGTCCTTCGCCCTATTCACCCTCATCGCCACCCTCTTGGTCACTTCCACCGCGACCGCTCATCCCGACGTCGATATCGAGGTGACCTTCGAAAATATCGAGGTCGAGAAGTACAAAGATGAGTTGACCCTCATTTATACCATCGACAGTGCCGACTGGCGTCGACTCGACCGCGCTGGCGTCACCCCCCGGGTCAATATCTACGCCCCCAACAACCGCTGCGGCGGACAGGTCATGCATAGCAACGTCGAGCTCACCGCCCGATCCACGAGCATCGACCTCCCCCGTCACCGCTGCGCTGATCGCGTCGCCTCCGTGCGCATCCGGCTCGCCTCCAACCACGAGCGACCCTCCGGACGATCCGTCAACCTCGGCGGCACCCTGCGCACCATGAACTCCATCACCGTTCAGACCGTCACCCCCCGGAGCTACGACCGCTATCGAGAACGCCGCACGCGCAGCCGCCGGGGCACGCGCCAAGATGGCCGCTCCGACCGACGGCACGATGACCGCCGTTACGATGACCGCCGCCGCGACCGCCGAACGGACCGTCACTACGACGACCGCCGCCGCAGCGATCAGCGTCGAGATCGCGACCGTCGTCACCGCGATCAGGGCGTCGATCGCGCCGCTCTCGTCGACGCCTGTGGAGAGGCCTCCATCACCGACGCCGAACGCGATGATTGCATCTCCAAGGGCAACCGCATCCACCCCGAATACGCCTCTCAGGCCATCAAGGCCTGCGCCGACGCCGCCCAATTTTCCTCCAACTTTTTGACCTGCGTGGAGCTTTCCTCTCAGTTTCGGGCCAACCCCACACCCTCCATCGAGGCCTGCGGTGAGTTCACCAACTTCGGCGGCCACTTCGAGGACTGCCTCGGCGCTGCCGCTCCCTACTTCGACGACGCCTCGCCCGTGATTCGAAGTTGCGGGCAAACCACCAGCTTCTCCGGTCAAGTCGCCGAATGCGTCAGCGCTGCTCGCCGTTAAGCATCCCCCGGCCCGCGCCTTCTGGCGCGGGCCTCTTTTTGGATCATTCCCCCAGGCGAATCAGCAGGTCTTTGGACGCCACCTCTTCACCCACCGCGATCTCCACGCTTGCCACCGTGCCATCGACGGGCGCCGTGACGCTGGTCTCCATCTTCATCGCTTCTGTCGATACCAGGGTATCGCCGCGACGCACCTCGTCGCCCACTTCCACCTCCACGCTCAGTACCGTCCCCTGCATTGGCGCCCCCACCTGATAGGGATCGCTGGGATCGGCCTTGGGGCGACCGGCGATGGCCAACTCCGCCGACTTGTCGGGGATCACCACATCTCGGGGCTGCCCGTTGAGCTCAAAATAGATCCGTCGATTGCCGTCCTCGTCGACATCCCCCACGGCCACCAGCTTGATCACCAGCGTCTTTCCCTCCTCGATATCGACCATCGTCTCTTCGCCCGGCTCCATCCCGTATAAAAAGGATACCGTCTCCAAGATCCGATACTCTCCGAACTCCTGGATCGTCCGCGCAAACCCCTCATAGACCTTGGGATAGAGCGCATAACTGATGGCGTCGGCCCGCGTCGGCGGCCGATCCAACAGCGCCTCCAGCTCCTTGGCCTTGGCCTCCCAGTCGTAGGGCTTCATCGTCGCCCCTGCCCGTTCCTTTAGCGGCTCTTCTCCCCGCAGCACTGCCTTCTGAAGGCGTTCCGGAAACCCCTGATAGGGCTGGCCCATCTTCCCCTTGAAGAAGTCCACCACGGACTGCGGAAAGTCGATATCCTCACCGCGATCGCTCATCTCATAAATCGCCTGAAAACTGAGATCGTTCTGCACCAAAAACATCGCCATATCTGCCACGACCTTGCTCGTGGGCGTGACTTTGATGAGCCTTCCCAGTTCGGCATCCACCTTCTGATAGGTCTCCTTGATCTCCGCCCACCGATCGCCGAGCCCCAACTCAATGGCTCGCGGCCTCAGGTTGGAGTATTGTCCGCCCGGGATTTCGTGGTTGTACACATCCGTCGTCGACGCCTTCAAGCCCGACTCAAAGGGGTAGTAGATCTCCCTCAACAACTCCCAGTGCTCTGCCAGTCGCTCCAGGGGCTCCGACTTCAACTCCGGTTGGCGTGGCTGCCCCTCCATGGCGTTGACCAGGGCGTTCATCGACGGCTGACTGGTCAGCCCGGACATCGAACTGATGGCGCAATCAACGATATCGACGCCCGACTCCGCGGCCATTAACAACATGGCCACCCCGTTGCCCGAGGTATCGTGGGTGTGGAGGTGAATCGGCAGATCGACCGCCGACTTTAGCTCCTCCACCAATATTTTCGCGGAGTAGGGCTTTAGGAGTCCCGCCATATCCTTGATATTTAGAATATGGGCTCCCCGCTCCTCCAGAGCCTTCGCCATGCCCACATAATAATCGAGGGTATATTTATCCTCCTGTGGGTCGGCGACGTCTCCGCTATAGCAGATCGACGCCTCTACGATCTTGCCCGCACGGGCCACCTCCTCGATGGCCAACTCCATATTGGGCACATAGTTGAGGGCGTCGAAGATCCGGAATACGTCGATCCCCGCCTCCGCCGCCTCCTCCACGAACGCCCGCACGACGTTGTCCGGATAATTCGTATAGCCCACTGCGTTGGCCCCCCTGAGAAGCATTTGAAAGAGGGCCCCCGGCACCTTCTGGCGCATGCGATGCAACCGCTCCCAGGGATCTTCCTGGAGAAAGCGCATGCACACATCAAAGGTCGCCCCTCCCCACATCTCATAGGAAAATAGGTTGGGCAGCATCCGATCCGTCGCCGGCGCGATCTCCAGCAGATCTCGACTGCGCACCCTCGTCGCCAGAAGCGATTGGTGGGCGTCTCTAAAGGTCGTATCCGTGACCAGAAGAGACTCCTGGTCCATAATCCACTTCGACAGCCCCTCGCCACCTCCTTGTTCAAAGGCCTTATAGGCCGGTGACCGCGCCGACAGGCCCTCGGTCGTGGGCGCTTCCGGCACGATCAACGGCTTCGGCCGCTGCGGCCGCTTCTTGGCCCCTGGCGGGCCGTTGACCGTGATATCACCGAGCGCCCGCAGGGCCTTGGTGCCTCGGTTTCGCCGCTTGGGAAAGATGAATAACTCCTTCGTCTCATCCACAAAGCGGGTATAGGTCTCGCCGCGCAAAAACTCCGGGTGGCGCACGACATTCTGCAAAAAGGGCAGGTTCGTCTTCACCCCACGGATCCGAAACTCGGCCAGGCTTCGCCCCAACCGCCGCGCCGCGTCGTAGAGATCGCGCCCCTTGGCCGACACCTTCACCAATAAGCTGTCGTAATGGGACTGCACCACCGAGCCCGACCCACCCACCCCGGCATCTAGACGAATGCCATGGCCCGCCGCCGATCGATAGGTGATGATGCGTCCAAAATCGGGGGCAAAATCCCGGGTCGGATCCTCCGTGGTCACGCGAGCCTGAATGGCCTGGCCCTCACAGGTGATCTCCGATTGGTCGCCGATGCCGATCGCCCGTCCCCCCAGCGCCTCACCGTTGGCGACGTGGATCATGGCCTCGATCAAATCCCGACCGGTCACCATCTCCGTGACCGTATGCTCCACCTGAATACGCGTATTGACCTCAATAAAATAAATCTCGGCCCCATCGCCGCTGCCCTCCACCAAAAACTCCACCGTGCCCGCGCTCTCGTAGTCCACCTCGTCGGCGATGGCCAACGCATAGTCGCATAGCTTTTGGCGCACCGCCTCATCCAGATTTGGCGCCGGCGCAAGCTCCACCACCTTTTGGAGGCGCCGCTGCACTGAGCAATCGCGCTCATAGAAATGGACCCGGTTGCCCTGCTTATCGCCCAGGATTTGAACCTCGATATGGCGAGGCCTCTCCAGATAGCGCTCCATAAACAGGGCCTCGCTCCCAAAGGCCGCCCTGGCTTCGCTCATCGCCGCCTTGACCGCCGGCGCCAACGCCTCCTCCGATGGCACCACCCGCATGCCCCGTCCGCCGCCCCCCGCCGCGGCCTTGACCAACAGGGGATAACCGATGTCCTGGGCCTTCTCTTTGGCTTCTTCCAGATCATCGATCGCCTCATGGGTCCCCGGCACGATGGGCACGCCCGCCGCCTCCGCGACCCCACGGGCCTCGATCTTATCGCCCAGCCGCCGCATCACCTCTGGCGCAGGCCCGATCCACACCAATCCGGCGTCGATGACCTTCTGAGCAAACGCCGCATTCTCACTCAAAAATCCATAGCCCGGATGGATGGCGTCCACCCCCTTTTGAAGCGCCAATTCAATGATCGCATCCCCGTCCAGATAGGCCTCTACGGGCTTTCCCTTTTCCCCTATCTGATAGGCTCGATCGGCCTTATAACGGTGAATCGACAACCGATCTTCGTAGCTATAGATCGCCGTGGTGGCGATCCCCAACTCCGTGCAGGCGCGAAAAATTCGAACCGCGATTTCACCCCGGTTGGCTGCCAAAATATTTCGGATGCGCTTTTTCATATGATCCCGTCCTACTTCTAAAATATCCAATACATCACACCTCTCCCCCTGGTCCCCAATTCGGCCTATGGCTCAACCTCATAGGTATTGCCACGCATTCCATCGGCCCCATCATTTGCGTCGCCTCCTCCCTCTCCACCCAGTCCAGCTTCTCCGAGTTCAAAGGTGGTCATCTCATCGACATCCACTGCGCCCCCCATCGTCATCACGCCGAGGGACGCCCCGCCCATACCACCGGCTCCCGACCCGCCGTCGCCACCATCACCACCGTCGCCGCCATCGCCGGGCTCGCCGCCATCTCCTCCATCCCCGCTGATCAGGTGACTACCCTCCAATATCACTGGTGTATTCACACTCATCACGGCGATCGACGCCCCACCCCAACTTCCTCCACCGCCAGCATTGCCCCCGCAACCACCACTACCGCCTCCGCCGCCCCCGCCGCCGGGGAAGATGCCACAACTACAGCCTTGAAAACAAAACTCCCATTCATACCCCCCACCGCCTCCGCCGCCTCCGCCACCACTACCGGCCTGGCCGGCCTCCCCCGAACCCCCGGCAAGTCCTCGATAGACCACCGGTTCATCGTCCTCCACTTCGATCGTCGGACCGCCCTCTCCAGGCTCCCCATCAGCCCCATCCTCCCCATGAGCACCGTCCTCGCCGTGGCTCCCATCGCCCCCAGCACCGTCCGCATCGCAATTTCCATCGCCGCCGAGGTCCCCAGCGCTTCCGCCGTCCCCTCCGTCTTCTCCGAGTCCCGCCTGCCCGGCCTGCGCCTCGCCCTCGTTACTTCCACCGAGGCCCCCGTCTCCCCCGCTGACGTCCACTCCACCACAAGTCCCGGATGCACCGCTCCCATCGTACTCCGGATCATCGTCCAGGGGGTTATCCTGCCCGCGCTCTCCATCGCTTCCGCCGACCCCACCCAATGCGAATCCTCCTGGGGCGCCGCCCTGACCATCCCCGGCCTCCACCTCCACATGCGACAAGATCAGCTCCTCCACGTCAGTGGCTGTGATGGCCACCGAACTCATCTCCTCCGCGCTCATCGGTATCCCGATCACCGGCGGTGTCGGTGCGTCGTCCGCTTCCACCCGCAGCAACTGCAACTCCACCGGTTCATCCACCCCCTCGATCACCAACGGCCGGTGCCCGTCACTGACCTCCACACCGCTGATCACCACCTCGTATTGCTCTCCCCTCTCCCACTCCCCATTGCCTCCATCAAAATAGCCCCCAAAGAGGCTCACCGGCTCCTTCAACTCCACGCGCTCCTCATAGACTCCTTCGGCGATATACACGTGGTCGCGCTGGTCACTCTCGGCCGCGATCTCAATGGCCCGGTTGATCGTCTCCACGGGCCGCCTACGAATCCCGTCGTTGTCGTCGTCCCCAAAGGTCGACACAAACACCGCCCGATCGAAGTCTCCATCGAGCCCGTCGCAATTCCCATCGCTAAAATCCACGGGATCCGGGTAATCCGTCGGACCACACTCACACCCCGTCAGCGGATCGTCATCCTCCGTGGTATAACCCTCATCACAACTGGCGATGCTGCAAACCCCTTCTTCATCGCATTCGCCCACCCCGTTACTTACCTCGCAATCGCAGGCCACGCAGGTCCCATCGCTGAGGTAAAAGTCCTCCTCACATTGGCAACTGACCTGCTTTGCCTCATCTTCCTCGCAACTTCCTACCTCGCCGCAATCCAGCGATTCACATCCAGATAGGCATTGCCGCTCCTCGCAGATCTGGTCTCCCTCACAATCAGCGCTCTCCAGGCAATCGGGTTCCTCCGGCTCGGTGTCGTCGCTTATATTGCACGACACCACCAGCGACATCCCAATCACCAATAGCCCTGCTATGATTGGCCTCATCGATCCCATTGGACCCATCATCAGCTCCTCTGCGTATCGCTTCTCTGAGTGATCCCTATCAGTATATCACCGACGGCGATCCTTCGAAACTAATCGAGTACCCATACAAAAAAGCGGCTCCCCAGCCGGGGAACCGCTTTGTCGATCGGAACCTTTATCAGGCATCAATCATCAAATGCATCACACCGCCGCGCCCTCGATGAGCGCCGACATCAAGACCGACGCCAGACCAAAGTAGATCACCAGCGCCGTCACATCTTTGACGGTCGTGATCAAGGGATCCGACGCCGCCGCCGGGTCAAAGCCAAGCTTATTCATCACCCAGGGGATCACATATCCCACCACGGACGCCACGATGCACACCGTCACCAGGCCGACGAATACCGTGATCCCTAACTCGGCGGCGAAATCCTCTCCGCGAATCATTCCCTGCCACGCATAGGCTCCAAACCCCCCGATGGTTCCCACGATCAACCCGATCAACAGCCCGATCACCCCTTCTCGCCGAAAATGCCGAAACGCATTGCGATCATCGATATGACCCAGCGCCAGGCCGCGCACGAAGATCGTTGACGCCTGGGTGCCCACATTGCCGCCCATATCCATGATCACTGGCACAAAGAACGCCAGGGCCACCACCGCCTCCAGGGTATCCTCAAACGCTTCGATGACGCCACCGGCCATCAATCCACCGGCCAGCGCCAGGATCAGCCATGGGAGTCGCAGCCGCAAGATCTTGGGGATCGATGAATCCAGAATGGCTGTACTACGCGACGCCTCCACGTCGGCAAACGAGATACCGGCGCTCTTGAAGATGTCTTCCGTCGCCTCCTCAGTGGCCACGTCCAGCACATCATCGTGGGTCACCACCCCCAGGACTCGCCCGAGCTCATCCAATACCGGCAGGGCCAGCACATCGTAGCGCTCGATCTTTCGCGCCACCGCCTCCTGATCTTCTGCCACATGCACCGTCACCGGGTCGGCGTTCATCAAATCACCGACCTGCGCTTCCCGATCGGCGGACAGCAAATCCCGAAGGGAAATGACCCCTTCCAATTTGCCCTCTTCGTTGAGCACATACACCACATAGGGCGTCTCCACGTCCGCCGCCTGATCGCCCACCTCATCGACCACCGAGCCCACGCTCTGGTCGCGCCGAAACTTGAGGAATTCCGTGGTCATCAGCGCCCCCGCCGACTCCGGGGCGCACTTGAGCAACGTCCGCATCATCGACTGAAGCTCTGGCGCCGCCTCACTGATCACCGACTCTCGCCGCCGTGCCTCGAATTGCTGAAGCAGATCCACGGCGTCATCGGCCGGCAGCATCCCCAGGATTTCTGCCACCTCGGCGTCGGTGCATCCATGCAACATCTCATCGACGCGCTCATCGCGGTAAAAGGGGATGACCCACGCCCGCATTTCCATGGGCATCGACGAGATCAACTCTCGCCGCTGTCCTTTCTTCACCCTTCTCAAGGCCCGTGCGACGTCCGCCGGGTGATAACTCTTTAATAAATTCTCCCCGCGGCTATCGCCATTCTGCGCCACAGCGTGACGCACCAACTCCAATACGGATTCGTCTTTTAAACGGCTCATATCTCTTTCCTTTGTCGCTCTTCTCGCTAATTTATTGATGCGATGTGTCGTGTCACCTGATCACTGTCCAAGGCTTCCCGCCAGACGAAGTCCCAGAATCACGCCGAACCCGCGCTCGCTGAATACCGTGTCGTCAGGCCCGCTTTCGTCTTCCATCAGGCCCAACAATTCGGTCTCCACCATGTCGCTAAAGCCCCAATTCACCCCGAACTGAGCGATCGCCGCCCCCCGTGGTTCGAAGGGATCGCGATTGACGACCTCCGCCAACACGGCGCCGGCTAAGAAGGGCACCTCCACCGCCGCCCCGACCAATAACTGGTTTTCAAACTCATCTCCATCACTGCCAGCCCATCCACTATGAGCGTGAATGGCTGCCGCTCCCAGGTCTATGCTGGCTGGCACCAGGGCGATGCCCACGGGGTTATCCATCTCCCCGCCGCCTGGTCCTCCAGGAAGAACAGCTCCGCCCATGAGTCCGGTATGGACCATCTCCAACCCCGGGATCTCCACTGACCACTTGGCCTGAAGATAGGGGTTGATCACCATCAAGGACTGATCTTCCAGTGGTCGATCGGGACCCACACCGGCCCCCGCCCCGACGAATAGTCCATCGGCCACGCCTAAGTTCAACTCCTGATTCAATAGCGGCTGGGTCTGATCATCCATCATCACCTCCAGCCACGTTTCAGACTCCGCATCGCCCCGCTCTACGCCGGCATCGGCGTCCTCTGTAAACAAAAACCCCTCTGCCTCCGCCGTATGGGCCAGCATCGCCACCGAGGCCGACACTAAGGCCACCGCCAATCGCTCCAATAGGTTCATTTTCAAGATCATCACGCGCATAATTGCTCCGTTTTTTGTGGAGCCCCTCCACACGATGTCGGTGCCTCCCTCAAGACATAGCTCACCTGTACCCAACGTTGGCATACACCCCCATATCCATTGGCGGATACACCAAACCGTTGAACCGATCCCCTCGGAAAACAAATATGATGGCGTTGGAATGGCAACAGAGCCGCCCACATCTAAGAATTAAAAGATATGAGCATCCCTGATGCTTTTCCTGGCCTGCAAACGACTTGCATTCCAGAGTTGACGGTCAGGTCTTAAATTGTCTTATGGTCGGGTGAATCTGCGTCACAGGACGTGCCGCTCACCCATCAACAAACGGGCTTCAGCAGCAGCGAACACAACGCCGACTCTCTATACTAGTCGATAAATGACTAGAGCCGTCATCGTCCATCAGGCTACTCCATTAGCTCGTTTGCCATCGTCGACCCTGCCGGTCGACGCGTCCGTCGTGGTCATTGACTGGAAGCGAGTGACTGACGAACGAGGTCATCACTCCATATTCCATCCCGTTCGTAGCGGACCTCCTTTTCACTGTCAACCCCTTCGCCATCACCTGTGTTGCAAAGTCACCTCTGCCCCACTAGGTTCGCCCTCCGATGGGCATCTTCCGGCCCACGTTCAAGACTCATTTTGACTGTTTTGGAGCGACCATGTCCGACGATCTACAAGCCTGGCCCTATCGTGAAGCTCAAGCCGTCCTCGATCGCCTCGATGACGACGCCGACAAACCCGTGCTTTTCGAGACCGGCTTCGGCCCCAGCGGCCTTCCTCACATTGGTACCTTCGCCGAGGTGGCGCGAACCACCTGGGTCCAACGCGCCTTCGAGCAACTCAGCGACCGACCCACTCGCCTCGTCGCCTTCAGTGACGACCTCGACGGCCTGCGCAAGGTCCCCCAGAACATCCCCAACGCCCAGCTCATCGAGCCCCACCTCGGTAAACCCCTCTGCGAAATCCCCGACCCCTTCGGCGAGGAAGAGAGCTTCTCGGCCTATATGAATGCCCAGCTCCGCTCCTTCCTGGATTCCTTCGGCTTTGACTACGAATTCAAATCCTCCAAGGACCAGTACCGAAACGGTGTCTTCAACGAAGGACTACTTCGAATCCTGGAGCGCTATGACGACGTCCGCGGCGTCGTCGCCCCCACCTTGCGCGGGCACGTCCGTGAGGACTGGAGCCCCTTCCTCCCCATTTGTCAGGAATGCGGCCGCATCAATACCACCCGCGTCACCGACACCCACCCCGACGACGGCTCGGTGTCCTACGTCTGCGACCAATCCTTTCGCGGCGTCGACGCCTGCGGCCACGAGGGCACCACGCCCGTCACCGACGGCCGCGTCAAGGTCGGCTGGAAGGTCGACTGGGCTCTGCGGTGGTACGTCCTGGGCGTCGACTACGAGATGTACGGAAAGGATCTCATCGACTCCGCCGAACTCTCCGCTGAGATTGTCCGCGTCCTCGGCGGTACCCCTCCGGCCGGCATGTTCTTCGAGCTCTTCCTCGACGAAAACGGCGCCAAGATCTCCAAGAGCAAGGGCACCGGCCTCTCCATGGAGGAGTGGCTGCAATACGGCCCTCTGGAGAGCCTGGCGTGGTTCATCTTTAAGAAGCCCGAAAAGGCCAAGCGCCTCTTCTTCGAGGTCATCCCCCGCTCCACCGACCAATACCTGGACGCTCGCACCTCTTTTGGTCAATTCGACGACGACACGGAGCGCCACAATAGCCCCGTCTTTTTCATCGACGCCGACGCCATCGACGATCCCGACGTCGCCGTCAGCTACGACTGCGGCATCTCCTACTCCATGATCCTCAACCTCGTCAGCGTCCTCAACACCGACGACCGCGACATCGTCTGGGAGTATCTGGAGCGCTACGACGACTCCGTGACCGACGATGCCGCCGTCATCGACGATCTCATCGACCGAGCCCTGGCCTACTACCGCGACTTCGTCCTCCCCACCAAGGAATTTGAGCGGCCCGACGACGAGGTCATGGTCGGCGTCGATCAATTGCGCGAATTTCTTCTCAACTACGAGGGAAATGACGCCGAGGAACTCCAGAGCGCCGCTTATAGCGCTGGCAAAGAAAACGACATCAGCCTCGGCAAGTGGTTTCGCTCCATGTATCGCCTCCTTCTGGGTCAGGATCGGGGCCCCCGTCTTGGGACCTTTATCCACCTCTACGGCGTTCAAGAGACCGTCGATCTCATCGACGAACGCCTCCAATCCCTGGATTGAGGCCTGGACCATTGTCATCGCTGCCAACGCCGCCTGACTTCCCACGAGATCCCCATGAGTGACTCCTCCGATGATGTCCTCTCCCTGGGCGTCCATCGCCACGACCGCACCCCCTTTGTGCGCCTCGACGATGGAATGCCCCCGGGAGACCCCATCGAGAAAATCGAGGCCATTCTCGACCGGCCCGATGCCATCCCCTTTATCAAGACCCTCGACCCCCATGCCCTCTTCCGGGTCATCAAAGAAGCGGGCCTCGATCAGGGCGTCGATATCATCCCCTATGCCAGCCCTCGCCAGCTTCAGGTCTTCATGGACCTCGACTGCTGGAAGAAGGACCGCCTCCAGGTCGACCGCCTGGCCACCTGGCTTACCGTCATGGTCGCCGACGCCGATGACGACCACTTCCACCGCGCCCTGCGCGACATCGATCCCGAGGTCATCGCCCTCTTCTTCAAAAAGAATCTTCAGGCCGTCGAGGTCATCGAGGATGAAGAAGAGGATCTCCCGAAGCTGCCGCCCAACGCCGAGCTCAGCCCCGATAACGCCTACGCCCTGGTATATCCCGAAGACGAGGACATGGCCGCCCTCATGCGAGCCCTCGTCGACCGCCTCTACCACGTCGACCAGGGCCTGGCCTGGACCCTCTTTGAGGCCGTCCGTTGGGAACTGACCACCGAAATGGAGGAGATGGCCTATAAATTTCGAAACGGCCGCCTCGAAGAATATGGCTTCGTCGAGCGCACCGAAGCCCTCGCCGTCTACGCCCACCTCGATCCCCTATCCTATCGCGAGCGCTTCGAAGACCAGCGCCACCAGCCCAAGGTGGCCGTCGACCCGCCCAAAACCCTTCACGTCCCGGCCGTCATCGCCGACGAGGTCGACGAGGACTTCTATTTCTTCGAGATCCTCAATTCTCTCGACGATCCTGAACTCCTGGAGCGACTCAGCGCCGAACTGGTCGCCCTCAGCAACCGGGCCATGCTCGCCGACGGCATCGAGCCCGGCGGCATCGACGCCGGCCAGGAGGTCATCCGCCGAAGTGCTGGATACCTGAGTCTGGGCCTCACCTTTGTCGCCCGCACCGACGCCGACCAGGCCCGCCTGGCCCTCCAACAACTCCCCCTTCGCGACCTCTTTCGCGTCGGCTACTCCATCACTCTTAACCTTCAGAAAAAGGCCCGCTCCCTCGAGGATCGGCCCACCCTCTCCCTGGCCGAAGGCGTCACCTACTCGCTGCTCAACCCCGATGAGACCGCTCTCTTCGAGGGCTTAAGCGACCTCCGACCGACTTTTGGGCGCGACGCCGCGACCTTCGAGATCTTCCAGGACCAAGATCAGGTCGACCTGGCGGCCCTCCGTATTGGACTGGTGGCCTTCAAGCAGCTCTGGCTCTTCGGCGTCGCCGACCAATCCGTCGACGACCTGGCCTCCTCGCTCTACGACGGCCCCCTCCTCAACGATCCCGACAACACGACCTTCGACGCTTTCTTCGCCACCTGCCTGATGACCCAGATCATCGACGACGAGCCCACCCTCCGGGGTCTGACCAACCGAGAGCTGGCCCAGATCCCCCATATCCTCCGCGATGCCCCCTGGGAGAGCGATCCCCTGGACTTCTTCGAACCCGTCATTGGCCCCATGCTCGTGGAACTTCCCCGTGAGGCCACGGGCCTCGCCACTCGCTGGCTCCGCAGCACACTGGCCTGGTTGGACGATGAACTGGCCGCCGTCCGCGGCTTCGACGGCCCCCATCCCTACCTGGAGATTCTTCTGGTTGCCTCTCCCAACACCTGAATCCCTCCCCCTCCATCGAAAAAGCCCGGGCCCCCTTATTGGAGGTCCGGGCTTTTTCATGGCTCCATGCCGCCGCTTATTCCATGACGCACTGCGGATCCGTCTCGCGACAGTCTCCCTCAAAACACAGCGTGATGGGATAGGACACCTTATTGGACTCCACATCCCGTGACCCCAGCGTATTGCCGAATAGCTGAAGCTTGGCCACCACCGTCAGCTCTTGGCCTTCAAAGCCCATGGCACGGACCTCCTCTTCGATAAACCCGAGCTCATCGGCCGAGTTAAAGATCGGAATGCCCAACGTCGCCACCCCTCCCGATGAGCCCACGTGGATGGATGACAACCGCGTCGCTTCAAACGTCAGACCCGAGCCATCGGTCAGCTCGAACTCCACCGTCGCCCCCTCCACCATCACGTCGTTCTGGTCCTGATCGATATTTTCAAAGCCTCCGCCATCCCCACCGCTGCCGCTGCTTCCCACGTCGCGGCTGTCGAATAAGCGGTTCTCAAAGACCGACTGGTATATATACTGTCCGGGAGTGCCCTGGAGCTCATCCAGCGTCCCACCAGCCCTCCCCGAGCTGAATACCGGTTGTCCGATCTCTTCAAAATCATCGACGTTGATATACCCCGCCGTTCGAATCGGCCCCGAGGGGTCATCGAACTCCGGCTCCACTCCGGCACAGCTCACTTCCACACCGACCACCTCACCGGTCTCCTCGTCTTCTGTGACGTCGACCGACCCCACCTGCACGATGCTTCCCTGCATCACCAGCGACGGCTCCTCATCCACGCATGCCGCCAATCCAACTCCCAGGATCGCGGTCCCGATAAGACCTATTTTCCATGTTCGATCCATCTCTTCCTCCTAGTCTTCGGGCCGGTCCTCGCGGCCCTCATAATGGCCTCTCGGCCAATCCTCTAACGGGTCACTCAACGCTCTCTACATCCAACGCATCAATCGGTCTGGGGCATCCCACCATCGATGGTGCCCGTCGACATCACGCCCAGGGCCTCCGCCCGGTTCACGATACGAGGGGTGATAAAGATCAGCAACTCTGAGCGGTTCTCCGTCTGAGAGTGGTTGCGGAACAAAAAGCCAATAATCGGAATTCGGTGCAAAAAGGGCACGGCGTTGACGCTTCGGCCCGTGTTCTCGGTGTAGATGCCACCGATCACCGTCGTATCTCCATCTTTCACCAACAGTTCCGTCTCTGCCTGGTTCTGGATAATCGTGGGATCGCCTCGGGCTCCCGTATTCTGGAAGTCCGGCTCATTCTTGGTCGCCTCGATCGACATCCGTACATATCCATCGGGGGTGACATGAGGCGTCACCGTCAGCTCCAACGTGGCGTCGACGAAGATCGTCTGCACACCGGCAGCACTGACGACGCTGATGGGAATACTCGTGCCCTGAGAAATCGTCGCCTCTTGGTTATCGAGGGTCAAAATCCGGGGCGAGCTGATGATCTGGGCGTACCCTCGGTCCTCGGCGGCCGACAGTCGCAAATTCAAATTCACCGACCCGCCGACGCTACCCATGGTCAAGCCCAGGGCACCACCGGAACCCGTACCGGCCGTGGCCGGCAAGTTCACCGCGTAATTGGGATTCTCCGACGTCCCCTCCACCGGGGCATCCGTATCCGTCGCACCACCGGAGACGCCGAGCACGTTGGGGAAAATCAATCCCGTGGGATTACCCGACCCCTGAGAGCGGGCAAAATCTCCACCCCACTGGATGCCGAATTCACGGTCGAAGTTTTCGTTGGTCTCCACGATTCGCGCCTCGATCAACACCTGGGGCACCTGGGCGTCCAGCGTCTCAATCAGCATCCGAATCGACTCCAGATTCTGGGGCAAATCCTTGAGAATCAGCGTATTCGTGCGCTGGTCCACCGACACGCTTCCACGCGGGCTCAGCAGGCCATCGACCTGCTGGGTCAAATCCGAGGCCGACGCGTAGTTGATGGGCAGCAAAAACACCTCCAGCGGCTCCACTTCCTGAGCCCGGGCTCGCGCCTCAGCGCGTGCCTCTTCCTCTTCCAGGAGGACCGATTGCGGCGCCACGCGAATGACGTTGCCTCGCACTTCATAGCCCAGCGACAGCGACTGAAGGATGGTCAAAAAGGCCTCATCCATCGGCACGCCCTGAAGGCGCATCGTCACCTCACCGTCCACGTCGTCACCGGCAATGATATTGACTCCGCTCTCCGAAGAGATAAGGCGCAACACATTGCTGATGTCGGCCGCCCGCAAATCAATGGTGATGGGACGCGTTCCCATGCCGGGCACCGATTGCACCTCCGCCGGGTTCGTCACCACCTGGCCATAGCCCGGTGGCGAGGAGGTCACGCTCTCTCCTTCCCGGGGCCGCTCTTCCTGGCCCTGTGCCTGCTCAGCGACTTCCCGGGGCGTCTGCTCTACCGAGCCACTGGCCTGCGCCACCTGTGGCGCGAACTCCCAGACCACCTGATCGCCATCTTGATGCAGCCTTTCCGAGGCTTCTCCCTCTAGATCGGCTTCCATCCTCACCGTGCCATCGTCCGCTTCGTAGCTCGACAAAAATCGCACTGCTCCACCCTCGCTATCGGCCGACAGCGTCTGCTCCAGCTCGGACGGCAGGGTGACATCGTTGAGAATCATCACCGAGCGCCCGTCTTCACGCATGCGCCGCGTTTCAAAGGCGTCGGCTCTCTCCAGGTCGACGACGATCTGGGAATAGCCATCCCCCGTGGTCTCAATACGCACCCCGCGGACCGCATTATGCTCTGCCGGGTCCACGGGCACCGCTTCCATGGCCTGCCCGCTCTCGGCGCTGTCCTCTTGACTGGCTCGCAACTCGGCGAGTTCTTCATCTCGCGCCTGTAGCTGCTCTTCCAGCGACGCCCGATCACTCTGGGCCTGCTGAGACTGGGCTTCCAACTCGGCGATCCGATCCTCGGCCTCTCCATCTTCTCTGGCCTCTTCGAGCTGCGACTCCAGTAACTCCGCCCGTGCCTGCGCCTCCTCTAATTGCTGGCGCTGCTCTTGGAGCTGAGACTCCAGCGACGCCACTTCCGAACGCGCCGCCGCTTCCCGAGCCTCTACCTGCGAGACCTGCTGTCGGGCTTCCTCGGCCTGGCGCTCGGCGTCCTTCGCCCTTGCCTGAGCCTGTTCGGCCTGATCGCTGGCTTCATCGGCTCGCTGCTGGGCTGCCTCGTATTCCTGGCGGTGAGCGTCGCGCTCTTCTTCCAACGATGCCATGGCTCCCTGGAGCTCTTCTACTTCTCGCTGCTGAGCCGCCAGTTGATCCTCGGTCTGCTCCAGGTCGGCGCTGCGCGCAGCGATCGACTCCTCGAGCCGCTGTCGTTCTTCACCGGTCGCTTCGTCCCGCGCCTGGCGGAGATCTTCCAACTCCGATTCCGTCTCCGTGAGCCGCGATTCCATCGCCGCCAGCTCGTCGCTTGCTTCATCGCGCGCCTGGCGCCGCTCTTCGACCTCCGCCTGGTAACGAGCTTCCGTGGCCTCCAACTGCTGCTGGGCCTCCGACAGCTCTGACTCCCGGGCTTGCACTTCCGCGCGGTAGTCCTCATGCGCTTGCGCCAGCTCCTTGCGCAACTCGTCGAGCTCCTCCTGGTCCTGCTGCGCTTGTGCCAGGGCCTCCTCGCTGGACGCCAACTGGGCGCGCAGGCTCTCCAGCTCCTGTTCGGCCTCTTCGTTTCGCTCCACCACCGCCGCCGGCGCCTCTTGCTGGCGATCGGCGCCGTCGATGAATACCACCACGTCATCGCCTTCCGTGGTCACGTCGTAGTGGGCCGGCTCCTCAAAGCCCACCATCAGGCGCGCCGAGGACTGAAATCCATCCTCGTAATCCGCGACGCCCACCTGGGAGATGACGCCGTTGAACACGTCCTCGCTTAGCTCTCCCTGAGCCAGCTCGCTATTGGAGATATCGACGAATAGTCGCGGTGGCTCCTCCAGCTTGAACACCGAGAAAGTCGCTACTTCCGTGCCCTCCAGCCGAATATAGGTGCCGTCCTCTCCTTCTTCGACAGACAGCGCCTTCACGGCATTGAGCTCTTGGCTCGACTCCGGTGTCTCCGCCCATGCCGTGCCACTCCACAGCAAGGCCGCACACACCATCAACACGGGTAACTTCCATCTCATAGTATGACTCCTGCATCTCGCAGCTGAAGGCGGCCGTTGACCGGCCCACCAATCCTGTTGCTCGCTCCTCTCTCGAGATGACGCGCAACGCCAGTTGCCTCGTTTCGACCTTCGTCGTCTATTCATTATCGTTCCGGTGGTGCCAGCCCAGTATCATCGTCGCCTCTCTCCGCTTCGCCCATCTCTTGCCGCAACATCTCCTGGCCTTCCTCGGTCCCCACCAGCCGCCTCAGGGCTTCGCGCTCTTCTTCCGTCAACTCGCTCTCGCGCCGGTCGACCTCATCGCTTCGGTCCGACGTATCCTGCAGCGCCAATACCTGCGAGATCCCATCGGGGCCTCCCTCGCGGACCTCCACCTCGTCGGAGCGAATGGTACTGATCACTCCTCCATCGGTGCCCACCCGGTCGCCTTCTTTGGCAAAATGGCCCATGCCACTGGGATCGATGAACATCGCCCGTGGTACCGTCGTCTCACTGATGATCGTCACCAGGTCCAACTGACCGAGCCCAAATCGCTCCAGCGGCTCTCGCGGGCGTTCATCCTCATCGTCGACTTCCGCCGTTCGCACCGCCACCACGTCGCTGTCGGGACGGAAGGGATTTCGCCGCACCGGGTAGTCGGGACGCGAATACTCCTCGTCCTCACCAAACTCCGTGAAATCATCGGCCGTCACCTCCAGCTCCGTCTCCACGTCATCGTCGTCACTGGGCCCTGGAGGGGGCCCGTCGGCCGTCCCGCCTCCGGGACATCCCCAGACCAGGGGCATCGCCATCAGCAACGCCACTCCCAGGGCTATCTTTGCCCGACCGTCGATTTGTCTATTTCGGTCCATGACCATCTCGCCTCATGCCTACATTATCCGTTCAGGGCCGCTTTCTCGACGCCTCTTAATCAGCCCACCGAAACGTCGTCGCCCGGGCCGTCACATTGAGCGTCCCATCGGAGTCCACTCCCGACGATTGCACATTCATCTGCACCCCTTCGATGTTGATCAGCCGCGTCATCCCTCCCACGAAGGAGAAGAAATCCGCCACCTCATCAAAGGTTCCCACCAACTCCATCTCCACCGGAATCTCGATGATCTCCCCTTCCTGGGTCTCATCCAGGCGCTGGAAGGTCTCGATGCTCAACCCCGCCGTCTTGGCATGGCGATACACCGTCTGCAATAAATCGGGAATCTCCGCCGACGCCGGCAGCGTCTCCTGAGCCATCGTCAACTGTCGCTCCAGTTCGCGAACCTGTTCGTCCATCTCGTCCCTATTCGCCAACTGACTCTCCAGGCGCGACTGGTCCCGTTGAAGCTCCTGCGCCTCGAGCTCCAGGGCCTGAATCTCCTCATTCATCGGCGTGTACACCAACATGAAGAATGCCGCGAAGCCGCCCACCATCACCACCACCAACGCCAGGATCTTCTGCGTCAGCGGCACTGCGTTAAACCGATCGATCAATTCATTCATGGCTTATCCTATCTTCCTTCTCTCTCAGGAATCGGGCCGGTCAAAGCCTGTATAATCGAGGTCGCCGTACATATGGAACGACACGATGTCGGCGTCGCCGCCCTCGCGCTCCACATAGCGCAAATCCACATTGTCGAAGTAGTGGGCCCTCGTCATGCGCTGCAAAAACTCGGCGACGTCGTCGGCGTCGGCGGCGTATCCATCGAGCGTAAAGCCCGACTCGTCGGTCTCCTCAAAGCTATCGAGCCACAGCCGTCGCGGGTTCCAATCGGCATTCCAGTTCTGGCGCAACTGTTGTGCCCGGTCTGCCTGGTCTCGCGGCGCCGTGAGCATGGCCTGCATCTCATCGAGCATCTGCACCGGCCCGATGCGCCGCGCCTCCAACTCCGCCAACACTTCTAGCTGGGCACCCAACTCCCGGGC
Organism: uncultured Bradymonadales bacterium; assembly: GCA_964566695.1. Lineage (GTDB taxonomy): Bacteria > Myxococcota_A > Bradymonadia > Bradymonadales > Bradymonadaceae > SLJM01. The sequence continues at coordinate 54,775 of CAZMJS010000010.1, forward strand.
GTCCTCTTGAAATTGTTCGATCTCCTCGGTTTGCTCTTCCAGGGAGCTGACCTCCGCTCGGATGTCCTCCACCTCGCGCTCCACCTCCGACAACTCGTCGGCAAAGTACAGGTAGATCGCGGCGAAAATGATCAGTTGAATGGCCACTACCCCGGCAAATAGCGCCAACTGACGAATGCCCTGGGAGCGCCGGCGGGCCTTTCGGATTGGTAATAGGTTTACGCGAATCATCGTTCGTTGGTCCTCCGCAAGGCCAATCCCACACTTATTCCGGCTATGGGTGACCAGTTTTTGATACGTTCCGGCGAAAATTCTCGTTCATCGTAGTCGATGTTGCGAAACGGGTTCGCCACCTCCGTGGATACCCCGCTGATGCGCTCAATCGTCCTTACCAGCGACGGGATCGCCGCTGTCCCACCGGTCACCACGATCTTGTCAATCTCTTCTTCGGCAGCCGTCGCTGCATAAAAATCCAGCGACCTCTGGATCTCCTGGGCCATGTCTTCGGCCTTGTCCTGAATGATGGACTCCACCTCCTGGGGCAACACCTCGTCGGTCGCCGTCCCCGGACTTCCACCCATCTTATAGAGCTCCGCTTCCTCGTAAGTGATCTTTAGCTGGCGCTGGATCTCTTCGGTGATGTCGCTGCCACCAATCGTCAGGTCCCGCGTAAACATCGTCACCCCATCGGTGACCACATTCATCGTCACCACCGAATTGCCCACGTCCAGCAGCACCACCGTCTCCCCGCGGTGAAATCCATAATTGACCTCATACATATTCTGCAGCGCAAAGGCGTCCACATCCACCACCAGCGGCTCCAGTCCCACGTCATGGGCCAGTGTCACATAGTCGTTGATCATCTCTTTTTTGGCCGCCACCAGGGCCACGTCCATCTGCCCTTGTTCCGTCTTCGGCGCCACCACCTCAAAGCCGATAAACACGTCGCGAATATCGTAGGGAATATGCTGCTCTGCTTCCCACTGGATCGTCTCCTCCAGCTCCTCCTGGTTCATCAGGGGCAGCCGTATCTTTTTGACGATCACCGTATTGCCCGACACGCTCATCGCCGCGTACTTCGATTTCTTCAGCGGCTTATTGCGATCCTTGAGCGTCTGGATGGCTTCCGCCACCACCGAGCTATTCATCAACGCCCCATCGACAATCGTCTCTGGCGGCAGCTTGGCGTGATCGAAGGCCTCCAGCTTCAATCCTCCTTTCGTGCTCTTGAGCACCGTCACTTTGACACCGCTCGACCCAATATCGAGGCCGACACAGTTGCCTTTACTCATGCCAAACGCCATCTGACGCTCCTTAGTTAAAGCTCTACTCGAAAGTTTCACCCATCGTGGCACGGCGACGAAATCGGTGTCAACATTTGTATCCGATTTTCGTGCCCAATCGTCGTCCACTTCCGCTGGCGGCGTGCTTCCGTCGGGCGTTCCAATGAACTTCGTCTGCCCCATTGTAACTCATTTGGCGGCCCCCGAAAGTTTTTTCCCCGTCTTTTATTCCCATCGTCGATCGGCGCGACATATCGCCCTTTCTTCCCGATCGCCGCCATGCGCCCCTCCAGTTCTGGGCCCTCCTTCTTTGCCGCCCCTCCTCCCCGGCGCCCCCCTTTTCTCACCCCCCACCCAAGGCCCGCCAATTTCTCGATCTCCATCGCCGATCGAAATACTTTTTCCCTGACCTCTGTTTTCTACCCTTCGATCGCCCTTCGTCGCCGTCCCCGGAATCACCGGGACCTATTGCGTCGACGAGTCCCCTCGTCTATGGATGTAGCGTTATAGATGCTATGGCCGTGTGGGCTCTTCCCCCCGAGAGCGATCCAATCTCTGGGTGGTCAAATGGGCTCCCACGTTTATACTCTCTGGTCCGTCCACTTCACTCCTTTCCACAGGCTTCCTCCATGACCCCTGAACAGCTCGAGGAATTTCGCCAGATTCTTAGCGACGAGAAAAAGAAACTCGTTCGCAAGGCCGCGCGCACCCTGGAAAACGAGATCGAACTCTCCAAAGAAGATATGGCCGACGAGGCCGATCTCGCCAGCGCTCTCACCGACCAAAACCTCAGCCTCCGGCTACGGGGTCGCGAGCGCTACCTCATGGACAAAATCGACCTGGCCCTTGAACGCATCGACAACGATGAGTTTGGCGAATGCGTCGTCTGCGGCGAGGACATCGCCGTCAAACGCCTCAAGGCCCGGCCGGTCACCACCATGTGCATCGGCTGCAAAGAGGAGCAAGAGCGCCGCGAGCGCCTTTACTCCGACTGAGCGCCACCCGCCCCCCTGCTACCCATCTGCGAGTTATCATCATGAGTGAATCCAAGCTCCACCTCTTCGACGCCAAAACTGCCCAGGAAAAGGCCGAAGTCACCCAGGCGGGCCTCGACGTCCACTTCCCCGCCGACGTCGCCGGCTGGACCGACGTTCTCGATTGCCGAGAAGAGCCCTATACCGAGCAGTCCATCGCCGAAAACTGCGCCTACGCCAAACGGGTCAACAAAAAATATATCCTCGTCGAGCCCCAGCAGGTCGCTCAGGAAACCCCGCCGGTCGACGAGGCCTGAGCTTGTCGCTATAATCAACCTACGCCATTGGACCCGCCACGGAGCTGAGGTTGTTATGAAATGCGATTGGAACGGATATACCCTTGAGGTCCGCGGTGACTGGACCGGTCGCTGGGCTTTTCTGGCCCCTCAATACGAGTTATGGCTCGACGACCAACAGCTCGACGAGGGCGGTGGCCCCCGGGTCAACCCCGAGCTGGAGGCCATCTTCGAGGACACCGATGGCGACCTCCATCATATCAAGGCCTCCATCGTCTCCATCGCCGGTATTCGCCCGCGCTGCGAGATCACCGTCGAGGGAGACGCCGTGGCCACCGGCCGCGTCCCCGTCAAAAACCTCCTCAACCCCCTGCTCATCATCTCCATCGTCGCCTCCATGGCCGTCATGATCTATGTCGGCCCCGACGTCATACGCAACGTCCTGCCTATGATCGGCCAGTGAGCGCTCCACCTCACCTCATGACCACCAGGTTGTCGCGGTGAATCGCGGCGTCCAACACCTTATAGCCCAGCACCTCCTCGATCTCTTCTGACTGCCGTCCGGCAATCGCTCGCAGCGCCTCCGCGTCGTAGACCGCCAACCCCCGGCCCAATCGCTCGCCCTTCGGTCCCTCCAGATCGACGACCGCTCCTTCCCCGAAGGTCCCCTCCACGGCCAGGATCCCCGACGGCAATAAGCTCGCCCCTCGCTCCCGGATAGCCCTCACCGCACCGGCGTCGCATCGCACCATGCCCCGCGACACCGCCCCCGCCCCCAACCACACCTTCTTTCCCTCTACCTTTTGCCCATCTCCTGGTTTGAGCCACGTCCCCACCTCTTTGCCTTCGGCGATCGCCTCCAGCACCCCCTTGGACTTCCCCGGGGCGATCACCGTCGACGCCCCAAATCTGGCCGCCAATCGCGCCGCCTTCACCTTTGAGATCATCCCTCCTGTGCCCACATCGCTCGCCGACGGGCCAGCCCACCGATCCACCCGCTCATCGTCCACCTCGATCTGAGAGACCACCTCCCCGAAGACTGGCTGGCCCCCCTCCTCTTGCTCCACGGCGTATAATCCCTCGACATCGGATAATAAGATCACCAACTGAGCTCCCACGACGCCCGCCGTCATCCCCGCCAGCTCGTCGTTATCGCCAAAGCGAAGTTCTTCGGTGGCCACCGTATCGTTTTCATTGATCACCGGGATGGCCCCAAATGCGTGAATACGCTCCAGGGTTCGACGGGCATTGAGGTAGCGCTTTCGCGACGACAGATCCCCACGGGTAAATAGCACCTGGGCGATCTTTCGTTCATAATGCCAAAACTCGGCCTCCCACATCTGCATCAGCCGCGATTGGCCCAGCGCAGCCAGGGCCTGCTTCTCCGGGATCCCCTCTCCCACCTCCTCACCTCCCAGCCACTGCCGCCCCATGGCCACCGCCCCGGAGGACACCACCGTCACCTCCAACCCGCGGCGTATCAACCCATCCAGGCTGGCCACCAACCCCGCAAAGGCCGGCCGGTCCACCCGACCCTGACGATCCATAAAGACAGCGCTCCCTACCTTCACCACCACCGATTCCAACTGATCGACAAATCCTCGCTCACTCATCACTGGCCTCCAATGTCTCTATCCACGCCTCTTCACTCCATATCTCCAGGGCCTCCTGAATACGTTGACGGCCCCGCTCGCGCTCCAACTCCACCAACCGCAGCTCCCCAAGCTCCACCTCGCCATCATAAGGGGCGACGCATTCTCTCAATCTCGCCCTCAGGGGGCCTTTCGCTGCGTCCACCTCCAGTTTCAATTGTCGGCAGCGCCGGCCCTCTTTGGCTTTCTCATCGCGCTCCACCTCCACCGTCACTTGACTCTCCTGTGGCCACAACTCACGCCACCCCGATACCCCTTCGCCCCCCACCCCGGGTCCGCAGTCGAAGACCGCCTCATCGCCTCTACTTCCCAACGCCATCAGACCCTCAAACCGCCCGCCATATTCGTCTCGCCACCACCTCTCAGCACTTCCCTCGACCGGCGAGCGCATGCCGCGTTCCGGCCCCACAAGCTCCACGAATCCATCCTCCGTCGCCACGACCCGACGCTGGCGCATCCCCTCTCTCTTAGCTCCATCCCGGAAGGCAATCGCGCTTTCAATGGCCCACCGACCGGACTCATCTCGATGCCACGTCCCCTCCTCGCGCCACCTCCGCTGCCCATCGTCCCCGGCGGTGATCTCAAACTCAAACGCCACCTCAAAAGCCTCCTCCCACTGCCAACCAATGTGGCACCGACGATCATTCTGGTGCGCCCGGGCCATCCCCACCGACCGCGCCCTCTCTGCCACTTCCAACCCCCGCCACACCCCCACTTTTCCCTTCCGCGTTGGATCCTCTTGAAGGCGGCCTTCGAGTCCATCCAACCAGGCCTCGCATCCTTGGCAGCCCGTGCCGACCACCGCCAGCACCATCGCTGCCACAACCATCACGTGCCTCCATGGCGCCCCCTGACTTTGGGCTCCTTTCACCCTCACGGCCGACTCCCTTGTCGCACAAAATAACCGGACCCCCTTTTGCCATCGGCCAAAGGGGGTCCGGTCACTGTGCGCTACCATCCTATCTCAGGGCAAGTTTCACTCAGCTACAACCGCTGGTGGACCCACAATTGGTGCATTTATAGCACGATCCCGAGCGGATCATGATCGTCCCGCACTCGCTGCACGGAGGGGCGTCGGCCTGCAGCGTAAACACGCTGGACTTTCCATCGGCCCGCGTGGCGTCGAAGATCACCTGACCCTCCGGGGCCTCGGCAAATTTCGACTCCCCTTGCCCCTCGGAGGGCGCTTTCGACTCCTCCTCAGACGCCTCTTGGCTCTCCTCGGAGACCGCCTCTTTTTGGTCGCCGATCCCTGGCCGCCAGGGCTCCTCCGAGCTCTCCGCCAGATAGACATTCCGCTCTTCTTCGCCCAGGAATTTGTCGGCCAACCAACGGAAAATATAGTCCGTGACCGACTTGGCAAACCGGATGCGCTGATTGTTGGTGATCCCGCTGGGCTCAAAGCGCGTATGGCTGAACTTATCGATCATCACCTCCAGGGGCACCCCGTATTGCAGCCCCAGAGAGATGGACGTCGCAAAGGAGTCCATCAGTCCGCTGACCACCGAGCCCTCTTTGCTCATGACGATAAAGATCTCGCCCGGACGACCGTCCTCGTACATCCCCACCGTGATATAGCCTTCGTGGCCGGCGATGGAGAATTTATGGGTGATCGACGGACGCTCATCGGGCAACCGACGCCGTCGGCTCAGATCGCCCCACTGCGAGGCCGCCTCTTCGCTGGTATCGGTGCGGTCGCTGGCATCGACCGCTGACTGCGGCGTCACGCCTTGGTCGGCCGACGCCTCCTGGGAGTCTCCGCCATCATCCTGCTGCGTCGACAGCGGCTGAGTGCGCTTGCAGCCATCGCGATAAATCGCGATCGCCTTCAGCCCCAACTTCCAGGCCTTCAGATATGTCTCGGCGATATCCTCTCGGGTCGCGCTCTCCGGCATATTCACCGTTTTCGAGATCGCCCCCGACAAAAAGGGCTGGGCCGCTGCCATCATCCGCACGTGACCCATGGGCGCAATCGAGCGACTCCCATTGGCCGGCTCAAAGGCACAGTCGAATACCGCCAAGTGCTCATCCTTGATATGGGGCGCCCCCTCGATGGTCTCCTGATCCATCAGGTAGGCCTCGATCTCCTTTCGCTGCTTCTCGTTATATCCCAGCCGCTCCAGGGCTTCCGGCACCGTCTGGTTGACGATCTTGAAATACCCGCCGCCCACCAACTTCTTGTATTTGATGAGGGCGATATCGGGCTCGATCCCCGTCGTATCGCAGTCCATCATAAAGC
>CAZMJS010000011.1:0-1790 GCA_964566695.1 uncultured Bradymonadales bacterium
CCGCCGGCATCGCCCACGAGGTGGGCAACCCCCTGGCCGCCGTCATGGGCTATACGGAGCTCCTCCAAGACCCCGATCTCAGCGACGACGAGCGCCGCGATCTGGCCCGGCGCAGCCTGGATCAACTCCAGCGCATCCGATCGATCATCCGCCAGCTCCTGGACTATAGCCGGGCCGACGCCCCCGACGAGCCCCGGGCCGTCGACCTCGCCCCCCTCATCGAGGAGGCCGTCCACCTGGTCAGCGCCACCGGCCGCGGCGCCCACACCACCATGGACCTCGCCATCGACGAGGACCTTCCCCCGGTCCGGGCCGTCGCCGGCGAGCTGGAACAGGTCCTCGTCAACCTCCTTCTAAACGCCGTGGAGGCCATGGCCGACGCCGACCTCGACGACCCCCGCCTTCGCCTTGCGGCCCACGTCGACGAGGACCACATCGTCATCGATCTCATCGACCAGGGCCCCGGCGTCGACGAGGAGCTCGTCGACCAGATCTTCGACCCCTTCTTCACCACCCGGCCCCCCGGCGAGGGCACCGGCCTGGGGCTCGCCATCGCCCACCGCCTCGTCGACCGCGTCCAGGGCACCCTGGCCCTCAAGCCCTCCCACGAGGACCGGGGCGCTCACTTCCAGATCCGCCTGCCCATCGCCGACGACGATCCCGACGATCCGCCCGGCGATTGATCCTCGTCCCTTGCCTCCCGGCGAGGAGCCCCTAGCTTTTATGGGCAAGATTCACTCCATCCTGGGTGGGAGATCATCGTGTTTGAATTGGTGCGCCAATTGTGGTCCATCTTCGGCCGGCGCCAGCGCCGCCAGGCCTTAGGGCTCTTCGCGCTGATGCTCGTCGGCGCCGCCTTCGAGGCCGTCGGCATCGGCCTCATCATGCCCTTTATCGCCCTGGTCGCCGAGCCGGCCTCCATCGCCGACATGCCCCTCCTGCCGGGGCTCTTCAACGCCCTGGGCCTCCATTCCCCCCAGCAGATCGTCGTCGGCGCCGGACTCGGCCTTTTGGCGGTCTACGTGATCAAAAACCTCTTTCTGGCCCTGATGTATCACCTCCAATTTCGCTTTATCTTCGCCAACCAGGTGCGCCTGTCCCGGCGCCTCTTTCACACCTATCTTCAGAGCCCCTACCCCTTTCATCTTCGCCGAAATAGCGCCCAGCTGTTGCGCAACGTCACCGAAGAGGTGCGCATGACCTTCGTCAACGTCTTGCTGCCCCTGTTTCGCGTCGCCGTGGAGCTCAGCGTCGTCCTGGTTATCGCTGCCCTGCTCATCGTCGTCGAACCCCTGGTGGCTCCCCTGGCCCTGGCCAGCTTTGGCCTCATCAGCCTGGCTTTTTATCGGGCCGTCCGCGCCAAGACCACCCGTCTTGGGCGCAGCCAGCAGCACCACAACGGGCTCATGATCCAGTGGGTCAACCAGGGCCTGGGCGGCCTCAAGGAGGCCAAGGTCGCCGGCGCCGAGGACTATTTTCTCCAGAAATACGACCTCAGCAGCCAGAAATACGCCCGCGCCGTGCGCTTTCACCGCTTTATCAAGGAGATCCCCCGAAACGTCATCGAGACCGTCGGCCTCGGCGGCATGATCCTGGTCGTCGTCCTCCTGGTGGCTCGCGGCCAGCCCATGGGCCAGATCTTGCCGGTGCTGGGCCTCTTCGCCATGGCGGCGGTGCGGCTGCTTCCCTCGCTGACCCGCATCATCTCCTCGTTGACGGGCATCCGCCACTTCACGCCCAGCATCGACGTCATCGCCCGCGATCTCAAGGCCCTGGAGGAGGGGCGCCTG
>CAZMJS010000011.1:1890-36831 GCA_964566695.1 uncultured Bradymonadales bacterium
ATCCGGTGCCCCTCCCCTTTGAGGAGTCCCTGAGGTTTCAGGGCATCTCCTTTGCTTACCCCGACGCCGACGGCCCGGCGATCGCCAACCTCGATCTGGCCATCAAGCCCGGGGAATCCCTGGGGCTCGTCGGCCCCTCGGGCGCCGGAAAGACCACCCTGGTGGACCTCCTTCTGGGGCTTCTCCCCCCCGACGAGGGGACCATCGAGGTCGACGGCCGCCCCATCCATGACCACCTCGACGCCTGGCAGCGCCAATTGGGCTATATCGCCCAGCCCACCTACCTCATGGACGACACCATTCGCCGCAATATCGCCTTTGGCGTCGACGACCAGGCCATCGACGACGCCCGGGTGTGGCACGCCCTGGCCCAGGCCCAACTGGCCCCCCTGGTGGAGGCCATGCCCGATGGGCTCGACACCTCCATCGGCGAAGCCGGCGTCCGCCTCTCCGGCGGCCAGCGCCAGCGCCTGGGCATCGCCCGCGCCCTCTATCGACAGCCCAATCTCCTGGTCCTCGACGAGGCCACCAGCGCCCTCGACACCCCCACGGAGCGCGAGATCAGCGACGCCATCGACCGCCTCGCCGGCGATCTCACCCTGGTCATCATCGCCCACCGCCTGTCCACCATCCGCCACTGCGACCGCCTCCTCCTGCTGGACGAGGGGCGCCTGGTCGCCCAGGGCACCTACGACGAATTATTGGCCACCCATCCCCAATTCCAACGCATGGTAAACGCCTCCCGGCGCCCCTCAAGCCCGGGCCACGGCGACCCTGCAATGAGGTTCAAATGAGCGCCCCTAGACACCTCCTCTTCCCCGTGGAAACCATCAACCGCGAGCTCGACTATCGCCTGGCCCTCGCCGTCTTGGCCGCCCGCGATGATAACCGCATCTATATCGGCCTCCACGACACCCTCCTTCGCCTGGCCCGCCACCTCCGCGGCGGCGTCTACCTGGGCAAACAGGTCATCCGCCCCCACTTTCCCGACGCCCTCCAGGACTATCACCACCTCAAGGAGCGCGACTTTATCATCCTCCACTTCGACACCGAGGGCGCCGTCTTTCCCGGCGACGAGCCCCTGTGGACCAAGATCCTCCAGCAGCGCCTGGACCCCCGCCGCCTCCACGCCGAGGACTACGTCTGCACCTGGGGCGACTTTCAGCGCGACGTCTACCGCGCCATGGATCCGCCCTGCGCCGACAATATCCGCACCACCGGCCATCCGCGCTTCGATCTCTACCGCCGCCAGTGGCGCGACTACTACCGCCCTGACGCCCAACAGCTTCGCGCCCGCTACGGATCCTTTATCCTCATCAACACCAACCTGGCGCGGGCCAATAACCAACTGGGTCCCCAATTCGTCTTCAGCCCCTATAATGGCTACCTGCCCCATCATCTGGAGTCGCGGCTGCAGGCCATCGACGAGTGGGCCTATAAAAATGAACAACTCAGCCACTTCGTGCGCCTCGTCCACCGGCTGCACACCGTCTTTCCCGATCAGCGCATCATCCTCCGGCCCCATCCCTCGGAGGATCCCGAGTTCTATCGCCACGCCTTTGGCGGCCTGGACACCGTCGACGTCATCCACGACGGACCCGTGGCCCCCTGGCTATTGGCCTGCCAGTGCATGATCCACGATGGCTGCACCACCGGCCTGGAGGCCCACCTGGGAGAGGTCAAGATCATCAATTTCCGCCCCGTGGACAACCCGGTCCAACAGCTCTTTCTCCCCAATCAATTCGGCGTTCCCTGCGAGAGCGTCGACGAGGTCGTCGACTGCCTGGTGGAGCTCATCCACGTTCAGGATCGGCGCACGTCCTTTGACGATCCGCCCCTCATCGATCACCGCGCCCGGCGGCTGCTCAACAACCTGTGCGACGACTCCTTTCCCTCCATGCTATCCGTGCTCGACGAGGCCCAGGACAAAGTCGACGAGGCCCGGGGGCTGCCGCGCCTGGCGCTTCGCACCGAGGAGGGCGTCGTTCAGGCCATGGAGCGCTTCAAAGATCTGCTCCGCCCCCTATCGCCTCGCCATCGACGGGCCAATGCCTACGCCCGGGGCAAATTCCCGGGCCTCGACCCCGGCGATATCGACCCGCGCATGGAGCGCCTTCAGCACCTAGCGGGGCGCCGGGTCAACCACCGCGTCATCAGCCGGGCCCTGATGGTCGTCGATGTCTGAGTACCGCCTCAGCGAAGAGCGCGAATGCCCATAAAGGTCAGGCCGGCGGCCGCCCCATAGAGCCCCACGGGCGCCAGGTTGATGGCGTTGAATTCATTATTGCTGCTGCGCTCCGGCACCGTGTCCAGCACCACGCCGCCGGCCACGGCCGCGCCGGCGGCCCCCAGCATCAACCACCCGGCGGTGGAGCTCGATGACACGTCGTCGGCCGGCGTCGGACTCGGCGGGGCGTCCATGGTGTCCACCTCCGAGAAGGCATCGTCCTCCGGCTCTTTGATCTCGGCGCTGGAGAGCCCCAGCCGCATCCGCGACGTCTCCAGGGCCTCCACGGCCACCGTCGTCTCCGTGACCCGCCCCTCATATTCGCCGCGCACCGTATAGGTCCCGCCCTCAAACTCCAGGGGTTCTTCACCGCAGGTAAACGGACCCTCATCGTCGATATAGAGGGCGATGCCCTCCGGGTTGCATTCCACCTCCAGGTACCCGGGGCACGTCTCCCTCAATTCGGCGCGGTAGCGCTCAATGGCCCCGGCGACCTGCTCCGGCGTCGGCCGCTCCACCGCCGGCGCCTCCAACGCAGCATCAAAATGCGTCTGCGCCTCCTGACAGGCCCCCAGATTCTGATAGGCCCGGCCAATATTGGCATGCGTCACATTGAGCTCTCCCAGTTGAAGGGAGGCGCTCAAAAGGCTGATCGCCGTCTCATAATTGCCCTCGTCGAGGGCGTCTACCGCGTCGTCGTTGAGCGTCTGCTGGCGACTCGTCATCTCCGGATCGTCACCGGCCCATGCCACAGCGGGCAAAAGACTGACCGCCATCACCCACACCACCTGCTTCCATCGATTCGCCATGCCCTCATCCTCTCTGCGTCTCTACGAGATAGGTCCTATCCGTCTCTTCTAATGGATCCGTCATAACATATCGCCCCCGATTTCCAAGATCATCCGCCGAGACTATTGAATGACCAATTCGCGAAGCGCCAGATCCAGGGCCACCCACTCCCGGCGCACATGCTGGGGCACGTCGAACTCCGCCATCACCTCTTTGAGGATGGTGTGACGCCGATCGAAATGGCCGGCAAAGATCTTCATCCCCTCGTGGGCCTCGCGGATCGAGGTTCCCTGATAGGTTCCCTGTCGGCCGCCCAGATGGGCATGGAGATAATTTGTCTGCGAGGCAATAAGGGCCTCTTTGTCGTGGCCCTCGAAGAAAAAGCCCACAAAGAAGTCGTCGAATAACCGGTCATAGAACCGACGCATCATCGTCTCCATGACCGCCGGTCCCCCGACCTCCTCGACCAGGTCCCAATCACCGCGCTCGTCGCGTTCTCTATGCTCCATCATTGCCGTGCCTCTCAACTCAAGCTCTGAACCGTCAACAAGAGGGCGCCCTCGTGGAGGGCCTTGAAGACGTCTACGCTGGGCAGGGAGCGCAGATCCGTCTCCTTGAGGTCGTGATCGCCCAGGGCTCGCACCACGCCCTGGTCGCTATCGACGATCACATTTCGGATGCGAAGTGGCGCCTGCCCGATGGCCTCGCCGATGGCCTCCACGGGGATCCACACCGGCGCTTGCTTCGCGCCTTTCTGCCACACCGCCGGGATCGTCAATCGCGGCATCGTCGTCAGCCTCGCCCCCTCTCCCAGGGCATCAAACACATCGACAAATAGGGGCCATTCCAATACTCGGGTCGGCGCTTCCAGATAGGCCTTAAATTTGTCGCGCGTCGATGTCCCCGCCGGCAGGGCAATGCGCCGCTTCCAGATATCGGCGGTGGTGCTCAAAAACCCGCTAAATGTGCCCTGGGCCATCTGCACCGCTCGCTGCTTCATCGGCGCATCCAGGGCGTCGAAGGCCGCCATATAGGCCTCAAATAGCGCTCCATAGGCCGCCTCCACCGCCTCGGCATATCCCTCATCGACCTCCACCAGACGCCTCGGCACCTGCACGGACCACCGCTGCTGGCCGCCCTCGTTCTTGAAGGGCACGTCGACGTCCAACCGCTGGACCTGGACTCGCGCCCCCGTCACCACCTGACGTTGCTGACCCAGGGACATCTCCGTGCCCTCCAGGAGATCGCCCAGGGCGTCTGTTTCGCGGGTCGTCCAACAGAGCAGGGGCTCCGACCAGGGAAGGCTCGACGGCTCATTAAGGCCCGTGCTGATCCCCGGCGCCTCAAAGACCGATAGCCGCGGCCTCTCCGCCGTCGACCGGGCCCCCAAAATGGCGTCTTCACGTCGTACCAGCCGCTCCCAGGCCTCGGCCAAGCCCTCGTAGGCCGGCCAGGCCTCCACGCCATCATCGACCTCTTCATCCAGACCGCACACCGGCGCCAGGGCCTCCAATAGCTCTCGCCCCTCGGCGCCTGCCACCTCCATGGAGCGCACCTGTTGAGCCGCCCGACGAAGCGCCGAGGTCGACGACACGCCCAGGCTCTGCCACACCATCTGGGCCAACGCCGCTTCTTGTCCTTCCCAATACGAGCCCTTGAGAGCCTCGCCCAACCCCTGTTGCCAGGCCTGGAGATGGCGGGATTTGATCACGCGCCGCCACTCCGGCCACGCCCGGGCCTTCTCTACGATCACCCCCACCAGGTCGCTCTGATCCACCGCCGGCGCCACCAGCTCCCCGCCCAATGCCTTGGCCAGGCCCACCATCCGCTCTTCAAAGCGCGCCACTCGCTGGCGCACCAGGGCCTCCAGATCGGTGATGGCAACCAACTCCTGATCGATACGCCGCTCCAACTCCCCCACCAGCCCCCGAAGCTGAGGGACGTCCTCCATCCGAAGCACCAACCCCACGGACACCGACGAGATATCCAGCAGTCGCGCCACCGGATCGGCCAGCGCTCCCACCAGGGCCCCGTCGTCTACCCGCTCCGCCATCTGGCCGTTGATCCGAAGCCCCTCCTCGTCCAGCTCCACCGCCACCGGCCGGCCGTCTCGCTGCAGCGTCGGCGCCACCTCGATCCCCTGGAGGCACTCCACCAGCCGCGTGGCCCGCCGCCGCTGCTCCTCCGGCGCCTTGCCCGCTTCTGCCATCAGGCCGATGAGCACCGGCAATTGTCGATTGATCACCTGCTCCCCCAGCACCCTTACTCGTTCTTCGATCGCACTGGTCACCGTCTTTCCTCACGCTCAGTAACTCGCTCACAACTCGGTATGCCTATCTTAGCCCCAAACCCCAAATAAATTGAAGTTCCATCCATTCAACGCCCCCCGCGCCCACAAAAAACCCCACCCCGCAGCCTCCTGCGGGGTGGGGTGTTGGATGTGTCTTAGTTGTCCAGGCCGGACTCTCAGCCCACGACGTGAGTGACGCCCAGGGCCGTCAAGGGCACCACGAAGAAGACGCTTCCGATATACCCGAAGACATAGAGCTTATTTCGCTGGGCCAGCCGCGCCAGAAAGCGCGACATCTGCATCGGCACCTCTCTGAGAAAGGGAAGCCCGAAGATCAGCAAGATGGCCGTCACGTTGAAGAGCAGGTGAATCACAGCGATCTGGATGGCCAACGCCGCCGTGGGACCTGAAATGGCCATGGACGCCAACAGCGCCGTGACGGTGGTTCCGATATTGGTCCCCAGCGTAAAGGGATAGATCTGCTTGAGCGTAAAGACCCCACTGCCCGCCATGGGCACGATAAGCGTCGTCGTCGTCGTCGACGATTGCACCATCACCGTCACCGTGGCGCCGGCGCCGATGCCCGACAGCGGGCCTCGACCGACCACGGTGCGCATCAACTCCAGCGCTTTTCCGACCATCACCTTGCGAAGCAATTTGCTGAGCAGGGTCACGATGGTCAAGATCATGCCCACGCCGATGGCGATCAGCATCAACCCGGCCCACATATCGCTGAGCATCGTCGGAAAGGCCGTCACCACGTCCACCGCCGGCGATACGATGGTCCCCAAAATACTGGCCTCGGCGAATCCGGCGTCCACATCATGGGGCAAGAAGCCCACCAGATAGTGAGACATCCGCTCCAGCGGTGAGAACATCACCTCCAGGGGAAATAACAGCGCCACCGCCATAAAATTGAAGTTGTCGTGCACCGTGGCCGCCGAAAAGGCCCGCTTAAACTCCACGTCGTCCCGGATATGACCCAGGCTCACCAGGGTGCTCGTCAGGGAGGTGCCGATATTGGCACCCATGATCATTGGGATGGCGATCCCCAGCGGCAGGCCGCCGGCCACCATACCGACGATCACCGACGTCGCCGTGCTCGAGCTCTGCATGGCCGCCGTCGCCACCACACCGATGATCAACGCCACCAACGGGTTCGACGCCAGCTCAAAGAGCTCTTCCGCCCCCTCGGCGGTCGCCAGAAAAAAGCCGTCGCCAATCACATTGACGGCCACCAATAATGCATACACCAAAAAGGCGATCACAATCCAATTTCGCCACTTCGTCTTGGCGCTTGGCTCGGGCTGTGTCGCCGCTGATTGATCTTCCATGGACTGCTCTGGTTGGGGGAATCACCATGACGGACGCCGCGTCCACCGCGGAATCCTTTCTTTGCTCCTGAAACATGGTCAAAACCCCGCAACCCCACAATGAAGATCGCGTGACAATCGTGAAACATTTATGTCACGAACCATAACCCCTTGAATATCATGATCTTTTAAACCTCAAAAACCTCCCCAAACAGACCCCTTATGGGGCCAAATAGCGATCACAGTCCGGCCCTCCGCTCATCGCCCCCCTCCGGCCCCCCCCACAGACGCCGTCCCTCCCTCATAAACCACTCCACCGTGCGCTCCAGTCCCTCCTCAAATGGGACCCTCGGTCGCCACCCCAACTCCCGCTCCACGCGGCTGGGATCGATGGCATAGCGCCGGTCGTGACCCGGCCGGTCCTCCACAAAGGTCATCAACTCCCGGCCCACCCCCACCGTGCGACCCAGGCGACGATCCACCACATCGGCCAACCGCTCCACCAGCCGCCGATTGCTCCACTCATTTCGCGCCCCGATATTATAGCGCTCCCCTTCCTCTCCTTGTTCAAAGACCTGGACCAGCGCCCGGCAATGATCGTCCACATAGAGCCAGTCCCGCACCTGTTGGCCGTCGCCGTAGATCGGGATGGGCTCCCCCCGAAGGAGGCGATCGATGGTCAGGGGAATCAGCTTCTCCGGGTATTGATAGGGCCCAAAATTATTGGTGCAGTGGCTGATCACCACGTCCAACCCGTAGGTCCGGTGGTAGGCCCGCGCCAGATGATCGCTGGCCGCCTTCGTCGCCGAGTAGGGGCTGCTCGGATCGTAGGGCCATTGCTCATCAAACGCCCCCTCGTCCCCCAGGCTCCCATAGACCTCGTCGGTGGATACGTGCAGCATCCGACCGCCCCCATCGCCAAAGGCCCTGCGGGCGCACTCCAGCACCACGAAGGTCCCCTCTACATTGCTCTTCACAAAGGCCTCCGGGCCCTCGATGGAGCGATCGACGTGCGACTCCGCCGCCAGATGCATCACCCCGTCAAAGGCCGACCGGCCAAAGAGCCGCTCCATGGCTGACCGGTCGGCAATATCGGCCACGACCAGGCTCACCGCCTCACCATCGATGGCGCCCTCGATATAGCGCCGATCGCCGGCGTAGCCGAGTTTGTCCACCACCGTGATGCGGCGATGAGGTCGGTGGCGCCTTAGCCACCACACCAGATTGGCGCCGATAAACCCGGCGCCCCCGGTGATCAATATATGCTTGGCATCCATGCCTCGCTCCCTGGTCGCGGCCCTGCCCCCCCGCACCGACGGTGATTCTCCCCCCAGAGTCGCAGAGGTTTCGCCCCCGTAGGGATGAAACCCCTGCGCCAATCACCATCGGTGCGCGAGGTCAGGACCCTTGTCCTCACTGACGCTCCCTTCCCATGCTTGCTCGACCTCCCGGCGGCGGCCGCCAGCGCCGGCGGGCCACCTCCTTGAGCACCTCCACATAGCCGTCGATGACGGCCTCCATGGAGTACTTCGCCTCCACCCGCTGGCGCCCCTGGGCCCCCAGGCGCCGCCGTAGATCGCCGTCGGCCACCAGCCGCCCCAGCGCCGCCTCGAAGGCGTCGACGTCGCGCGCCATCCAGCCGCCACGTCGCCCCTTCTCCTGGCCCACCACCGCCGGGTTGACCCCCACGGGCGACGCCACCACGGGCACCCCTACCGCCATATATTGAATGGCCTTAAACCCACATTTCCCGCGGGTCACCGCCGTGTCCACCAGGGGCATCACCCCGATATCGAAGCCCTGCAGATCCACGACCTCGCGGCCGGCGCTCCACCGCTTCTGGACCACGCCCTCCACCCCCGACAGGGGCTCAAAGAGGGCGTTGCTCACCAACTCTACCTCCACCTGCGGCCGCCGGGCCAACTCGCGGAGCACCCCGGCGATCATCGCCAGGCTCTGGAAATTGGCCGACGTGCCCATCCAGCCGATGCGCACCGTCGATCCCGACCTCCCTCGAAGGGCCGGCCGATAGCGACGGGCGTCCACCACCGTGGGGATCACCGTCGTCGGCGCCGCCTGGCCCACGGCCTCCGCCAGGCGCCCATTGCCGCAGATCACATGGGCCGCCTGGTGGCAGATGGCCTCAAAGACCTGGCGCCGCCGTCCCTCCATCCACCCCTCTCCCCCGGTATACACCGCGTCGTCCACATCGAAGACCAGCCGCGGATTTCGCCACCGGGCCACCGTTTCCGGCCAGGCGCTAAAGGGCAACGTCGGCTTCTGGATGACCACCACGTCGAAGCGATCGGCATCCATCATCTGCGGCAGCCGCCGCAGGCTGCACCACAGCTTATAGGCCGGCCCCACCGCCGAGGCGGCCACCCGGTTATAGGCATCGCCATAGGCCGCCCGGACCACCACCTCCATGCCCCGCCGGCGCAGGTAGGGAAGAAATTGCTGCACCCGAAAGCGCGACGCCGGCACCGTCGTCCCCCGCATCAAGTACAGGACCCGAAGGGCCTGGGCCTCGCCGGTCGACGCCCGCTCCCGGGGCGCGCGCTCCTCGACGACCTCATTCCACGCCGGGGCTGCGCTGCGAGCGATATGATGTCCCAATCCCTGGGTCATGCGATCTCCATTCCATGGCTCCATTCTCCAGCCCTGCGGGCCGGCCCATATCCACGTCTTTCGCACTACGGCCGCGTCCTTGGTTGCGGCCCTGCTCCCACCTGCTTAGCTCTGACTTCGATACAATAAAGCTATGCGCCCATCGCATCCGGGCAAGCATTTTTTATTATTTCTCAACCACTTAAGGCATACCACCGCACCCCGATCGCCTTCGCTTCCTCCCCTGCTATCGTCGTTTCCTCCGCCGTCGCTCAGTAGACGTAGAGTTTGAGGGCCACCCGGGTAAAGGGCAGCAGATCCGCCGGCGACTGGTTGTCGTAGACCTCGCCATTGGCCAGCCGGATATCGAAGTCCAGCTCATTTTCGCCCGCCGCCACGTCCTCCGTGATGTCCAGGCGATCGCCCAGGCTCACCGCCCCGGGACACCACCCATTGCGGTTATGCTGCCAGGTGCCGGCCTGCGGGCTCACCGGATTGTCGGCGCAATCGCTTCGCCAGGGGAGGGTGGAGTGCACCTGACCATTGACCTCCAGATCATGGCGCATCTCGCAAAACTCGGCGCAATTAAGGCTATTTCCAAAGCTATGACCCGTGGTCGTCAGGTGGGCCTCCACGCGCTCAAAGCCCTCCTCCAGCTCAAACGCCACTGGCTCCACCTGGCTGGCCACGTCCTCTCCCTCTTCGAGCTCGCCCACCGTGATCCGATGCTCATCCCAGATATTGATCACCTCTCGGGGGCGATCATCGACGCCTGGGAAGAAGACAAAGCGGGCGCTCACCTCCCAGCCCGCCCCCTCCTGATGGCCCGGCCCCACCCAGGTGTCGACAAAGGATCGCACCCGTTGCTCTCCCTCCAGCACGTCGGCCAGCTCCGTCACCTCCACGAATTGGCACATCCCCATGCGATAGGGCGTGATATGGCGAAGCACCTCCACCGCCTTCTCGCCGTCCTCGCCGGCGATCGCCAGGCTCCCCGCCCGATCCCAGTGGTCGCAGACCTCGCCCTCCGGGCAATCGAGCTCCCACACCAGCCCGATCTGAGCCCACTCGCCCTCTGGAAACTCCACCACCTCCTCGACGGTGCGCCGATCGTCGTCGCCAAAATACTGATGCACCGACGACAGGGCCTCCACCTCCACCACGTCGGCGCCAAAGCCCTGCTCTTCAAAGACCTCGTCCGGGCATTCATACCACGGGCCGGCCTCCTCAAAGGCGTAGGGCGTGGCGTCCAGGCCCACCAGGTTTGAGGGCTCATCGTCGTCGGAACAGGCGACGGCCCCCAGGGCCACCAGGGCGATCCATCCCATCGTCATCCATCGCTGATCCACCATCGCCGCTGCTCCGTCTTACTCACTTAGGATTGACCGACAAATTCCACGGGTCCCTCGTCGATGCATCGCTTGCCCCAGGCCAGGTCATGGCTGGGCACGATCACATCCTCCGACTGCTCCATATGGCGCCGAAGTTGCCGGATCGTCAGCTCCGCCAGGTCTAAATCGGCGGCCACCGTCCGCGGCATGATCCCCAGCCCCTCCCCCTCCAATTGCTCTCTGGTAAAGACGGCGTCGCCCACAAAGAAGATCGGCCGATGGCCCTCCAAACACACCCGATAGCCGCATTGCCCCATGGTATGCCCCGGAAGGGCCACCATCTCCACCGACCCATCGCCGAAGACGTCCAGGCCGCCCGACTCATCGCCCAATCCCGGCACCCCTCGATGACGACGCATCCGCGGCTTCAGGGCCAAAAAGTCGCGCTGCAAATAGGCCCGCGTCATCGCCTTGGCCTCCCCCTCCTCGGTGGCCGCCCGCCACTCCTCGTCGCTGACATGATAGGTGGCGTAGGGGAGGCTCTTCATCCCTCCCGTATGGTCGTAGTGCAGATGGGTCATCAAGACATGTTCCACATCTGCCGCCCCATATCCCTGGGCCTCCACCCTCGGCACCACGGACCACCGCTCCCGAAACGTCAGACCGGCCTGCACGAATAGCTCGCCCACCATGGCCCCCAGATTGGACGGCCCCTCCCATCCATAGGGGGCGTCCACCAGGATCGGCCCCTTGTCTCGGTGCTCTAAGAGGGCCCCCATAAAGGGCAACTCCACTCGTTTCCAACCGCCGTCGGCCACCAGAACGCGCCGCGGCACCGCCATGGAGGCGCAGTGAAATAAGACGACCCGCTCGATCATTGAAGGGCCTCCCCCTGGAGCTCTCCGTCGTCACCCACGGCCAACACCACCTCCAGGCGGCGCCCCCGATCGGCCTCGCTGAGCCCCTCCAATTGCACCCGCAGGTAGTCCTCGCTGAGCCCGCGATCCTCGCTCTCCACGATCACCGTCGCCCGCTCGCCCGCCCGGCCACGTCGATAGGCCTTGCCCTTCTCCACCGCCATCTCCCGAAGCACCTTGCTTCGCCGGGCGGCCACCCGGGATTGCACCTTCTCGTCGAGCTCCACCGCCGCCGTCCCGCTGCGCTCCGAATAGGGAAAGACGTGCAGATAATTAAAGGGTAGCTCCTCCACCAATTGGCGGGTCTCCTCAAATTCCTCTTCTCCCTCGCCGGGAAAGCCCACGATCACGTCGGCCCCCAGCCCCAGGTAGGGCAGGCGCTCACAGATCTCTTTGACGCGGCTTCGGTATTGCTCCCGCGTATGCCACCGGCGCATCCGCCGAAGCACCTTGTCGGAGCCGGCCTGCATGGGAATATGGAGGTGCGGCACCAGCCGATCGCCGCGCTCCGCCAGCAGATCCAGCAGGGGAGCATCGATCTCTGTGGCCTCGATGCTCCCCAGCCGAAAGCGCACCCCTTCCACCTCGTCGATCAGCCGCTTGGCAAGGCTCGCCAGGCTATGATCGCCCTCCAGATCGTGGCCATAGTGGCCGATATGAATCCCCGTAAACACGATCTCATGGTGATGCTGTGCCAGCCGCCGGGCCTCGTCGACGATCTCGTCGGGGCGTCGCGAGCGACTGGCGCCGCGAGCAAGGCGCGTGGCGCAAAAGGAACAGCGCCGATCGCAGCCGTCCTGAATCTTCATCCAGGCCCGGGTGCCCCGCTGATCTTCCTCCAACAGCACCCCGCCGATGGGCTCCTCGTGGCGCTCCAAGAGCGGCGACTCCGGCGCCAGGCGATCGGCGACCTCCACCGCGTCATGCCCCCCGACGATCTCGTCGACGGCCTCCATCTTCTCAAACATCTGGGGCACGAAGGAGGCCGAACAGCCGGCCACCAGGATCTTGATCCCCGGATGCTCTCGCTTCATCCGCCGGATCACCTTCCGCGCCGAGGCGTCGGCCTTCATGGTCACCGTACAGGTGTTGACCACACAGGCATCGGCCTCCCCCGGATCGTCGACCACCGTGGCCCCTCGGGCCTCCAGCTCCTGACGAAATGTCTCCGTATCGTATTGATTGGCCTTACAGCCAAAGGTCACAAAATGCACATTCATGGGTCATCGCTCGGCAAAATTCGTGGGTTAGGCACCGGCCCGGGCAGCGCAACGTAGCCCCATCCCCCACGGGCGTAAACCGTCGCCTCACTCCCGCGCCCCATCATCCTCCGCCGACTCCGACGCCTCCGATCCCACCTCGGCGCGCGGCCCTTCAGCCTCCGCCATCGTGATGCAGGCCGCCAGAGTGATGCTCCCCACCAACCCCATGAAGAAGAGGATCGCTGAGTAGATAAAGAATTTTTGCCGTGCCTTGGGGTCCCGGGCGTAGGGCTGGCCCGGCGTTCGTTTGGGATCCATGATCACTCCTTGAGGTTGGCCATCTGTGCCACAAACTCGTCGTCCAGTCCTGCCTTCTTTCGAGCCTCTTCGTCAAAGCGATCTCCCCTCGCCCGCGCCGGCTCGTTATGAAAGCTAAGGTTGGACACATAGGTTTCAAATGTCGAGCCCTCGCTCCACCGATTTAACCAGCGGGCACCAAAGCCCACGTGCTGGATCTCGTCTTCGTAGATCTCGTCCAATAGCGCCGCCGTCTCCTCGTCGCCCACCTCTCGAAACCAACGCCCAAACTGCGGCGCGTGATCCAGATTGGCCTGCTCAAAGGTCAGGTTCATGGCGCAGATCCATTTTAGAGGCGTCGTCAGCGCCGGGCCGCATCGGTGAAAATGGTCGTTGAGCGGCAGCTCACCAAAGCGCACCCCCAACTGCTCCAGCCTCTCGATATACATCGTCGTATGGCGCTGCTCATCACCGATAAGACGCACCAGCCCCGCCCGAAATTCCGCCGGCGCCTCCGGAAAGGCCATGAGCCCAAAGGCCATCATCTCCACCGCCATCAACTCGTGGTTGGCAAATGTATGAAGGGCCCGGGCCGCCATCTCGGGATCGCCAAAATTCTGGGGATGCGGAAAGGACAGCCGCTCATCGCGGGGCGCGATCGCCAGCCGCCCCACCCGCGTCGGCGTCTCCCATTCCAGGGCCGGGCCCGGCGCCTCATCGCTCAGCGCCTCCCAGCCGCCGGCCGGCGGCCCCAATTTATCGGCCAGGCTCTCCCCAAAAAAGATGCGCTCTGCCAGCGCCCGATACTCCACCGTCACTCCCTTAGGCGCCGACGCGCCGCTCCATCCGATCCAAGACCCGTCGATGCTCCTCGCGGGC
Source organism: uncultured Bradymonadales bacterium (assembly GCA_964566695.1). GTDB lineage: Bacteria > Myxococcota_A > Bradymonadia > Bradymonadales > Bradymonadaceae > SLJM01. The sequence continues at coordinate 15,743 of CAZMJS010000011.1, forward strand.
CGTCGCCATCAGCCGCCCAAGATCGACCCCCACCAACTCGCCGCCTTCCACCAGGGCCTTCCCCGACCCATAGACCGCCTCGATATTATGCTTTTGTGCCGTATACACCACCCGGGACACCACGTCGCCGCCGGGCCCACAGGCCGGGTCATCGTCCAGATTGAGCACCACCAGATCCGCCGATTTTCCCACCTCGATGGAGCCCACCTCATCGTCGATGCCCAGCGCTTTGGCCCCATCGATGGTCGCCAGGCGCAGCACCCGCTCCGCCGGCATGGCCTCCGGCCCGTGCGCCGGCTTCTGCAACAGCGCCGCCAACCGGATCTCAATGAGGGCATCCAGATTATTATTGCAGGGCGCCCCATCGGCCCCCAGCGCCAGCGGCACCCCTCGCTCGTCGTAGCGCACCAGATCGGCGATGCCGCTGGCCAACTTCAGATTGCTCGACGGGCAGTGACAGATCGCCGTCTGGCTGGCCGCCAGGATATCGCAATCGTCGTCGTCCACGTGCACCCCGTGGGCCAGGACGCTGCGATCGCCGGTGATCCCCACCTCTTTTAAAAAGGCGATATTGCTCATCCCGTAGTGCTTATGGGTGAACTCATTCTCAAAGGTCGTCTCCGAGGCGTGGGTATGAATGGGGCACCCCAGATCGGCGGCCGCCTCTCCCACATCGCGCAGCAAGTCCTCGGTGCAACTGACGGCAAAGCGCGGCGCAAAGGCATAGCCGATGCGCCCATCGCCGCGCCCATCCCACGTCTCATGGAGGCGAAGGCTCTCCTTCATGCTCTCTTTTCGACTCTCCTGGAGGGCCGACGGCGACGAATCGCCCAGGTCCATCATGCACTTACCGATAAAGGCCCGGATCCCCGACGCCTCCACGGCCTCCCCGATGGCGTCCGTATGATGCACCGTCCCCATATCCAATAGCGCCGTCGTGCCCCCTCGGATCAACTCCGCCAATCCCACCTGGGCGCTCACCTTCAGCGCCGCCTCGTCCAGCGCCGCCTCATAGGGCCACACCCGTCCCTCCAGCCACTGAATCAACGCCATATCGTCGGCGTAGTTCCGAAGCAGCGTCTGACACAGGTGAATATGGCATTGCACAAAGCCCGGGATCACCACTCGACCCGTCAGATCCCTGACCTCTGCCCCCTCGGCCTCGGCCTCGTCGACCTCCCCGATGGCCCGGATCACCCCATCCTCGATCAGCAGATCCCCACGCACCACCTCCATGGCCTCATTGACCGTCACAAACTCGGCATTTTTCATCCATATTTTGTTGTCTGTCATACCTCGCCCTTGCCAGTTCTTTGATCGCGCCAAAACCGCTTTAACTTAACCGTGACCTCCCCGATCGTCAAAGCCTCCGCGCACCTTCGGTGACCTTTTTGACTCCTCGACCTGACCCTCTCCTTCGCCTTCGGCTTCAGGTGTCTCCCCGCTCTCGCGGGGAGATTTTCCGTGCCTTCGATGACACTTCTATAATGTTCATCGACGCTCCCGCTCCTTCTCGAACCCACGAACCCACCTCCCCGCCTACCCCAACGCCTGAGCCCACCTCCCCGCCAACCCCAACGCCTGAGCCCACCTCGAACCCCTCCCCAGGCCCTCCTGGGGAGGTGCCCGCTTGCGGGCGGAGGGGCTGTTCGCACCATCTCAATGCCCGCCGAGCCTCCCGAACCATCTCCATGTTCACCGAACCTCCCGCACCATCTCAATGCCCGCCGAGCCTCCCGCACCAACTCCATGTTCACCGAACCTCCCCTCCGATGACCTTTTTGACTCCTCGACCTGCCCCTCTCCTTCGCCTTCGGCTTCAGGTGTCTCCCCGCTCCCGCGGGGAGATTTTCCGTGCCTTCGATGACACTTCTATAATTTTCTCAGCCCCCCTCCACCCATCACCCATAATACGTCGGTGAGGCCGGCCCCACGGGCAGCCCCAGCCCGAAGACCCACAAAAAGAAGAAGGCCACCCACGTCAAAAAGAAGAAGATACTATAGGGCAGCATCAAGCTGATCACCGTGCCGATCCCGATGCCCTCCCGATAGCGGTCGGCAAACGCCAGAATGAGCCCGAAATAACTCATCATGGGCGTGATGATATTGGTCGTCGAATCGCCGATGCGATAGGCCGCCTGAATCACCTCCGGCGAATAGCCCACGAGCATCAGCATGGGCACAAAGATCGGCGCCGTCATCGCCCACTGCGCCGAAGCGCTGCCGAGCATGAGATTGACGAATCCGCAGAGGATGATGAAGAACAAAAATAAGAGCGGCCCCGTAAAGCCCACATTCGTCAAAAAGTCGGCCCCGCTCACGGCGATGATGCTCCCCAGGTTGGTCCACCCAAAAAACGAGACGAATTGGGCGGCGAAGAAGACCAGCACGATATAGAGGCCCAGCGAGCTCATGGCCTCGCTCATGCCATCGATGACGTCCTCATCGCTCTCCACGCTCCCCGTGACCACCCCGTAGACCACGCCGGGAATGAAGAAGAAGATAAAGATCAGCGCCACCATGCCGTTCAAAAAGGGCGAGTCCAGCACGTCGCCGGTCTCCGGGTTTCTGAGCACGCCCCACTCCGGCACCACGGCCAGCGCCAATAACGTGGAGATAAAGGCCACGCTGATGGCCGCCCACTTCAGGCCCCGCCACTCCCGATCACTGAGGGGCTCCATGGCCCGGTCATCGGCCGCCCCCTCGCGGGCCCTGGAGGGGTCATATTCCCCCATCCGCGGCTCCACCAGATAGGTGGTCACCAGGGTGCCCACCAGGGTGATCAAAAATGTACTGCCGATCATAAAATACCAATTGACCGCCGGGTGCACCCGATACTCATCGTCGATGAGCCGCGCCGCCTCCTCCGTCAATCCCGCCAATAAGGGGTCCACCGTGCCGATCAATAAATTGGCGCTATACCCGGCGCTGACCCCGGCGAAGGCCGCCGCCATCCCCACCAGGGGGTGGCGTCCCACGGCCATAAAGATCACCGCCGCCAGGGGCACCAGCACCACATAGCCCGCCTCGGCCGCCGTATTGGACATGATCCCGGCGAAGACGATGGCCATCGTCAGCCACCGATCCGGCGCCTTCAGCACCACCGCCCGAATGGCGGCGCTCAACAAGCCCGACTTGTCGGCCACCCCCACGCCCAACAGGGCCACCAGCACCGTGCCCAGGGGCACAAACTCCACGAAGTTGGTCACCAGGTTTTCCACGATCATCCGCAAGCCGTCGCCATTGAGCAGGCTCACCACCTCGATCATCCCATCAGCGCTTCGCCCCGGCGCTCCCTCGGGCCTGGGATCGGCCACACTCAAGTCCATCCACCCGGCGATCCCGCTGATCAGCACCACCCCCAGGGCAAAGAGCGCAAATAGGGTCACTGGATGGGGCAGCAGGTTGCCCAGCCACTCCACGGCGTCCAAAAAACGAGCGAATATCCCCTGGGGTCTCTCATCCTCACCGTCACCCTGGGGCGACGTCGAGGTCTTAAACTCAGCCATCGCGGCTCCTTATCGAAAATTCTGCCGTGCCCCATCCCACCGATAATTGACCCCGATGGTCAACTCCGTATTGCTTCCCAGCTCCCCCACGACGTCATCGCGATACAAAAAGGCATTGAACGTCGTCGTAAAGAAGAGCTGCTCCGACACCGCAAAATAGACCCGATTGGCGCTGCGCGTCTCGTGGATATTCTGGCGGCCGATATCGTTATAAAAATACTCCACCTCGCTCTCCAGGCGCACGGGCCGATCGAAGATCCGAACCGGCGCCACCTGCCCCAGGGTATAGCTCAGGTTAAGACCCAGGGTGGGCTCCCCCCCGGGCTCGTTGATATCGCTTCGCACGTTGGCGCCCAGACGCACGTCCAGCTCGTCGCGAATCTGAAAGGAGGCACCGCCGATCACCCGCAGGTCCAGCCGATGCCAATCTCGGGTTGGCGCCCGTCGAAACTCGGACTCCAATTGCCCCTCCATCACCGGATCGGGCACGAACCACCGGCCGGCCTGGGAGGCCCGCAGGCGCTGATAGCGATAGCGGCTCCGCAGCCGGATCTGGTCCTTCGTGCGCTCAAAGCTCGCCTCCTCGTCATCCGTGATGCGCGCCGTGGCAAATTGCAGATTGAGATCGTTGGTCCACCCGTGATTTCGGCTGTCGGCCTCCACCATGAAGCGCCCCTCCAGGTTGATCTGGTCCGTCGACTGCACGCCCAACTGGCTCTGGTCGTAGGCCCCGGCCCCGTCGCGCTCCGGATTTCTCACCATCACCTGGTTATAGGAGGCGTTGAGCGAGGAGTTGAAGCGCCACAAAAACTTCTCGTGCAGATCCACAAAATTGGCGCCCGCCTCGATGCCGTCGACGCCGGGACGTATATGCTTCTCCTCTTCAAAATAGTGGATCACCATCTCGCTGATCGTCGGCGCCTCCACGCTCCACTCGGGGTGAAATAGCTCCCGGCGCTCCACGTCGCCGCTGGCCAGCAAGCCATCGCCCCCGTCGGCCACAAACTCATTGACGGCCACGCGATAGCGCCGGTTATTGTTCAGGCTTCGGCCGTTGACCTTCCACTGCCCATCGCGGATCTCCAGCCCCTGCGCCACGGCGTCCATCCCCAACCGCCCGCCGATGCGGCGCAGCACCGAGCCCTGAACCTCCACGACCACCGCCCGATTATCATAGGGCAGCGTGGAGTGAATATCGGCCCGCGTCAGCGCCCCCTCCAGGGGAAATTTGGCCTCGTTTCGAAAGGCCCCCAGGTTGCTGATCGCCACCTCGGAGCGCGTCTCAAAGCGCATCACGTCCAGCACCAGGCGCTGAAACTCCGCGGCGCTGAGCGGCTCTTTGAGCTCCGCCTTGTCGCCCACCGGATCGCCCCAGTCCTCGCAATAGCGCTCCACCGCCTCGTCGAGCATCGCCTGCGTCGCCTCGTCGCCGGGGATGCGCTCCGTGCTCGCCCGCCGGGGCACCACCGAGCGAATATGAAACGACGTCTGGTTGCCCACGCGCTCGCCATAGAGGTCCAGCTCCACGTTCACCACCCCCTGGGCGGTGCTATTGGCGCTGACGATGGGCGTCCCCGTGCCAATGGCCTCGATGACGGCGCTTCGCCCACCGACCACGGGCTGATCCCAGTCCACGCTGATCTCATCCTCCGGCTGCTGGACCAGGTGGCTGCTGACCATCAGGTCGATGCCCTCGATGCGGCTGGCCAGATCGTAGGCCAACTCCGTGCCCTGCCCCGAGGGCACGACATATTGCACGATCACCAGATCCACCTCCTCTCGCATCTTCCCCACCAGATCATCTAGCACGGAGCGCGGCGAGGCGATCTCCACGCCCTGACGCTGCTCCTCTTGAAGCCTCGCCAATAGCTGGCTGGCCAAGACGGTCGTCACCCCCACCGTCAGATGCCCTCGATCCACCACCTCATAGGGGCGATCGTCATCGGCGCTCTGAATGACGCGACAAAGGCCTTCAGACCCCGCAAAATCGGGGCACCGAAGATTGGCCGCCTGCACCGAGGGCCCCCCGTCGTTGAGCTTCTCCAATACCCGGGTCAGGGGCTGGCGCGGCACAGCGAACTCCCGATTCCCAAGCCCCATCGTCTCGCTGTCCAGGGCCGCCAACATCTGGGCCAACTCCTGGTGCTCCTGCGCTTCGTTGAGCAAATAGCGCCCCAGGGGCCCGGGAAACAGCATATTGCCCACGTTGAGCGCCAGCGGCGCCCGGCGCCCGTGGCCCTCGGCAAAGGCCTCCAGGGCCTGGCGATAGGCCACCTGGCGCGCCCAGAAATACCGCCGCTCCTCGCGATCCAGCCGGCAATCGGCCTCCGCCAATTGCCCGTCGATATTTCCCAGCACCATCAGGTTAAAGCGCTCGTCGAAGACCTCCACCTGGTCGCGCACATAGCGCGCCAACTGGCGCGCCTGCTGGGGCGTCTCCCCCACGTCGATTTCCGCATCCTCCTCCAGGGTCCGCCATAAGGGGTAGGTCTCTTCCAGGGACCAGGCCACCCGGGCCCGGGCCTGTGTCATGGCGCTCTCCAGGGGACTTCGCACCCAGGCCAAGACCTCGTCATCCTCCTCGTCAGCCACCACCTCTCGCCCTACCTGAACCGCCTCCTCCACGGTGGCCTCCGCGCCGGCCTGCACCGCACGGTGGATCCCCTGACGGGCCGCATCCCGCACCTCCTGGGCGGCCTCCTCCACCTCTTGAGCGGCCTTGGCTCCCTCGTCGGCGCTCACGGCCATCGGCCCCATCGCTCCCACGGCCATCACCAGAACGGCGATCCAGGCTCTCACTTGTCGCTCCATGTGCTTTCTCGATACATAAGGTAAACCTCGGTTGCGCCGTCCGAAGGTGCGACCCACCCCGGCCCTTCGTCAAGGCACACCGTCACCCGGCTTTTTTGTTTCCAAGGTATCGCCATGAGCACCGCCGACGCCCTCCCCACGCTGGACACCATCGCCGCCGACGCCCGGCGCGCCGCCGACCCGGACTTCGCCCTTCAAAAGGCCACGGGCCGCGCCCTGACACGGCTATTCGCCGCCATCGTCGTCGTCCAGGTCCTGGGCGTCGCCCTGTGGCTCGCCCTGGTATTTAGCGGCGTCGTCGACGCCTCCATGAACCTCGACGGCTTCATGATCAGCCAGCTTCTCATCTTCCTATCGACCATCGCCATCGGCATCTTCGTTTTGGTGCGCCACCTCAAGAAGCTTCGTCGACAGGCGGAGTCCATGAGCCCTCAGCCCCTGGTGGACGTGGCGCCTCATATCGATCCCCAGGCCCGGGCCACGGCGGACTCCCTGAGGGGCCACGTCCAGGACCAGCCCTACGAATGGCGACAATCCGGCGATCCCCCCCACTGGCGCCTGCAACTGGGCGACTGCGACGCCCCCCTCCAATGGCTGCTAGCCCGCACCGATCTATCGCAGCTTCCCCTGGCCACCGATCACCTTCAGCCAGCCGGCGATCCCGATCTCCCGGCCCAGTGGTCGCTCTACGTCGCCGCCGACGCCCCGGACAGCCCCTCCGAGCTCCGCGCCCTCCTGGACGGCACGGACGACTCCCTGGACTGGATCGGCGCCGGCCCCCAGGGCGTCTCTTTGGGAACCCTCACCGATCCCCCCTTCCCAACCGATGACGGCGCCGAAGACCTGCAGGCCGACGACCTCCGCGCCGCTGTCGACCGCCTCCAGCAGGCCCTCATATGGGGCACCCTGGCCCTGTCTCGCTAATTAGTTTCGCTTGTGGATATGCACCAGGCCCTCATCGCCGTCGACGGTGACCCGATCGCCGGTCTCGATGACCTCCGTGGCGTGCTTGGCGTTGACCACCGCCGGCAGCCCGTACTCCCGAGCCACGATGCAGGAGTGGCTAAGCGGCCCGCCCAGGCTCATGACCACCCCGGCGGCCGTCAAAAAGAGGGGGGTCCAGCCCACGTCGGTATAGGGCGCCACCAGGATCTCGCCGGGCTTTAGGCCCATCTCCTCGCCATGGGGGTCCAGGATCACCCGCGCCTTGCCGGTGACTCGACCCGGGCTGCCGGCCAACCCCTCCAGAGTGATGGTCGACGACCCGTCGCCGCCGGGCTCCGGCGTCGGCTCCGGCGGCCGCGACCCGTCGGCGGCGATGGTCTCCGACCCCCGCCTCAAGAAGGTATCTGGCGGCGAGGGCTGTGCCTCGTAGTGATCGTGAAGCGCTCGCCGCACCAGCACCCGTAGCGCAAAGGACTCCGCCACCCGCGGCTGCTCCAGCCACCCCTCCAACTCCTGGCGATTGAGAAAAAAGACGTCTTCCTTTCGCCGAAGCACCCGCTGGCGCACCAGGCGCCGCCCGCACTCCAAAAAGAAGCGCCGGTACACATCCAGGGCGTCCACCACCCGATCGCGCATATACTCTCGCCGGCGGGCGTTGGCCCGTGTCAGCGCCAATAGCCCCTTGAGCACCACCTTCAGGCCTCCGGGCACGTAGCGCTCCAATAATTTTTGGGCGCTCTCCTGCTTGCGGCTTCGCTCACGGGCCACGGCCGTCGTCGACGGTAGATCCGGTGAGTCCACCAGGGAGCGCACGACCTCAAATAAAAAGCTCGTATCCTCTCGCCACCGCGGCGTCGCAAGCTCCGCCTCGCGCGGCGCTCGATGCCCATAGGCCTTCTGAAAGCCCTGCAGGGACTCCATAAACGCCGCCACGTCCTCGTGCTCCATCTGGGCCCACAGGGCATCCAGCACCTCTTCGGGGCGATGGCCGCACAGGATCTTTCGAAGCCGCAGCGAGCGCTTGGCCTGCCGCGCCAGATCCAGCAGCGCCAGCCCCGGCTCTGCGCTCTTGACCTCCAATCCGCTGATCAACGCCTGCTCATGGCGCGCCGCCTCCTCGCCGCCCACCAGCCGCAGCACCTCCGCCGTCACCACATAGCTCATCAGGAAATTGGCGCTCGTCGACAGCATCACCATCCCCGTGCGATCGAAGAGCTGGTCCAAACGGCCCCACTCCTCGATCAACGCCTCCCGGCGAAGTCCCTCCAGATCGCGGTCGAAAAAGGCCTCCACCCTGGAGGTAAAATACTTGCCCCACATCGGCGCCACCAGGGGCATGCTCACCTGGGACCCCAGAATCCGGGGAATCGTCACGGGCAGCCGCTTCAAAAACCCCGTCTTGGAGCGCTCCTCATAGACATCCCTCATCAACTCCACGCCGCCCCCGCCGGCCATGGAGAAGAGGCGTTCCGGCCGAAAGAGCGGTTGGGCGCTGGCGATGCTCATAAATTGCGTCAAATTCAGGTACAGCCGCCCCCGAAAGGCATCCACCAGATTCGCCCCCTCCGGCACCTCCAGCCCCAGGGTCCCAAAGGCCTGCTCAAAGCCCTGCTGACTAAAGTCGCGGATGATGCTCCAGGTCATGGGCGTCGCCACCCCGGGAAGGGCCTCGCCCACATTGGCGTTGGTCCACACCGTCTCTTCCACGCTCTGCCCTGTCGTGATGGGTCGGGACTGGAGCAGATATAACTTGCCCTCCTCCTGGCGCTCGTGGGGGCAATAGGCCCACTCGATGTCCTGGGGCCCGCCCAGGGCCTCTTCCACCCGTCGGGCACAGGTGGCCAATTCCCGAAGCCGCTTGTCGCTGAGCCGATCGGAGCTCGGATCGCCGCCGGTTTCCCGGCGAAGATAGCCCGACGCCTTGTCCACATAATGGGTCTCTCCCTTGATCCCCGTGACCACGGCCTCGCCCAGCCCTTCGGCGGCCGTCACGACGGCCTCACCCTCGTCGCCGCTCAAGGGATTGACGCTGAACAACACGCCGGCCACCTCTGGATCCAGCATTTCCTGAATGATCACCGCCGTCGGCGCCGGGGTGACCTCCAGGCCTCCCTGCGATAGATAGAGCATTCGCTCCATCGAGAAATGACCGGCCCACACCTCTTTGAGCGCCTGGACCACCCCGTCGATGCCCTCCACCCCCAGCACCGACAGGGCCTGACCGGCGTAGCTTCGGGTCTCCGTGTCTTCGGCGATGGCCGATGAGCGCACCGCCCACCTCTTTGCGCCGATGGCCGCTGCCCTCTCCTCGATGCCCGCCACCAAGGTCGGCGACACCTCCATCGCCTCGATGACCTCCCGCAACTGACCTAGCTCTTGGACCTCCAGCGCCAGCGGCACCACCAGATCCTCAAAGGCCGCCGTGGTCACGCAAAATCCCCGAGGCACAGAAAATCCGGCGCCCATCAGCCGACTCAGCCCCACGGCCTTGCCGCCCACCTCCTGGACCTCCAGATCCCCCTCCATGATTTCCAGCCATGGATGGCCCTGGCGCTGCTTCTTCTCAAACCTCTTCATGGACCCACCGCTGATAGGCATCGGCCACCTCGGCGGCCTCCAGGGCAATGATCTCCGGCACCTTATAGGAGTGATGGGCCTCGATGGCCGCCTCTAGAGCGCCGTAGCGCGCAGGCCGGCTCTTGATCACCAGCGTCGACTCCTCCTCGACGACCACCTCGCCCTCCCAGCGATAGACGCTCTGCACCCCCTCGATGATATTGACGCACGCCGCCACCCGCTCCTCGACCAACGCGCGCGCCAACTCCGGGGCTTCCTCCACCGGGCAATTACATAGCACCACCTGCACCATCTTATTGACTCCTCTCGGCTTCCAATTGCTCTTCCGGCGGCATCCGCGTCCCCGCCATATAATGAGCGATGAGGTGATCGACGATGACCTCTGGCTGTTCGTCGTCCAGGTTCTCGTGGACGATTCGCTCCACGATCACCCGCTCCACCATGCCCACCGTCATGGTGGCCAAGACCTCAAAATTCATCTCCGCGATGAGCCCTCGCTTATATAAAATGCGATTAAAATCGGTGAGCATCGCCAGCAGGGTCTCATAGGCGTGGCGGATCAACTCATTGATCTCCGGGGCCACCGCCTCGCTCTCCCGAAAGAAGATGGCCGTCATCTTCTGGTTGGCCAATAGCACGTGGGTCAGGCTCAGGCCCACTCGGCAAAGCTCCTCGCGCAACCGGGGTCGCGTGTCGATCTCGCCGGGCTCCCAGTCCGCCACCGTCGTCACCACCAGCTCCAAGAAGTCGCTGATCAACTCCCCAAAGAGCTGCTGCTTTCCCTCGAAGTATAGATAAAAGGTGCCCTGAGCCACCCCCACCTCGTCGACGATCTGCGAGACCTTGGCCCCGTGATAGCCATGCTCAAAGATGACCTCGATCGCCGCGTCCTTGATCGATTGCTGGCGCCGATCGCGCCGCGACATCGATCGTCCCTCTTCACTGCTATGGGCTCCCATGCCTTGCTCCGCTAAATCTCAGGTTGACTGCCCGACCTCACTGCTCTCGAAGGGCTGGCGCGATCCGCTCAAAGGACCCATCGTGCTCGGCCGGTTCCAGATCCAGCAGATGGGCCATCAGGGCGTAAATATCGACGATCTCCACCATATCGATGACCTTCCCCTGGGCGATATCCGGACCGTGGGCCGCAAAGATCCCGTGCATCTCCATATACTCCGGATCGTAGCCATGGGTCGCCGTCATCACCCCTCGATCCTGAAAATAACCGGTATTGGTCAGCGAATAGGGCATGTCGGCCACCACCAATAGATCGGGCGCCCGCTCGCTGCCCTTGAGGCGGTAGCGCTCCGGGATGTCGTCGCGCAGATAGACCTCATAGTGTTGCGCTTCGTCGGCGTTGGCCAGCGCGTCATAGACCTCGCTCACATCTCCGTCGCCGGCCGTATAATTGATCATCGCCACGGGCCCCCAGGTATTGACGAAGACATCATCCATATCGATGATCTCGTCCAAGAAGACCGTCTTGTCCTCGTCGAGCTCGATCATCCCGTGGTCGCTGATGATCACCAGGTTGATATCGGGCCACACCCCGGCCTCATCGAGCTGGTCGATGAGCCGCTGTAGGTTGCGATCGACGTCCGCCAAAGCCTCCGCCACCTCTTCGGACTCCGGCCCGTAGCTATGACCGGCGCTATCGACGGCCGAAAAATAGAGGGTCGCAAAATCCACGGGGTCTTCATCGCTGAGCCAATGCACCACCTGCTCCACCCGATGCCGATGAGGGATGCGCCCGTCATAGGCCACCCACTCACTGGCCCGCTCCCCATTATAAGGGGCCTCGGAGCCCACCCAGAAGAAGGTCCCGGCTTTTAAGCCCTGCATCTCCGCCGTCGCCCAGATGGGCTCGCCCTTCCACCACTCCGGGCGCTGCTGCTCGTCGCTATCGCTCATCCTCAACTGCACGCCCCGCTGCGGATCGTAGACCGTATTGGCCACGATGCCGTGATTTTCGGCGTATAGACCAGTGGCCGTCGCATATAAATTGGGGAACGTGGCCGTCGGAAAGATCGGCTTGAGCGACTCCGCCTTGACGCCCTCATCGATGAGGCCCCTCAAGGTCTCGGTTTCCTCTTCGTAGAGCTCAAAATAATCGTGCCGCACCCCATCGATGCCGATCAATAGCGTCGGGTGGTCCGGCTCCGCCTGCCGATCCGCTCGCTCATCGACCTCCTCTTCCTCGTCGGCCTCCTCGCTTTCCTCCACCTCTTGGGTCGGAAGCTCAAAATCCTCCCCCTCCTCTTCGCCGGCGTCTTCGCCGCTGCAGGAGGCGCACCCCACCATCAACAGGGCCATGAGCACAGGGATCAACACACCGCTTCGCTGTAATCGCATCATCGTATCTTTGCCCGGATCAAAAAATGTCTGGCCCCTGCAGGAGCCCCACTGCGTTATCGGCGTTTATCTTCGACCATCTGCGTCCGCCAATCAACCCTATCAATTGACAACCTCATCGCCCATTGCCTAGCATTCCCCATGCTGTCGGCATCATACTGGCTCGGGCGCTGCTGCACTGATTTGCTTTGCCCTGTCTTCATCGCCCGAACCGCCCTCTGTGCCAGCTCCTTCCAGCGAAGGCGCTGGTCCTTTTAGCTTTGCCGCTTTTCTTCACCACGGCGTAGGACTCATGAGCGAACCAGGCATCCTTCCAGAGCCGATCCCCTTCGGCAAATATTATCTCCTTGAACGGGTCAACGTCGGCGGCATGGCCGAGATCTACAAAGCCAAGGCCTTCGGCGTCGAGGGCTTTGAGCGCCTGTTGGCCATCAAGAAGATCCTCGACACCATCGCCCAAGATGAATCATTTATTAAAATGTTCATCGACGAGGCCAAGATCGCCGGCCAGCTCAACCACCCCAATATCGCCAAGATCTTCGATCTGGGGCAGGTCAACGGCTCGTATTTTATCGCCCTGGAGTATATCGCCGGCAAGGACCTCAAGACCCAATTTGAGCGCACCCGCCGCATCGGCGAAGACGTCTCCATCCCCCGCATCTGCTACACCATCATGAAGGTCTGCGAGGGCCTGCAGCACGCCCACGCCAAAAAAGACCCTCAGGGCAACGACCTCAATATCGTTCACCGCGACGTCTCGCCTCAAAATATCCTCGTCTCCTACGAGGGCGAGGTCAAAATCATCGACTTTGGCATCGCCAAGGCTCAGGGCAAGACCAGCCAGACCCAGGTGGGCACCCTCAAGGGCAAATTCAGCTATATGAGCCCCGAGCAGGTGCGCGGCCTGCACGTCGACCACCGAAGCGACATCTTCAGCCTCGGCATCGTCCTCTACGAGATGCTGACCCTGGAGCGCCTCTTCCTTGGCGAGAGCGACTTCGACACCATCGAAAAGCTCCGCAAAGTGGAGATGAGTCCCCCCTCGCTCTACAACCCCCACATCCCCAAGCAACTCGAGGACATCGTCCTCAAGGCCCTGGCCCGAAACCCCGACGATCGCTACCAGAACACCGAGGAGTTGGCCGACGCCCTCGAAAACTTCATGCGCAACGAGGGCTACTACTTCACCAATAAGGACCTGGCCTCCTATATGAAGGAGGCTTTCCAGGCCGACATCGAGTTCGAAAACAAAAAGCTCGATTATTATCGCTCCCTCGATCTCAAGCCCATCGAGCAGACCCCGGAGCCCCAGGTCGTGGAGGCCGCGGAGCCCGAGCCCGACCTGAGCTGGGGCGACGACGAGCTGGAAACCCAGATCTACGATCGCGACGACGAGGAGGAGACCGGCGAACAGCCCATCACGGACTCCGACATCGTCTATACCGGTGATATCGACGACGAGCCCGACATCGTCTACGCCGACGACGCCGACCCCGTCATCGGCGATGGCGCCGGCGACGACGAGGTCACCCAGATCCACGTCCCCGGCGCCGATCTGGGCCAACCGGGCTTTTCAGAAGACGCCCCCACCACGGAATACAACCGCGACGACGACGCCCCCACCACCGAATTTGACCGCTGGGACGACGAATTGGACCTCGGCGGCCGCGAGGGCGACCGCAATATCCAGGTTCAGCCCCGCCGTAAGCCACAGCCCACCGCCAGCATGGAGGCCATCGAGCGCGACTCTCGCCCCGAGGCCACCGTCTCCGGCCCGCGCCCCAAATCCTCGGGCGCCAGCGGCGCCCGCGTCGGCGTCATCGCCGGCGTCGCCGTGGGCGTCGTCCTCCTGGGCATGGGCGCCTTCTTCTTCATCAATCAGCCCGGCGACGCCGAGGTCACCTTTGACTTCGGCGACGGCCCCGTGACCATCTCCATCGATGGCGAAGAGGTCCACGACGGGGACTCTCCCTTTACCACCACCTTGCCGCCCGGGGACTTCGACCTCCTCGTCCAGCGGCCCAACTATTACGACCACCAGACCACGGCCTCCGTCGCCGGCGACGATCCCGTCACCATCGGCAGCGCCGACGATCTGCAGGCCAAGGACTTCTCCGACACCGGCATCGACGTCACCACCGACCCCGAGGGCGCCACCCTCCTGGTCGACGGCGACGAGGTCGACGACAATAGCCCCGCCGAACTGCGCGACCTGGAGCCCGGCACCTACACCATCGAGGCCACCCTCGAGGATTATTTGCCCCACAGCGAAGAGGTGGAGGTCACCTACGACGCCGTGGCCGACCTCTCCTTCGAGCTTCGCCCGGACACCGTGGAGCTCCAGATCAGCTCCCAGCCCTCGGGCGCCGACTACGAGCTCTTTGACGCCGACGACGACGGCGACGCCCTCTACACCGGCACCACCCCCGAGACCATCGAGGAGTTGGACGCTGCCCTCTCCTACCGCCTCCTGCTCACCCGCTCGGGCCACGAGGACCACGAGCACACCTTCGAGACCGGCACGGACGACGCCTTCGAGATCAACATCGAGCTCACCGAAGCGGAGGCCGACGACGAGCCCGTCGCCGAAGCCCGCCCGGAGCCCACGCCCCAGCCCGATCCAACGCCGACGCCGCAGCCCGATCCGCAACCCGAACCGGAGCCTGAGCCTGAGCCGGAACCGGAGCCCGAGCCCGAACCGGAGCCCGAAGTCACGGGCACGGGTATCATCCAGGTCAACTCCCGCCCGGCCTCTCGTATCTTCATCAACGGCCAAGATACCGGCCACTACACCCCGCTTCGCAACCACGAGCTCCCCGCCGGCTCTCACACCATCACCCTGGTCAACGAAGAGCATGATCTCAATGAGACCATCAGCTTTGAATTGGGTGACGGCGATGAAGAACGCATCATCCACCGCCAGTAGCGCCGGGGCCGACTTCTTGCCCCTTATTGAACCTTCGTTACACTGGCGGTGATGGATTTCCCCACGACGGGTCGCATTGTTCATGTCCACTTCTGACCTCACCGCCAAGCACCTCCGACCAGGGGCCCTCTTCTGCGATCGCTACCGCATCGAGGAGCGCCTGGACGATGGCGGCATGGCCACCGTCTACCGCGCCACGGACACCCAGACCGACGAGGCCCGGGCCCTGAAGGTCCTCTTTTATCGCTACGCCGACAACGAGGTCGTCCGCGCCCGCTTCCTCGACGAGGGCCGCATCCAGGCCATGCTGGACCACCCCAATATCGTCCGCGTCCACGAGGTCATCACCGACCCCCTCCTCTCCTTCACCATGGAATTCGTCGACGGCCCCACCCTCGACGACTACCTCGGCGACCACCACCCCTTGGATGAAGCGCAGATCATCGATCTGATGATGCCCGTCATGTCCGCCGTCGGCTTCGCTCACGGCGAGGGCGTCATCCACCGCGATCTCAAGCCCAGCAATATCCTCCTGGACACCTCCACGGGCCACCTCTCGCCCAAGGTCATGGACTTTGGCGTCGCCAAGATCAGCCGCGGCGAGGAGCTCACCGTCGACGGCACCACCGTCGGCACCCTGCACTATATGAGTCCCGAACAGATCGTCGGCTCCAGCGACATCGACGGCCGCGCCGACATCTACAGCCTCGGCTGCTCCCTCTACAAATTAGCCACCGGCGAGGTCCCCTTTAACGCCTCCTCCGAATTCGCCCTCATGATGGCCCACGTCGAGGCCCAGCCCATGCCCCCCGACGAGCTGCGCGACAACCTCAGCCCCACCTTCAGCCAGGTCATCCTCCGGGCCCTGGAAAAGAAGCCAGAGGATCGCTTCCAGTCCATCCGCGACATGACCCAGGCCCTCATGGCCGTCGGCGATATCGACGCCCATGCCCAGGAAACGGTCACCAAGCCCATCCCCGAGGACCTCCTGGACTTCGCCATGGCCGCCGACGAGGTGGCCACCGACAAGACCAGCGACTTCCGCCTCAGCCGCCTCCAGGAGGGGGCCGACCAACTCCAGGCCACCGAGGAACTCGCCCCCATTACCGGCGACACCCGACCCATCGATCGCACCCACGAACTCAGCGCCGACGCCTTTCGCAAGCTCGAAAAGGACCGCCTCCAGGCCGTCGAGCGCCAGATGATCGCCCAAAAAACCAAGTCTAACCCCACCCGCCAAAAGAACTCCGACGGCAAGACCCAAAAACGCGACATCTCCGACCTCATCACCGAGCCGGACGCCACGGTGGAACAGCACCTCAGCCCCGGCGACGTGCGCACCGACGACGACCTCTACGGGCCTCTGGGCGCCACAGAGCCCCATAATAAGGCCACTCGTCCCATGGACCGGCCCATGGACCGCCCCACCACCATGGAGCTCGACGAAGAAGACCTCGCCGAGGTCAAAGCCCCTCCCAAGGTCGCCATCTCCCAACCGGGCGTCGACAGCCAAGAGGTCACCAACCTCATGGACCGCCAGCGCCTCCAGGAGGGCAGTGTCAACCGCTCCTCTACCGACGCTGGCCCCGACGAATCCAGCGATCCCACCCACCCCACGTTTGGCCACAACGTCGACCGCCTCGACGAAGCCACCACCCTGGAGCGCCACACCGACGGCCCCGCAAATACCCCGGACCCCGACGACGAGCCCACGGCCGTCGAGCGCCTGACCCGCCCCGTCTCCGAAGACGCCGACGCCCAGGAATCCACCGAACGAGAGGCCCCCGACTTCTCCGCCGCCACCCCTGCCCCGTCCAACGCCGACAACCACTCAACCCCATCGCCCAATTCCCCCAGCGCCGCCACCCCCGACCGCAGAAAAACCCGCCGCTCCGACACCGAGTCCTCCGACGGCGTCTCCCCCCTCGTCGGCTTCGGCATCCTCCTCTTCGTCGGGCTTATGGCCATCTTATTGGCCATGCTCTTTTTGCTCTGACACCCGCACCCGGCGCACTCGATGCGCCGCAGTAGGTCGATGCGCCGCAGTAGACGGATCACTTTTTCAATCTCCCTACGATCCCGGGGTGTTCATCCCGGGATCAAGAAAAAAAAGATGGCGCCCGAGGGCGCCATCTTAATGGCGTCGACCACCACCTAGGTGCCGACTATTGAAGTATGACTTCGAAACCCGGTGTTTACCAGGTGGGCGCAGTAAGTAGCACTCCTTGACCTTCCTCTCTGGTCCAATTCCAGGAGGCATGCTCGCGTTGTGCCAGTGACCAGCTCCCTTATTTATATGTACGGGGTTCCTTTTCGTCGCAATTCTCACGTACACGGCAGGAAGCCGACGCCATCGGAGCTCCGAAGAGCTCAACCTCTATTATGTTATGGGGGACCAGCCGCCAGATCAAATGATGTTCACCAGCATCGGCCCCATCCACACCTCGTTAAACCTTGGGACCCCTCAGCTATTCCAAAAAGGACTGGCCCACGTCCCATTGGACGTCGTAAAAATCGGCGATCGACGCCCCGATATCGGCAAAGGTCGATCGCGTCCCCAGGGCACGACCCGCCCGGTTGGATCCCTTTTCATAGCTCAGCACGGGCACATACTCCCGCGTATGATCCGTCCCTTCATAGGTGGGATCGTTTCCGTGGTCCGCCGTGATGATCAGCAGATCGCCATCTTCCATCGCCTGCAGGATCACCGGCAATTGATCGTCAAAGCGCATCAACGCATCGGCGTAGCCCTGCGGGTTTCGTCGATGGCCGTATTTGGCGTCGAAGTCCACCAGATTGGTAAAGATCAGGCCCCCTCGATCGCCCAGGCAATTGAGGGTCACCTCCACGCCGTGGTCGTTATGGTCGGTCTTGATCTCGTCGTCGAACCCACGGTGGGCATAGATATTTCCCACCTTGCCGACGGCCGTCGTCTTGACCCCCGCCATCTGAAGCGCCTCCATCACCGTCTGCTCCGGCGGCGGATAGGTATAGTCCTTGCGCCGCGCCGTGCGCTCATAATCCGGCCACTCCCCCACGAAGGGTCGGGCGATCACCCGCGACAGCCCCTCGGGGATGACGATATCGTAGGCCGCCTCGCACCACTCATAGAGCGTCTCCACGTCCACCACGTCCTCGTGGGCCGCGATCTGAAACACCGGATCCGCCGAGGTATAGACGATGGGCTTTCCCGTCTCTCGGTGCTCTCGACCCAGCTCCTCGATGATCACCGTCCCGCTGGCCGCTTTGTTCCCCAGGACGCCGTCGACGCCGATGGCCTGGCAGAAGGCGTCGATCATGGGATCTGGAAACCCATCGGGAAAGGTCTTGAAGGGCTCATCCATCAAGATCCCGGCAAACTCCCAATGGCCGGTGGCCGTGTCCTTGCCGTGGTTCTTCTCGACCATCCGCCCAAAATCGGCCGCCGGTTCCTCGACGCCCTCCAATTGAGGGATACCCTCGATATTGCCCAGGCCCATCCGCCGCAGGTTCGGCAGATCAAAGCCCTCCACGGCCTCCGCGATATGCCCCAGAGTGTGGGATCCCTCGTCGCCAAATGCGTCGGCGTCCGGCAGCTCTCCGACCCCCACGCTATCGAGCACCAACAACACCACCCGTCGATCCTTGCCCACCGCTTCCTGCGCCATCGCCTCTCCTCGGTCTCCAAATCGCCACTGCGAACTCGCCGGCATCCTAGAGGCTCAGCGCTCAGTTGGCCACACCGACCTGGGAGTCAGTCGCCAAACCACTGCTCTTTGACCCACAGGGCGCCAACGCACAGACAGAGGCCGCCGACCATCATCGCCACCCCCACCTCCGCCGGTGGATGGCCCCCGCCCGTGATCTGTAGCGGCTCCAGCATCGCCACCATCGTCCAGGGGCCAACCCACCACCCCTTCGGCATCACCCACATCAAATATAGCACGAGCATCGTCCCCCCCTTCGTTGTCAACCACTCCCCATATTCGCCTCAAAAAATCTAATCCCCCGCCCCCGAAGCGCAAGCTCAATCGGCCAGGCGATAGCCCCCATCATCATCGTCGTCGTCCTCCGAGGCCTCCTCGTCATCGTCCATCCCTGGCATCGCCCATCCACCGGAGTCCTCTTCCTCCTCCGCCGCTTGCGGTTCCGGCTCTGGCTGGGGCGTCGGCTCTGGCTCTGGCTCCGGCTCCGGTTCTGGCTGAGGGGTTGGCTGGGGCGTCGGTTCCGGCTCTGGCTCCGGCTGAGGCGTCGGCTCTGACACCTCGCTCTCCAGGGCTACTACTTCCGCCGGGGCGCCTCCCTCCAGGGCCATCTCATGAGGGGCGTAACCCTCCATCTCCAGCACCACCGACTTGGAGCCATCGCCCTCCCACTGCACGTCCATCGGCGTCACCCCCAGGCGCTCGCCGGCCTCATTGAGCACCTCTGCCCCCGATGGCTCGGACTCCAGGGTCGCCACCTGAGTGGGCTCATCGTCCTCGTCGCTCTCTTCCTCGTCGTCCAGCGCCTCCTCGTCCTCGCCGAGGTCGCTCTCCTCCGGGGCCTGAGCCATCTCGTCGTCCTGGGGCGTCGCCTCCTCCGTCGGCACCTCCGCCACGCCGGTCGGATCTTCGTCGGTGGCCTCCCCACCGACCATCCACACCACCACCAGGGCCCCCACCACCAGGGCCAATAAGAGCACGGCCATCACCACCAGGCCCCGCTTTTTCCTGCTTTCCTTCGGGGCCAGGGCCTCCTCCGTCACCGGCGCCACGACCTCCTCGGTCCAGGGCGCCGCGCTCTCTGTCTCCCCGGACTCTCCGACCCCGTCCGCCTCCCCAGACGCCTCGGCCCCCGCCACCGCCGCCCCGGGCTCCTTCATCTCCGGAGGTTGACTCATCATCTCCGTCTGGGCGTTGACGTGATGATCCGCCTCTCCCCCATAGGCCACCTGAGTGCCCACCGGGCCCGACTCCTTGGCCCCCGTGGCCAACCCCGCCCGCTTTAACTCCGCCCCCAGCGCCGCCGCATCGATCGCCGACAGCGCCTGCCCAAACTCCGTGGCCGTGGGATAGCGATCGCCCGGCTCAAAGGCGATGGCCTTCTCCACCACCGGACCCAACTGAGACTCCACGATCCCCTGGGGGATCTCAAAATCGCGATGCACATGCTTGAGGATCGCCTGAAAGACCGTATCCCCTTCCACCACCCGCCGGCCCGTCAACGTCTCCACCAGGATCAACCCCATCTGGTAGACGTCCATCGGCGGGCTGACTTCCTGGCTCTGCAAATACTCCGGCGGCAGATAATGGGGCGTCCCCGTCATGGCCCCCGTCTTCGTCAGACGTCCATCGCTTCCGTGATCGGTGTGGGCGATCCCAAAGTCCACGACCTTGATCGCCTCGTGCTCCGTGGAGGCGTCGCTCAAAAAGAGGTTCGCCGGCTTCAAGTCCTTGTGGATCACCCCTTGTTTATGGGCCTTCCCCAGCGCCTCCAGGGCCCCCACAAATAGCGGCAGCACCCGCTCGGCATCCAGGCCTCCCCTCTGGCCTAGCTCCAGGTCCAGATCGGTGCCCTCCAGATACTCCATGATCATATAGGGGTGCTGCCCCTCTTCCAGCACACCGAAGTCGTAGATCTCGACGATCCCCGGATGCCGGATCTGGGCCGTCAGGCGCACCTCCCTCAAAAAGCGATCGCGCACGAGCTTGGCCGACTCTCCGCCGGAGCGGATCATCTCATTATTGAGCACCTTGATGGCCACCGGCCGTTCGATCACCCGATCAAACGCCAGATACACCACCGCAAAGCCGCCCTCGCCCAGCGTTCGCTGGAGTTCGTAGCGCCCCTTGAGGATGGTGCCCACCTTGAAGGGACCCGGGTTTTGCTGTGATGCCTCTTCCTCTGCCATGACCTTTCACGTCGTGCTGGGGTGCGCTATATCGCCGTTGACTTCCCCCGATTCAAACCCATGCGCCGCCCTTATGCAAGCCACTTGCCCCCAGGAG
>CAZMJS010000011.1:36931-58957 GCA_964566695.1 uncultured Bradymonadales bacterium
AATCGCCACACGTCCTCGTAGCTATTATAGAGCGGCGCCGGCGCCAACCGGATCACATTGGGCCGCCGGTAGTCGCAGATCACCCCGGCCTCTCCCAGGGCCTCAAAAAAGCCCTTGGAGTCCTGATGCACATAGAGCGATAACTGGGCCCCCCGCTCCTCTGGATCCCGAGGCGTGATCACCTCCACGTCCTCTCGCTCCAGGCCATCGATGAGCGACAAGAGATAGGCGCTGATCTTGCGCCGTTTTTCAAAGATGGCCTCCATCCCGGCCTCGTCGAAGATCTCCAGCGACGCCCGAAGCGCCGCCATCGACAGCACCGGCGAGTTGCTCAACTGCCACCCCGCCGCCCCCGGCTCTGGTCGAAACTCCGGCCCCATCTCAAAGCGCTCCTCCAGCGCCACGCCCCACCACCCCGCAAAGCGCGGCGTCTCCCGGTTCTGGCCATGGCGCTCATGCACATAGATCCCCGCCACCCCGCCGGGCCCCGAATTCAGGTATTTATAGGTGCACCAGGCCGCAAAATCAGCGCCCCACTCGTGGAGTTGGAGCTCCACATTGCCCACCCCGTGGGCCAGATCAAAGCCCACCATCGCCCCCACGGCGTGGCCCGCCTCCACGATGGCCTCCATGTCCAGGACCTGCCCCGTATAATAATTGACCCCGCCGATCATCACCGTCGCCAGCTCCTCGCCGGCCTCCTCGATGGCCGACAGGATATCCTCGTCCCGAAGCAACACCTCGCCCTCGCGGGGCTCCACCTCGATGATCGCCTCCTCCGGGTCGAAGCCGTGGTGCTCCGCCTGGCTCTTGACGGCGTATTGATCGGAGGGAAAGGCCCCGCCCTCCACCACGATCTTAAAGCGCTGTTTGGTGGGCCGATAAAAGGACGCCATCAACAGGTGCAGATTCGTCGTCAGCGAATTCATGGGCACCACTTCACTGGGCTTGGCCCCCACGATGGGCGCCAACATGGGCTGCAACTCCTCGTGAAACTTCACCCAGGGGTGGGGCTCCTTAAAGTGGCCCTTGACGGCCACCTCTCGCCAGGTCTTGAGCTCTCGCTCCAGGGTCTCTTCCACCCGCTTTGGCTGCAGCCCCAGCGAATTGCCACACAAATAGATCTTGGGATCGCCCTCCTCCTCGCCAGGGATATAAAAGCGCTCTCGAAACCTCCCCAGGGGGTCGTCGGCGTCCAATTGGCGGGCGTACTCCCTATCGGTGATCTCCATCGGCGGACCTCGTCGGCTCGGGGGCTTTGTGTGTCGCAGGGGGTGTGGCCTCTCGGCAAGACACCCTTACCACAAGCCCATTATTCGTGGAACCGCATCGCCTCCGCCGGCGCCTTCTGGGCCGCCCGATAGGCCGGATATAGCGCCGACAGGCAGATGCTCACCAGCACCACCACCGATCCCAGGCCCCACCACAGGGGGTCAAAATGGGAGTAGATCACCATGTCCATGGCGATCCCCGACATCTCGATCTCCTCGTCGAAGAGCTGTGCGATATCGATGCCCCGATCGGCGATATAGAGGTGGGCCCCCAAGCCTATCATAAGGCCCACGCCCATCCCCAGAATGGCCAGGATCACCGTCTCCACCATCACCATCGCCCCGATGCGCCGCGGCTCCATCCCCAGGGCGCTCAGCAACCCGATCTCGCGGATCCGCTCCATGACGGCCATCATAAAGGTATTGGTGATCCCCAGCACCACGATGACGATGATCACCAGCAGATAGAAGATCGTAAACCCCTGATCCAGATCGATGAGCGCCTGAAATTCGGGCACCGCCTCATCCCAGGTCATCACCTCCAGCGCCCCCTCGCCGACCTCCCACTGCCCCCGCAATCGGTGGGCCACCGCGTGGCGCGTCGACTCATCGTAGAGGCGCACTCCCACCTGGGTGACCCCCTCGCCATAGCCCAATAACTCCTGCAATTCCTGGCGATGCACATAGGCCGTGGCCTCCCCCACCTGACCGGGGATGCTCTCCAGGATCCCATCCACAAAAAACAGCCCCCGCGTGACATCTCCGTCGATCTCAGAGCCCGTCACCACCAGCCGGTCGCCCATCTCCACGCCCAGGCGTTCGGCGTCATCGGCGGCGATCACAATCGGCGACCGACTCTCCTCGCTCAATAGCTCCCCCTCCACCAGGCGATCCTCCAGCCCCAGAAACGCCTCCTCCTCCCCGGGATCGATGCCCATGATCTGGGCCCCCTCCGAGCTCTGAGCCGTGCCCAACAACCCAAAGCCCATCACCCTGGCGGCCACGGCCTCCACCTCATCCATGGCCTCCAGATCCCCTCTCAGCGCCTCCGGATCGGCCACCTTCTGACCCCCCGTGGGCATCTCCCAATAGCCGTGGCCGTGGATCAATACGTGGCCCCCCACGGCCTCCACGATGCTATCGCCCATCTGCCGATAGCTGTCCTGGGCCACGCCAAACATCATTAACATCAGCCCATAACTAAAGGCGATGGCCGACATGACGATCGCCGTCCGGCCCTTATTTCGCCACAAATTTCGCCAGGCAATCTTTGCCAACATAGCGCGTCCCGAGACTAGAAATAGGCCGTCATCTGCACGAAATAGAGATTGGACGTCGCCCCAAACTCCGAGGGCATCGCCAGCGCCGTCGCCGGATCGCCGCCCTCCATCTCTCCCAGGTCAATGGCGCCCCCCTCGCCAACCCCCACATAGGCTCCGCCGGTGACGGCGAAGCGATCGTCGAGCTCATACTCCACGGTGGGAAATAAGACGGCGCTCGGATCGACGATATTGACTATCGCCCCGCCGCCGGCCCGAAGCGACCCCTCGCTTAGATACATCCCCGTCGCCCCCACGTAGTGTCGCCCCAATAAATAGCTCTCGCCGCGCTCAAACTCCGGCTGACCCAGGGCCGCCCCATAGCCATCGCTCCCGGAGCTCCCCAGCCCGTTAAAGTGATATTCCAACCCCATCTGCCAGCTCATGGACGTGCGCTGAGCCCCCAGGGTGGCCCGCGGCCGATCCAGGCTCTCATCATCTAAATTCCACAGCCCCTCGGCCTCCCCGAAGATCTTCCAATGGCCGGCCAACACGCTGACCCCGGCCATGGCACTGAGGCGCTCCCAGAAGCGGCCCACCGCGCCGTAGACGTCGCTTCGGGCGCCGAAATACTCCGCCCTCGCCCCCAGCGATAGGGGCTCGCCAGAGCCTCTATCGGCGACCACCATATCGAGCTCCAGACTGGGCGATAGATGAGTCACCGCCCGGGCGGCGTCCACCCCGCGGCGCTGGATGGTGTCCAGCTCAAAGGGACTCAGCGGGGCGAAGCGATCGGCCACCGCGAAGAGATCGGAGGTCCCCCATCGGATCGCCTGGCGACCCACATAGAGATCGCCCCAACCGAAGTACAAACCCACCGCCGCCCGATCCAGATCGTGGCTCAGCCTTAAGTCCTCGCCGTCCAGCAGATCCACCTCCGTATCCACCCGCCGATCGCTTCCCGCCGACACCCCCAGCCCCTGGCCCAACAGCTCCTCGGGCAGCGTCGACGTCTGCCAGAACAGGCGCTGATGCACATTGACGTCCATCCGCCGCCCCCACTCCCCGCGCCACTCCAGCCGTCCCACCGCCCCGCCGAGCCCCGCCTCATCGTCCAGGCCCGGGAGCTCATCGATGCCATCGATCCCGCCCATATCCACGTAGGCGCTGACCACCTGCAGGTTGGCCCCCAGCTCCAGATAGCCCCGTTCGCCCTCCACCAGCTCCCACTGCGCCTGGGCCGTCGACGCCCCCAGCACGAGCGTCACCACCGCACAGGCCCCCACGACCAGCCGCGCCGCCGCCGTCGTCCTGGCCATCACGCCTCCTCGTCGCGCTCATCGCCCACCACCTGGCCGCTATCTAAGCGGATCACCCGCCGGCAACGCTCGATCACCGCCGGATCATGAGACGAAAACAAGAAAGTCACCCCGTGGTGCTCATTGAGCTCCCACATCAGATCCAGGAGCTCCTCCGAGGCCTCCGTATCCAGGTTGGCCGTCGGCTCGTCGGCCAGGATGATCGACGGGTGGCCCGCCAACGCCCGCACCACGGCCACGCGCTGCTGCTGGCCGCCGCTCAACTCGTGGGGGCGCCGATCCTCCATCCCCTCCAGTCCCACCTCCTTGAGCAGCCCCATGACCTCCTCGCGCCGCTCGCTTGCCGCCACGCCCTTGAGCATCAGCACAAATTCCGCGTTCTCATAGGCCGACAACACGGGGATCAGATTATAGGCCTGAAATACAAAGCCGATATTCTGCAGGCGAAAGCGCGACGCCTCGCGCTTATCAAACCCCGTCACGTCCACCCCGTCGATATGGATGGCCCCGTCCGTGGGCTGATCCAGACAGCCGATCACGTTGAGCAACGTCGTCTTGCCCGACCCCGAGGGGCCGGCCAACACCGAAAACTCCCCTTGCTCCACGTCCAGATCCACCCCTCTCAGGGCATGAACCTCCACCTGACCCTGGCGAAATACCCGGTGCACGCCGCGCACCTCGATCAACGCCCCATCTCCGCTCTTATCCATCTCCATTTCACGCTCCTCAGTCATAAAATCGCATCGCCTCGGACGGCGCCTGACGCGTGGCTTGGTAGGCCGGATAAAGCGCCGCCAGGCAGATAAAGAACAAGATCACCGCCGCGCCGATCACCCACATTGGCCAGTGAATCTGCGAATAGGCCACCATATCCATCGAGATCCCCGACACGTCGAATTCGTGGTCAATATTGGCCCCCAGATTATAGCCGTGCTCCTTGATCCATAGATGGCCGCCGAGCCCCAATATCAGCCCGCCTCCCATGCCCAGCAGGGCGATATAGAGGGTCTCCAACATCACCAACCCGCCGATGCGCCGCGGCTCCAGCCCCAACGCGCTCAACAGACCGATCTCGCGGATGCGCTCCATGACGGCCATCATAAAGGTATTGCTGATACCCAGGACCACGATCACCACCAGGATCATCAAATAGATCCAGATAATGCCCTGACGCATCTCGATGAGCGCCTCAAATTCGGGCACCGCGTCGCTCCAGGTCATCACCTCCACGTCGGCCCCCGCCCAATCCTCTCGAAGCTGAGCGGCCATGACCTCGCGCCGATCGTCATCGGCGATCCGCACCCCGATCTGGGTGACCCCCTCGCCATAGCCCAGCAGCGCCTGCAGCTCCTCCATCTTCACATAGGCCCGGGCCTCGCCGGCCTCGCCGGGCGTGCTCTCCACGATCCCCCCCACATAAAATAGGCCCCGCGTCACCTCTCCCTCCACATCGCTGGCCGTCACCACCACCCGATCGCCGAGCTCCAGCCCCAGAAGATCGGCCTCCTGGGCCCCGATGACCACCGGCGAGTCCTGCTCATCTCCCAGGATCTCTCCCTCCACCAGCCGATCGCGAAGATCCAAAAAGGCCCGCTCCTCCTGGGCCTCGATCCCCTGGATCAACACCCCTTCGGAGTTGGCCGCCGTCCCCAACAGGCCCGGCGCCAGGATCCGCGTCGTCACCGCCTCCACCCCCGCCATCTGCTCCAGGTGCGCCCGCTTCGCCGTCACGTCCTCCACGCTCTGGCCCCCCGTGGGCAACTCCCAATAGCCCTCGCCGTGGATCAGCAGGTGACCGCCCACGGCCTCCACCACATTATCGCCCATGCGCTCCATGGCGTCGTGCACCAGGCCAAATAAAAAGAGCATCAACCCAAAGCTAAAGGCGATCGCCGACACCACGATCCAGGTCCGCGATCGATGCCTCCACAGATTTCGCCACGCCAGCCGTGCAAGCATCTTAGGTCCTCCCTGAAATCGCGTCGCGGGCGTTCAAGCGCACCGCCGAGATCGCTGGCCACACGGCGCACACCGTGCTCACCACCACCAGGCCCACCACGGGATACACCACGGTCTCCCAGCCCATCACAAAGTGAATGCGCTCCGAAAAGGAGACGCCCATCCAGGTGGCGTCGCCCTCCACAAAGGGCCCCAGATCGAGGCCCACCGTCGTGTGATAATAGGTCGCGCCCGCCCCCACCACGCCGCCTACCAGAGCTCCCACAAAGCCCAGCACCGCCCCTTCCAGCGCGATCAACCCAAAGAGCTTGGGCCGCGACATCCCCACTGCCTGCATCACCCCAAACTCGCGATGGCGCTCCCGAGCGCTCATCCGAAGCGTATTGAGCACCCCCAGGGCCACCACGAAGAAGACGATCATAAAGATCACCCGGTTCATCTGGTCGCCATAGATCAGCATTTCGTAGAGCCCGGGCTCCACCTCCTGCCAGGAGCGGGCCCGGACGCCCTCGCGCTCCAGGGCGTCGATGCGCGCCTGAATGCCCCGCGCCATCGCCGGCGCCGCCGCCGGATTTCGCACCCGCACCACCGCCTCGTGGACCGACCCCTCCATGGCGGCGATAAATTGCGCCTCCTCCAGGTGCAATAGTGCCGCCTGGCGATCGATGCGCGAATTGCCCGTCTGCAATATCCCCACGACCTCCAACAACCCGTCGCCCATGCTGCCGTCGGCCCCCTCGGCGATCACCACCAATTCATCGCCCACCCCCACGCCCAGACTCTGGCCAAGCCCCCGCCCCAGCACCACCTCGGCGATCCCCTCCTGGGGCATCTCCTCGCTGAGCCAGCGCCCCTCGCGGATCCCCTCGTGCATCACGGTCACCCGCGGCTCCTGCGCCGGATCGACGCCCATGATGCGACCCACATGGGAGCGCTCCTCGTGGCCGATTAGCCCGAATAGACGCACCCTCGGTGCCACGGCCTCCACGCCCGCCGCCCCCTCGATGGCCTCCACCACCTCGTCGTCCCACGTCATATAGTCATAGGTCGCCGGCCGCTCGATATAGCGCTCATCCTGCACCTGGACATGCCCGATATCGACCTCCGTGCTCCCCCGAACCATCAGGTCGAAGAAGCCATCGAAGAAGCCGAAATTCCAGATAAGAATCGCCGTCGCCACGGCGATGCCGGCAATCGACAGCCCGCTTCGCCACCGATTGCGCAACAGATTTCGCGCCGCCATCCTTATGATCATCATCCAATCACTCCCCACTCAAATCATTGATTTAGCGCGCGATCCGTCGAAGGCCGCGCCGCGTAAAGATGGACTCGTCGATATCCACGTCAAACGACAGACTCTCGTAGTTGAGCGTCGTGCTCTCCGAGGGCCGATCCTCGGGGCGCACCTCCATGCGATGGGGCACCTGACGGCCGTCGACCTCGCGCACCTCGCTAAAGGTCATGGTCCGCACCTTTTCGCCATCGTCATAAAACAGGGCCTCCAGAGGCGTCCAATGCTCGGCATCCATCGCATACTCCACCCGATCGTAGACCACGGGCGCCCCCTCGCGAGGCGTCATCACCGCCATGAGCACCCGCTCGCCGTCGCGCTCGCCCCAGGCCAGCTCCGTCTCATAGTCGTCGCGAAACCCCGTCTCCTGGACCAGATCGTCGTTGCTCAGGTGACTGCCCATCCAATCGTCGGACAGCATCCCCGTGGGCACCCGCACCAGGCGGTCGGCCCGCGGGGCGTAATTCCACAACCCCTCCTCGGTGCGAAGCGTCGCCGTGCCCGCCTCCCTGGCCGGCGCCCGAATCACAAATAGGGCGTCGTCGCTTCCCTTCGTCCAGGCCTCCAGCGTCAACTCCCGGGTCCCACGCCGATCGGTGACGATGGTCATCGTCATCTCGGCCTGCGAGCTCTCCGAGCGATATAGATCATCGAGGTGATCCTCGATCTCCTCTACCGTCGGAAGCTCCGGCTCCTCATCGGCCTGCGCCACCGTCGCCAGGCCCATGAGGGCCACCAGCACCACGGCCGCCAAACACCATCGTCTCTTAGCTATCCTCATCGCTTCCCTCCTGCTCGTCCAAATGCTCGTTGAGTCGAACCTGAAATGCCTTCAATACGGCCAAGCCCTTTTCCCCGTCGCCGCCGCCTTCGGGCGCCAGACTTCGCCGGACCACCTCCTCGATGAGCCCCACCACCTGCTCAAAGGGCGGAAACCCGGCCGGATCGCGCACCGTCGCGATCATCAATATCCCCGTGCGCAGCAGGTCCATAAAATGGGTCACCACCTCGGGGTCCAGATCCTCTCGCACCAGCCCCGCCCCGTGCATCATCTCGAAAAACCCCAGGCTCCCCCTCGTCTGCTCCACCAGATTGCCCGGCTCGTACAGATAGGAACCCATCACCTTCGGATCGCGCCGATAAATGGCCTGCAATAGCGGACTCTCCCGCTGAGCCTCCAACAGGTGCCGATAGATCGTCGCCAGCGTCCCCCCCTCCGGATCGGCCTCCACCAACCCCACCAACCGGTCCATATATCGCCGAAGCTCCGCGATCAGCAGCCCCTCAAAGAGCTCCGCCTTGCTATCGAAATGCAGATAAATCGCCCCCTTGCTCACCCCGGCGGCCTCCGCGATATCGCTGACCGTCGTCTTATCATAACCATAGCGCTCAAAGAGCTCCGTCGCCGCCCCCTCGATCCGCTCCTGGCGCTCGCTTTTTTCTTTATTGCTCGTCATCCACCGAACCTTGACTCCATGACCAAAACCTCGAACTCGGTCACAAAGATAATTTTTTGGCTCCCCCAGTCAAGGCGTGACCAAAAACTTATTTCCGGTCAAATAGTCAAAACCCACCTTCCAAACCCCACTCCCAGTCCCTCCCAACACTCGAACCCCTCCCTAGGATCCCTGGGGAGGTGCCCGCTCGCGGGCGGAGGGGCTCGCCGCATACCTCAATGGTTCACTGCTCTCCCCGCACCTTCGCCTTCAGCGACGGAACCCGGGGGGGAGGTTGCCGACCTCTGGTGGTTTGGCGGCTTTCGATGACCATGGTCGATGGAGCGATCAAGGCCATCGACGGGGGTAAGCGGCGCGGACCCTCCCCCCCGGATAAATCCGGAGGCTGAAGATGTACGCCTTCCTTCGGTCGGCGCAGGGTCGCCGGGGCTGAAGCCGCCGGCTCCTTTCGAGAGGTGATGGCGATCGAGGTGGTGCGGTGGCACGGCGACCAATGAGGTCTCCGAACTGCCCCTCTCCGGCGCCGAGCGCCGGTGTCTCCCCGTCGGGGACGGGGAGAGTTTTCGGGGCTTCGGTGGCCTCGCTGACTGGCCCTTCCCCACCACGGGGATTATACTCAGGAGGCCACGGTCTATTTCTCACCACCGGAGATCGACATGTCATCATCCCCGTTAGACGAATTGGAAGCTGCCGCGCTGGCGCTGCCGCGCACCGATCGCGCCCGGCTTGCGAAGCAATTGATCGAGAGCCTGGACGACCAGGATGAGGTCGAAGCGGCGTGGCGGGTTGAGGTTCGCCAGCGGCTCCAGGCCTACCGCGCCGGCAAAGTCAACACCGAAGACAGCCAGGACGTTTTTGATGCAGCCCGGAGAGGCCTCGAGCGATGAAGGTTCTCTTCTTGGAGCCTGCTCGCGAGGAGTTCTCCGAAGCGGTGACGTTCTACGAGGAGCAAGCCTCCGGTCTTGGCGCTGAGTTCATCGCTGAACTCGAGGAGAGCATTGGCTCCCTGGAAACGACGCCCGCCCTCGGCGCACCCTACATCGGCGAAACCCGTCGAATCCCTCTGCATCGTTTCCCCTATTCCATCGTCTACCTCGTCGAAGACGACAATCTGGTCATCCTCGCCGTGGCTCATCAACGACGCAAACCGGGCTATTGGAAGGATCGAATTTGACCAGCAATGGTTCCCACTTAAAGGATACCTCCTCCGCGGTTGAAACCGGAGGCTGAGGCCGCCGGCGCGAGGCGCCGGTGTTTCCCCGCATACCTCTCAGCTCACCCAACCTGCCTGACGCCATAAATCACCGGCCGCGACGCCGCCGCGTCGCTCTGGATCCGCCCAAATCGAAGCGACAGCCCATAGAGCCCATCCTCCACCGCGTCGGGCACGGCGATCATCTCCGTGATCGTCCGTCCTCGACTGGCCTCGCGGACCGCCTCTCCCCGTCGGTGACCGAAGAACGCGTGGTGACTCGCCAGCGCCCCGCCGTCGTCGCCGCGATCCACCGATGGAAGCTCCACCAACAGGTGCTCGATCCCGCGGCGCCGCAGCCAACCCACGGCCTCATCGCTCAGATAGGGTGGGTTCTGATCGCCGTAGCGCCCACCGGCCTCAAAGCTCGGCGCCTCGACGCGCAGAATCACCGCATCGATCGCCGGCGAGGGGTCCATGTCCTCCATGACCGACGCCAACCCACGAGCGCTCACCACCCAATCGCTATCCTCGCTCTTTCCCCCGTAACTCTCCCCGATATCGCCCAACCTCTCGCAGCGCACCGTCAATAGCGCCGCCAGATACAGCGGCGCCGGCGCCATATCGGCCACCCACACCCGCTCCTTCGAGATATGGCCCACCCCCTCCGTATGCGTCCCATTGGCGTGGGGGATCATCGTCAGGCGCTCGCAATTCACGCTTCCCCCGCGGCGCCTATCGCCCACAAAATCGCCGGCCTCCACGGCTTCCCGCCGCGCATCCTCCAACCCGAAGGCGTTGGCCTGATGGCCCTCAAAGTCCAGGGCCACCGCCAGCTCAATGGGAGCGTCCACCGCCACCTGCCACCGGCGCCCACCGCGCTGCCACAGAAAGCACTCGTCGCCCATCACGGCTGCTCCAGATAGGCCCCACACTCCCCGCAGGTCCGGGCCTCATCGTCGGCCCAAAACGCCTCGATGGCCTCCCGCAATTGCTCCACGATATCCGTTAGATAGAAGCTCTCCTCGTGGACCAGGGCCCCGCAATCATCGCAATACCACTGAAGCTTGTCGTTCTCTCCCTCCGGCCGCTTATGCTCAATGACCAGCCCAATGGTGTCGGCCGGCCGCTTCGGCGAGTGCGGCACCCCCGAGGGCAACAAAAAGATCTCGCCCTCTTTGATGGGGATGTCCTTTCGCTCGCCATCCTCGATGATCTCCAGCACCATATCGCCCTCCACCTGGTAGAAGAACTCCTCGCTGGGATCGACGTGAAAATCCTTCCGCGCATTGGGCCCACCGATGACGAACGCCATAAAGTCGGCGTCCTCCCAGATCTGTTTATTGCCCACCGGCGGTTTAAAATGCTCGCGATTCTCCTCGATCCAGCCCTTAAAATCGATGGGGGGCATCAGCGTACTCATGGCGACTCCTCGTCTATATGACACTCACTAGGGGTTCTATATCACGCACCACCATGGCCTAACATTCCCCCGGCGCTCCCGTCATCTCCCGGCCAACCCCTACGCCCCAACCCACCTCCCCGCCTACCCCAACGTCTGAGCCCACCTCGAACCCCTCCCCAGGCCCTCCTGGGGAGGTGCCCGCTTGCGGGCGGAGGGGCTGTCCGCACCATCTCAACGCTCACCGCACCTCCCGCACCACCCCACCCCCACCAACCTTCTCACTGGCATCGAAACACCAACTGACCCATAATACCCCCGCCAACCGCCCTCCCACCCTGGATGGAAGCCATGAACCTCACCATCAACGGCGATCCCCAATCCTTCAATGACGATCCCCCCGACACCGTCGGCCAACTCTTGAAGCGACTGGACATCCCCGCCAAGCGCGGCGTGGCCGTCGCCCAAAACGACGCCGTCATCCCCCGAAGCCAATGGGATGAGACCCCCGTCGAGGACGGCGATCGCCTCGAGATCATCCAGGCCACCCAGGGCGGCTAAGCGCCCCCGCTGGCCCCGCCGCCCCCCTATTTTCCTCACCGCGAGCCATCTCCATGACCGACCAAGACGCCCCCCTCCAGATCGGCCCCCTTCAATTCTCCAGCCGCCTCCTCGTGGGCACCGCCAAATACCCCAACTACCAGGTGATGCTCGACGCCCTGGAGGCCAGCGGCACCGAGCTGGTCACCGTGGCCATCCGCCGCCTGGACATCGAGGCCTCCACCTCCTCGGGCGTCCTGGACCTGGTGGCCGACGACTACACCCTCCTTCCCAATACCGCCGGCTGCTACACCGCCCGCGACGCCGTCCTCACCGCCCAACTGGCCCGGGAGGCCCTGGAGACCAACCTCATTAAATTGGAGGTCATCGCCGACGACGAGACCCTGCTTCCCGACGGCGAGGAACTCCTCAAGGCCGCTCAGCAACTGGTGGACGACGACTTCATCGTCATGGCCTATACCAACGACGACCCCGTGCTTTGCCGCAAGCTCGAGGAGGTGGGCTGCGCCGCCGTCATGCCCCTGGGCTCGCCCATCGGCAGCGGCATGGGCATCCGAAACCCCTATAATTTCCGCATCATCCGCGAGGAAATCGACGTCCCCATGATCCTGGACGCCGGCGTCGGTACGGCCTCCGACGCCACCCTGGCCATGGAGCTTGGCTGCGACGGCGTCCTGCTCAACAGCGCCATCTCCGGCGCCGAACGGCCGGCGCTCATGGCCCGCGCCTTCCGCCACGCCGTCGACGCCGGCCGCAGCGCCCACCTCGCCGGCCGCATCCCCCGCCGCCTCTACGCCCAGCACTCCTCGCCCCTGGACGGCGTCGTCCAACACGGCCCTCAATGAGCGCCCCACCGCCCCTATACTGGATCGCCGACCTCGACGCCGCCCGGGACTACGGCGTCGATCTGCCCACCGTGGCCCGCGCCTTCACCGCCGCCGGCGGCCGCCTCCTCTCCCTGCGATCAGGTGCCAAACCTGCCCCCCGATCCCGCACCCAGGGTGCGACATTGTCCCGTATCTGCGCCGAATCCGGCGCCACCCTCCTGCTCCACCGCCACCTGGAGCTGGCCCTCCAGCTCGGCGCCCAGGGCCTCCACCTGCCCTCCACCTCCACCGCCGATGACGTCCGCCAGGCGCGCCGCCGCCTCGGCGATGGAGCCCTGCTCTTTCGATCCTGTCATCACCGCCAGGACATCGAGCTCGCCGCGCGCGCCGGCTGCGACGCCGTGACCTTGAGCCCCTTTTTCGAGAGCCTCTCCAAGCCCGGCCACCGCCCGCAGCACAGCCCCGACGAACTCCACGCCCTTTGCCGAGCGAGCCCCCTTCCAGTGTACGCCCTCGGCGGGATCACCGCCGACAACGGTCGCCAGGCCCTGGACCGCGGCGCCCACGGCCTGGCCACCATCGGCGCCATCACCGACGCCGACGACGTCGCCCACATCACGGCCCGATTTCTCGCCCTTTTTGGCGACCGACGACGAGGTTGACCTTGCCCATCGACCTCAGGTGGCTATTTTGAAGCCGTGATCTCAATATATACCTAGCACCCTGGAGCTTCCCATGAGCCAAGACGCCAACCCATCCGCCACCTCGGCCGACCAAGACCTCGAGATGGTCTGGATCTATACCTGCGGAAACTTCGCCGAAACGGAGATCATCACCGACGTCTTCGACGACGAGGATATCGCCTATATCCTGCGCAAGATGGAGCCCCCGGGCTTCACCGTCGGCGTCGCCGATCACGATCAAACCCGCATCGCCGTGCAAGAAGACCGGGCCCAGGAAGCCCGCGAGCTCATCCAACGGGCCATCGTCGACGAGGCCATTCCCGGCGATGGAAACTTCATCGATCACGCCGACAAGCGCCCCCCGGGCTCCGGCGAGTGATGTGAATATCTCGGGGAACCCCTCCGTCTGATACCTCGACGCGTGGTCTGATTTTTCTCTGTGTGGAGTCCTGCGCCATGTTTGATCGACGCCCCATCGCCATTGCCGCCCTCTTTATGGTCGCCGCCGCTGGCTGCGCCACCTCCGAAGACAGCGCCACCGACGACGAGGCCCAGGCCATGGCCGTCGAGCCCCAGGAGGAGCCCACCCCCGAGGCCCCTGAGCTTCTGGCCTCCTTCGAGGCCTACTTCACCGACGCCGGCGCCCCCCGACCGGAGCAGGTGGGTCAGGAATTCCAGACCCTGGTGCCCCGCGCCGACCTGGCCATCCACACCTATTGCGTCGACGCCACCTGCGACAACCATATCACCGTCGACGCCGCCGACGGGCCCCGCTCCTTCCGCCTCTCTGGCACCCCCATCAAGGCCCATCATATCTCCGACGACGGCACCACCCTGGCCTGGCCCACCCACGGCCAGAGCTCCGACGATAGCCAGGTGGCCTTCCTCGCCATCGACGCCCTGGCCGATCAGGCCCAGGACATCGACGGGCACCCCCCAGAAGACGTGATCACCCATCGCCTATCGCCCACGCCCCTGCACCGCCTCAGCGCCCTGTCGGCCCGCGCCGTCGACGAGGCCCGCGACCAATGCTCCGGCGACGCCGTCCACCTGCCCACCCTGATGGACCTCAGCGCCGACAGCGAGCCCCTCTCCGACGAGCTCCACATCCACTTTGAGAGCTGGATCGACGACGACCGGGCCATCTTCTCCACCACCACCGAACACCCCGGCTGGAGCGCCCTCATCCTCGACCTCCACACGGAGTGCATGGAGCGCTATAGCACCACCGAGCCCTGGGACGAGGTCGCCATTGACCTCCACGGCCCCGACCACCTCGCCATCACCACCCACGAGGCCTCCGCCATCGGCGACGACGACCCCCGCGCCGACATGGCCCTCCTCACGGCCACCCTCTTCGTCGACGCCGACCACCAGGACCTCCTGGACCGCCTCATCGAGGCCCCCGAGGCCACCCCCGACACCGACACCGGCGCCTCCGCCACCCTCATCCCTCGCCACGTCCACCCCGCCGAACTGGACTGGTGGCACCGACAAGAGCGCGAGTCCCGGCGATTGCAGTCCTCCTCCGACGACCCGCCCACCCTGGAGCGACAGGACGGCCGCTACGGCCTGCCCATCTCCATCGTCATCGATGGACCCACGCCAGAGCGCATCCAACTCGACAGCGCCCTCTGAGCCTTTTAGCCGAGCTTCAGGGCGCCCCGGCGGATCACCACCTCATCGCCCGACTCCTCCACGGCGAATACGTCCAGGCGCTCCCCCAGGCAGGGACCGCTGACGCACTCCCCATTCACCGCGTTAAAGCGCGCGCCGTGGGTCAGACACACCACCTCCCCACAACTGGTATCCACGGGATCGCCCCCTCCGGCCTGGTCCAGAGGCGTGCTCCAATGGGGGCATAGGTTGCGATATGCCCGCACCTCACCGCGGACCCGCATGGCGAGCCCTCGCCCCTCCCCGCCCAGCCCCTCTTGAAAGCGAAACCCCACCCAATCGCCCTCTTCCGAGAGGTGACAGGCTTTGATCTTGGCCAATACCGTTGTCATCACACACCTTCCCCGCTCATAACTCGGCGATGCGACGCCCCAGGGCCAGCGCCTGCGCCATGATCGTCACCTGGGGGTTCGCCCCCAGCGCCGTTGGAAATATCGATGAGTCAACAATATGCAGACCATCCACTCCGTAAACCCCCCCGTCTTCCGGCCGCACCACAGCGCGACCCTCATCGGCCCCCATGCGGCACGTCCCATGGGGATGACTGGCGTAGAGCGACAAGCGCGACGGACGATTCGTCCCCGCGATATGCGCCCGCGCCGTGCGGTGATGCGCAAAATAACGCGAGCCCCGGACCATCGGTCGAATGGCCCGCGATCCCGCCTCATAAAACATCCGAGCCAGCAGGTAGAGCCCGGATCGGATCTTTTGCACGTCCCGCCGATTGAGCCGATAGCTGATGGACGCCGTCCCATCGCCCGAGGGACGCACCCGCCCCGACGACGAATCCCGAATCAACAACCCGGCGGCCGCGATATGCTTGAAATTTCTCAAAAACTCCCCGGCGTCGATCTCGCCCACCCCTCCCAACTGCGCCAGAAAGAGGTCCGGCGACGTCGAAAACGTCTCCAACAAGATCTCGCGATGCTCCGGATGCTTCGCATAATAGCCCTGGGTGGCCCCGGACCACAGCTTGACCTCTTCGTCGGGAAAACGCGCCACCACGGCGCACGTCGGGTGCACCCGCAAATGGCGCCCCACCTGCCCCGAGTCGTTGCCCAGGTCCTGGCGCAGCATCAGCATCGGCGTATGCACCGCCCCGGCCGCCAAGATCACCCGGTCGGCGCTCCAGCGCATGGTCGCCACCTCCTCGCCGCTATAGGGATCGCTCATCGTCGCCGCGATCCCCCGCGCCCGCCCCTGAGCGTCGACTTCTACCTCCTGTGCCTTCGTGTCGGCATATAACACCCCTCCCGCCGCCAGATAGCGCGGAAGCCACGTCAGATCGGCCGTCGCCTTCCCCCCCACAGGGCACCCCGTCTGACACGTCCCACACCCCACGCACCCCGGCGCATTCCTCGGCATATAGCCGTGTTCCAGGCCCAGCGCCCTGAACCCTCGCCGCGCAATCTCACTATTTCCCCCCGCCACATTGGCCGGCGTCGGGGCCACCCCAATGGCCTCCTCCACCTCCTCAAATAGCGCCTCCCGCCGATCCTCATCAAAATAATCGATCCCCCACTCCTCCACCCACTCGTCGAGCACCCAATCGGGGGCCCGAAAACAGATCGCCGAGTTGACCAGCGTGCCGCCGCCCACGCCCTTTCCCGAGGCCAGCGGGATGAAGGCGTTGCCCGTCATGATCCGCGTCGCCTGCTCCTGCATCAGATAGCGCGCCGCCCAGGACTGTCGCCGCTCAAAGGATTCGTGCTCCCAGAACTGCCCCGCCTCCACGACCACCACCTTCGCCCCCGCCTCGGCCAGCACCATGGCCGACACCAACCCCGACGGCCCCGCCCCCACCACCACGACGTCCACCTCCTCTTCCAACACCTCCGACGACGGCCCGTAGCTCTGCGCCGTATGCAACCGCGTCCCCAGATAATCCCTGGCGCTATAATCCAATACGCTCATCGCCAGCCCCCGCAATCATAGTCGATCCCCGCCGCCATGATCACCTCCGGCGCCTCGCAATAGCCCATGCAAAATAATAACTTCAGGCCCGTAAACGCCTCTCGACGGGCCCCGATCAACGACGTCTCCCAGGCCTGCAGGATATCGACCCGCTCCTCCAGCGGGCGCCGCCGAAAGGGCGTCATCCGCCAGTCAGCCACCCGCCCCAGATCGTCGATCACGTGCAACAAAAGTCGCAGCAAATTCGCCGTCTTCTCCGGCGCATCCGCCAGGTAGTCATCCACCGTACTCACCACCCCCACCTCCGTGCCCGACGGCATGCCCAGGTGATCCCCCGGAAATAGCGCTCCCGCGATGCCCTTTGCGATCTCCCCCTCTCTGGGACTCAAGACCCGATAGGCCTCGTCGGCCTCCTGATCCCACCACACCGCCCCCACCCGATAGGCCGCAGACCCCACCGCCACGCCCAGCGCCGATATCCCACTCAGTGCCAAAAACTTTCGCCGATTCATGCCTCGCCTATCCTCACGCCGTCACCCAAACCTCGGTGCCGACACACCTTAGCGAACCTCCCCCCCGCTTGACGAGTCGCCCTTTTCTGCGCTCCCACCCAGTCCCCACCCCCCCTCGGCCCTCCCGCACCCGCCCCCAGATCGCTCGCTGAATGAAAAAAAAGGCGCCAGGGGCGTACCAGTACCGGGTCACTACCCCACAAAAAAGGCATCTCGGGCTATTCGTAACCCCGTCACCACCCCAAAAAAAAGACGCCAGGGGCGTGCCGCTACCCGGTCACCACCCCAAAAAAAAGGCACCCCGGGCGGTTCGTAACCCCGTCACCACCCCTCGACGTCAGCATGAGCTCCGTTTTTTCTAGCCCACCGGGCGATTACGAATCATCCGGGATACGCCACCGATCCACGCGGCATACCTCTTCCACCACGGTGCAGCCCTCCCGATCCCAGGACTCCTCCAGCGGTCTGCAGTCCGTGGCGTCGGCCTTGATGGGCCTCGGAGCAGCGCCTTTTATCCCCGGCCGCTTTGCGCTTCTTGAGATCCGCGATCTTTGCTTCCATCTCTCTGGCGTCGACCTTTAGAGATTCTAGGAACATCGGACCCCTTCATTGCTCTGCGAGGTCGATCATGATCGCACGCCGCTGGCTCATCCACCCTCTGGCCACCGCTCTGTTGGCCGGCTCCCTCCTGGCCTCTCCCTTTATCCTGAGTTCCATGGCCCCTACCCAACCCTCGCCGGCCGACGAACCATCCCAGAGCCCCACCGAAACCCCGTAAATCTCCGCCTCTCAGGCCGGAATGCACTGACCCACATCTTCCCCGGAGTCGATGGCGCACTGCTCGGTGCA
This sequence comes from uncultured Bradymonadales bacterium, assembly GCA_964566695.1. Classification (GTDB taxonomy): domain Bacteria; phylum Myxococcota_A; class Bradymonadia; order Bradymonadales; family Bradymonadaceae; genus SLJM01. Next base: position 55,105 of record CAZMJS010000011.1, read on the forward strand.
GCAATCGCTATTACCTCGGCACGGCGCCCCCACGGGGTAGCAGCCCCGATCGCATGCCCCATCGATGCAGCTAAAGGGCCCACAACAATCGCCGTGGTCGGTGCAGGATGCGCCGGGAACGGCGCAATCCGGACAGCCCTCATCGATCTGGCCGCTGCAATTATTATCCTGGCCATCGCATACCTCGGGGCCGCAGGGCTCGCAGATCTCCTCGCCGCAGCTCTCGTACCACATATCGCAGAGCCCCCGGGGCTCCTCGGGGACGCATTGGGCGGGACAGCCCATCTCGATGGACACCTCCACATTGTCGACGCCCATGGAGCGGATGTCGCCGCAGGCCTCGTCTCCCAGGGTCAACACCTGCTCGCTGGCGTCGTAGCTCAACTGGTCAGGGGCCACATATTCGCCATTATAGGAGAACCATATCTGCTGCGGGTTCGGCGGCGCCTCCTCCAGGCTATAGGAGCAATCCACCAATAGCGCCGCCACATCGCTGATGGCCGCCGACAGGCTATCCGGATCGTCTGCCAGGTAGTGCTCCTGCGTATCGCCGGCCTCGGCGAAGGTCGCCAGGCTGTCCGTATTGTGGGCAAAGCCCAGAATATGGGTCGAGATGCCGTCGTCGGCGATGCTCTCCAGGCGATCGACCACATTATCGACGGCCCCGCCCTCCGTGGCGCCATAGGGATCGCAATTGGGCTCCCCGTCGGTGACCAGCAGGATCGTCTTCACCCGCTGGTCGTCGAAGGGGTCGCTGGCGTCGGTGACCAGATCGTTGCTCTGGATATACTCCAGCCCGTTATACATCGGCGTGCTCCCCCCGATCTCCAGCCCGCTGAAGGTGTCGATGAGCGTCGTCGAGCTATGATCGTCCATGGGCAATACCTCGCCCAGCCCATCGGAGCAGCTCCCCGATTGCGGCGGAAAGGTCCCAAGCCCAAAGCGCACCTCGTCGGCCAGGTCCTCCGACATATCGATCAACCCCTGCAGCGCCAGCTCCCACCGACTCTCGCCGGAGGGGGGATTGAAGCCTCCGTCGACCGCCCAATTCATGGAGCTCGAGATGTCGAGCATGATATAGACATTGGGATCCAGCATCTCAAAATCGGCCTCCTGGGTCTCGCAGATGTCCACGCCCGTGGGCGTCGGCGCGCAGGCGTCGCCAAACCCGTCGCCGTTGGAGTCCACCTGCTCCGGGTTTTGGACCTCCGGGCAATTGTCGCACTCGTCGCCCACCCCATCGCCGGAGCTGTCGATCTGTCGGCACACCAGCGAGCCCCCCTGGCAATCGTCGTCTCCCAGCTCACAGCCGTCGTCGCAGGGATAGTGATCGTCTGGGCACTGACATCGGCAATTATCGCAATAGGGATCGCTCGTCGGGCACTCGCAGCCCTCCACCAGGGGCGGATTATACTCCTCGGGACATAGATCCATGACGTCCGGCACCCCATCGCCCGAGGTATCCGTCACGTCATCGACGTAGATATTTCCCGGCACGCAGGCGTCGCCCATGATGATGCCCCGGTCGTCGACCGGGTTATCCGGCGAATAGGCCTGGTCGGCGTTGGCCAACTCCGGACAATTATCGCAGGCGTCGCCCACCCCATCGCCGGAGCTATCGAGCTGGTCCGGATTGTGGTGCTCCGGGCAATTATCGTAGCGATTGGGCACCCCATCGCCGGACTCATCGCCCCAGGGATCGAGGCAGCGCCCCAGCCTGGGAAAATAATTCTCCTCCTCCCCACACTCCACGTCCGGCTCCACGCACTCCCCGCTACCCGGCGCATAGACCAGCCCCTCGTCGCACTCCGGCTCCATCGGCCCCTCATCTTCCTCGCCGCTATTTCCCTCTCCGCCGCCGGCCGGCGGGTCCGTGCAGGCCGCGATCGCCAACGCCAGAGCCAATGCCACGCCGATGACCACCGCCGCTCTTCGCTTCCACCATACACGCTTCATACCACTAACCCCTGGCACAGATTTGGTGGACTCGCGCCTCCACCTGGACAACCAATTTGTGCATCGATGACGACTGCCTCTCAGGGTGACCGATTCTTGGCCCTGACTCAAAGGCCCTCGCCTTGTTTTACACAATGTCATCTCCCTTTTCTCCGCTGCCACCAACGTCTATGATCGCCATTCACCAAAATCGCCTTCCTATCAGGGTCCCGGTCCACCATGGAAATCTTCGCCGAGCATACCGCCGCCTGGATCTTATTTGCAGCCTACCTGATCTTGACCTCCTGGCTTGCCTGGCTGGGTCATCAAAAGACGGAGGGCCTCTCCAGCTTCGCCCTCGGTAAAGGCGATATGAACCCCATCGTCATGGGCATCACCCTGGCGACCTCCGTGGCCTCTGTGGCCACCTTCCTGGTCAACCCGGGCTTCGTCTACGTCCACGGCCTCTCGGCCCTGCTACACCTGGGCGTCGCCGCTCCGCTGGGCATGTTCACCGCCCTCTTGCTGTTGAGCTTTGGCTTTCAGCGCCTGGGAAAATCCTCCAAAGCCCTCACCCTGCCCCAGTGGATCGGCCAGCGCTACGGCTCCACCTTGATGACCATCTTCTTTGCGGCCGTCATGTTTTTGCAGTTGACCTTCGTCGTCCTCATCGTCGGCGGCCTCTCCCTGGTCATGGAGGCCACCCTGGGGCTCGGCGCCACGGCCTCGGCGGCCCTGATCATCGTCTTCGTCTTTAGCTATATCTTCGTCGGCGGCACCTACGCCCACGCCTATACCAATAGCCTCCAGGGCGTGATCATGACCATCATCGCCGCCATCGTCGTCTTCAGCGGCGTGGGCCTCCTCACCGACGGCGTCGCCGCCATCGCCGACCAGCTCCAGGCCGTGGACCCCGCGCTGACCGCCGCCTTCAACACCGGCGGCGAGATGATGGACGAGTTCGGACAGCCCGTGCTCTTTGGCGGCCCCTTTAGCGTCTATATCTCGGGCTTCATCATCGGCTTTGCCCTCATCTGCCAGCCCCACATCCTCATCAAGCCCCTATACGTCAAAGACCAAGCCGACCTGTGGAAGGGCCTGGGCGTCTACCTGGTGGTCTCCCTGGTCTTTTTGGCCCTCCTCCTGGTCGGCCTCTACGCCCACCTCATCGGCCTCGGCCCCGACGCCGTCATCGGCGCCAGCGGCGCCCCGGACCAAGATCGGGTCCTCATCATGTACGTCGTCGAGAGCTTCGGCCCCCTGATGACGGCCATCATCTCCGTGGCCCTCCTGGCCGCCGGCATGAGCACCCTCGACGGCATCCTCATCGCCCTCTCCAGCATCTTCGCCAACGACCTCTTCCTCAACCTGACCCGCGACAACCTCCTGGCCGACCGCGACGAGGAGGAGCGCCACCGCATCGCCCACCGCGTCGGCCAACTCATCCTCATCGCCATGGGAGTGTTGACCTTCGTCATCCTCCTCTTCGACCCCGGCGTCCTCGCCATCTTTGGCCAGATCGGCGTCTACGGCATCGTCGCCACCAGCGCCATCCCCATCCTGGTGGGCATCTTCTTTCCCCACATCAACGGCCGCGTCGTCTTCGCCGCCGCCCTCACGGGCCTCATCTGCTACCTGGCCCTCTTCCTGCTCGGCGGTGCCGCCGCCCGCGACGGCGCCGTCCTCGGCGATATGATCCCCCAACTGGGCCCCCTCAACCTCCTCTTCGACACCCATCTGCCCAGCCTGGGCTTCTTCAACCCCGCCGTCCCCGCGGCCTACGCCATCCTCGCCAGCGCCCTCGTCGCCTTCCCCGCCGGCCTGTGGTCCCACTTTAAACGCCAAAGCAGCGACTGATTGCGGTCAAAAGCGCCAACTCATCTGCACCGACGGCATGCCCAGCCCCACCTGCAGATTG
>CAZMJS010000012.1:0-201 GCA_964566695.1 uncultured Bradymonadales bacterium
TGGCGTGGTACCGGGCATCTTCGTTCTACACGGGCATGGAGGTAGAACCGGCGACCAGCGATTATCTGATCTTTCGGCGGCGTCGGCCTGAGGAACAATTGGAACTGGATTTCGCGCAGGAGGACGAGGCGCCAGAGAAGGACGAGGCGCCAGAGAAGGACGAGGCGCCAGAGGAGGATGCGGCGCCAGAGGAGGATGCGG